>JBKKAQ010000084.1:0-10961 GCA_046714555.1 Sphingomicrobium sp. | reverse complement strand
GACCGCTCGCGCTCGGCGCTGTACTTGGCGCGCGCCATCTCGTCGGGGGCGCGGGCGATGTAGTCGGACAGGACATTGTCGAGGAAGCGCATGACGTCCTCGATGAACAGTTTGTCGCCGTTCCACTCGTCCCACGTCTCGAGGCTGAGGCTCGACAGGCAGCACACCGCGGTCCGCTCGGCGCCGAGATGGTCGCGCCCCGTCGGCAGCGTGATTTCGGAGCAGAGGTTCGAGGTCGAGACCCTGAGGCCGAGGTCGCGGTGATGCTTGGGCATCGAGCGGTTCACCTGGTCGATGAAGATGATGTACGGCTCGCCGGTCGCGAGGCGGGTTTCGACCAGTTTCTGGAACAGGCTGCGCGCATCGACGCTTCCGCGAACGCTGCCGTCCTTGGGCGATTTGAGCGCAAACTCGGCGCCGTCGCGGACCGCTTCCATGAACTCGTCGGTGACCAGCACCCCGTGGTGAAGGTTGAGCGCTTTCCGGTTGAAATCGCCGCTCGGCTTGCGGATTTCGAGGAATTCCTCGATTTCCGGGTGCGACACGTCGAGATAGACCGCCGCCGAGCCGCGCCTGAGCGAGCCCTGCGAAATCGCCAGAGTCAGACTGTCCATCACCCGGACGAACGGGATGATCCCGCTGGTCTTGCCATTGAGGCCGACCGGCTCGCCGATGCCGCGAACCGCACCCCAATAGGTGCCGATCCCGCCGCCCTTCGAGGCCAGCCAGACATTCTCGTTCCAGGTGCTGACAATCCCGTCGAGGCTGTCCGAAACGCTGTTGAGATAGCAGCTGATCGGCAGGCCGCGCCCGGTCCCGCCGTTCGACAACACCGGGGTCGCGGGCATGAACCACAATTTCGAGATATAGTCATAGACGCGCTGGGCATGCGCGCCGTCGTCGGCATAGGCCGAGGCGACACGAGCGAACAGGTCCTGATAGCTTTCACCCGGGAGCAGATAGCGGTCCTTGAGCGTGTCCTTGCCGAAATCGGTTAGAAGCGCGTCGCGGCTGTCGTCAGTGACGACCGCGTGGCGCTTGGGGTCGATCGTCTTGCTGGTGCGCTCGCTGGCGAGCGGCAGATCCTCGGTCGCGGCGGTGCCGCCGGTTGCAAAATCCATCTCGATTCCCCGTCCAATGTCGGACCTTATTACCTCGGTCCGTTCTAATAATGTTCGACTCGGTGCCATCCTCCCGAACCTACGCGCTTTTGGCGGGCGGCGGGACGTTTTCTTGGCTTCGTCCCCGATTTCCACAGGCCAGGACCAGCCGTGGGCGGAAAACTCGCGTTCCCCACCCAACTACTACGTATTGAGCTATTCCCCCTCAGCGCTACTATCCATAGTGCCTCAACCATTTTAAGACGCAAGCCTAAAATGAAACCATAACCGAAAATTAAGGCATGGGGTGGCGCGTTTGCGACAGGCGGAGGGGCCGGGCCATCGGCCATGGATGCGGTGGCAAACCGCAAGGTTTGAAGCCCCGCCTTTCCGCCCGAAATGGAGCTTAGCTTGAGTGCTTCTTATCGTCGCCGACGAGGTAAGCTTTTTGACCGGCGAGCGAGAAGCGCCGGGCGGCGAACGGTCGGCTCCCCGCGCTGGCTAAGTGGCGAGCGGCGCGATCAGCTTGAGCGCGCGCTTGCGGATCGAATAATCGAGCGGGGTCGAAAGGCGGCAGGTCTCGCCGTCGATCGCCACCGTCAGCTGCGACTTCGCGCTGCTCACCCGCAGTCGCTCGACCGGTCCGAGATGCACCATGTCGTCCTCGCGCGACAGCCCGACCAGCGCTCGAAGAGTCGCCGCGATGAAGCTCGGAAGCCCCTTCTTGCGCATGACCAGCACGCCGAGATGCCCCGCGTCGAGCGAATCGCGACGGCCGGCAGCGGGAAGCGCGATCCGGTAATCATTATTGCCGACGAACAGGAGCGGAGTGTCGAGCAGCTCGCTTCCGCCGTCGACGCTCAGCCTCAATCTCTGCTCGTGATAATTGGTAAGGGTGCGGACCGCCGCGACCAGCATCGCCAGCCGCTTCGACCTGCCGAGGCGTTTCTGCTGCGCCTCGCGGTCGATCACCATCAACGGGTAGAGCCCGATCGCGCTATTATTGACGAAAACTCGCCCGTTCAATTCAGCGACATCGATCGCCCGCTCCTTGCCCGAAGCGATGACCTTAGCCGCCTCGCCGAGGTCAAAGGAAATGCCGAGATCGCGCGCGAGATGGTTGAGCGTCCCCATCGGCAGGATCCCAAGCCTGGTCTCACTTCCGGCGACCGCCCCCGCGGCGGCGCTGACGCTTCCGTCGCCACCGCCGATGACGATCAGTTCGGCGCCCGCATCGACCAAAGCGCGGGCGCGGGTCGCGATGTCCTTTCCGTCGAGGATCTCGACCTCGCCCTCGATCCCCGCCTGGCCGAGCGCGGCGGAGACCCGCTCGCGGGCCTCGTCATCGTCTCCCCCGCTGCTTCCGCCGCCACGATTGATTAGAATGCTCACCTTCATCGCGGGCAAACGCGCGGGCACCCGGCGGGTTCAACCCTTCGCCGCGCCGCAATCGCCAATGCGCCTGCCTTGGCCGCGCATGGTCATCCGCATCGCCCCCATCGCCGCACCCGCGTCCATCTCGGTGGTCATCCGCATCTGATACTGGTCGGGGTCATAGGTCCCCGCCATCGTCATTATTTGCGCCGCGCCGGAGTTCGAACAGCGCATTTTGGCGTCGATCCTTCCGTTCCCCATGGTGAAATGGTCGTAACTGCAATTGTTCGCGCCGCCGCCGAAAAAGTCGGCGTTGGGCTGTTTGAGGTCGGCTTCGGTCAGGCAGGTCTCGGTCGACGGCTTGCTCGCCATCATCGCCTTCATCTTGTCGCCCATCGCGGGCGGCATTCCCGGCGCGTCAAATTCCTCCAAGGTCGCTTTGAGCACCCACTTGCCCGGGCGAAGAAAGCGCTGGCCCTCGCCCGCCTTGCGCACTTTCTCCGCTACTTCGGCGACCGGGGTATCGCGCTCCTCCACCGCAGGGCCCGAATTGCACCCGGCAAGCACCAGCGGCAACAGGCAAAAGGCGGGTTTCATCGGCCATTCTCCCCAGGCAGGACGGCGTTGCGCCGCTTTAAGCGAGCTACCATATGCCCGGGCTATGGCGATTCAAATCCGCACCAATCTGGCCGAGCCCGATCTCGGCCAGGCCTTCGTGCCCCATCGCCCGGCGCGTCCCGCCAAGGCAGAGGGCGGGCGGGCGTTCGTGCTTCGCTCGGACTATACCCCCGCCGGCGACCAGCCGACCGCGATCGCCGAATTGACCGAAGCCGCGTTGACGGGGGAGCAGGACCAGGTGCTGCTGGGGGTCACCGGGGCGGGCAAGACCATCACCACGCCCAAGCCGAACGAGACTCTCCAGCGACCCGCGCTGGTGCTCGCCCCCAACAAGATTCTTGCGGCGCAGCTTTACGGCGAGTTTCGCAACTATTTTCCCGACAATGCGGTCGAATATTTCGTCAGCTACTACGACTATTATCAGCCCGAAGCCTATGTCCCGCGCTCGGACACCTATATCGAGAAAGAAAGCTCGGTGAACGAGGCGATCGACCGGATGCGCCACTCGGCGACCCGGTCGTTGCTCGAGCGCGACGACGTGATCATCGTCGCTTCGGTCTCGTGCCTTTACGGGATCGGCTCGGTCGAGACCTATTCGGCGATGATCTTTTCGCTGAAGAAGGGCGACCGGGCCGACCAGCGCGAGATCATCCGCAAGCTCGTCGCTCTCCAGTACAAGCGCAACGACGCCGCCTTTGTCCGCGGCAATTTCCGGGTTCGCGGCGACAATCTCGAAATCTTCCCGTCGCATTACGAAGACACCGCGTGGCGGATCTCCTTTTTCGGCGACGAGGTCGAGGCCATCGTCGAATTCGATCCGCTGACCGGGAAGAAGGTCGCCAGCCTCGAGAGCATCAAGGTCTATGCCAATTCGCATTATGTCACGCCTGGCCCGACCCTCAAGCAGGCGATGGAGGCAATCCGCCACGAGCTTGCCGAGCGTCTGAAGGAGCTCGAGATCGAAGGCAAATTGCTCGAACTGCAGCGGCTTGAGCAGCGCACCAATTTCGATCTGGAGATGATCGCCGCGACCGGAAGCTGCGCCGGGATCGAGAATTACAGCCGCTTCCTCACCGGCCGGCTTCCCGGAGAGCCGCCCCCGACCCTGTTCGAATATCTTCCCGACAATGCGCTTCTGTTCGTCGACGAGAGCCACCAGACGGTTCCGCAGATCGGGGCGATGGCCAAGGGCGATCACCGCCGCAAGATCACGCTTGCCGAATATGGCTTTCGCTTGCCGTCCTGCATCGACAACCGCCCACTTCGCTTCAACGAATGGGATGCGATGCGGCCACAGACGACGTTCGTGTCGGCGACCCCGGGGCCGTGGGAAATGAACGCCACCGGAGGAGTGTTCGCCGAACAGGTGATCCGCCCGACCGGGCTGATCGACCCCCCGGTCGAGATCAAGCCGGTCGAGGATCAGGTCGACGATCTCGTCCACGAAGCTAAGGAGACCGCGAGGAAGGGCTATCGCACCCTCGTCACCACTTTGACCAAGCGGATGGCCGAGGACCTCACCGAATATCTCCACGAAGCGGGATTGAAGGTCCGTTATATGCACAGCGATGTCGAGACATTGGAACGGATCGAGCTGATCCGCGACCTCCGGCTCGGGGTCTATGACGTTCTCGTCGGGATCAATCTGCTTCGCGAAGGGCTCGACATTCCCGCATGCGGTCTGGTCGCGATCCTCGACGCCGACAAGGAAGGCTTCCTTCGTTCCGAAACCTCGTTGATCCAGACCATCGGCCGAGCCGCGCGCAACATCGACGGGCGGGTGATCCTTTACGCCGACCGGGTCACCGGATCGATGGAACGCGCCTTGAACGAAACCGACCGCCGCCGCGAAAAACAATTTGCCTACAACATTGAGCACGGGATCACGCCCGAAAGCATCCGCAAGCAGATCGGCGACATCATCGCTCATGTCTCGTCGCGCGACGGGGTGGTGGTCGACACCGGCGACAACGACCGTCCGCACCTCGTCGGGCATAATTTGCGCGCGTACATCGGCGATCTCGAGAGCCGGATGCGCAAGGCCGCGGCCGATCTCGAATTCGAGGAAGCCGGCCGCCTGCGCGACGAAATCCGCCGCCTCGAGGAAGACGAGCTCGGCCTCCCTGTCCAGGAAAGACGCGCGCCGCGATCGCCGGGCAATTCGACCGAGGGCAAGCCGGGGACGAGGAAGACGCGGTATGGCAAGCAGGCGCGGACCAGGTTCGGACGGTAGATGCGAACCAATGGCTGGCCTCCCGCGCGCCGCCGAGCAACCCGCGCATGATCCGCGCGTTCGGCCGTGTATGAGTAATTCGCGCAACCTGTTCGCCATGCTCGCTCTGGCGCTCGCCGCCTGCACCGCCGAGCCGGTCGAAAACATTGTCGCCCCCGCTGCCGACCAGCTTGGCGATGCCAGCGCCGAAGGGCTCGCCGCCCCCGCCAATTCTTCGGCGGCCGAAGCACAGCAGAGCGCCGCGACTCCGCTCGGCACCGACGGGATGCGCTGGAGCTCTTCGGCTTCGGGTGGAACCGCCTCGTTCGGCCCAGCGGGGGGCGACGCGCAATTGACGATCGACTGCAGCGACGGGACGTTGGTCATCACCCGCAACGCTTCGGCGGCCAAGGCGAGCGGAACTTTGAGCTTCACCGGCAACGGCCGGGCCGCCTCGCTTCCGCTCCAGGCCGCGGCGGACGCAACCCACTGGTCCGCGAGCTTCATCCCCGGCGACACGACCAACGCGGTCGCCCGGCTGTTCGATGGCACGGGAGCGGTCGAAATCACGCTGGGGGGAACCCCCGACCTCGTCACCCCGCCGTCCGACGCCCCCGCTCGCGCCTTCGCCGCGTGCGGCTGAGCCGCTTCAACGTCTTTCCTCAACTCGCATTGAGCTGGGCGGTGAGTTGCATCAGCGGGCGCGCCAGGGTTTGCCGGACGAGCCCGAACGCGGTGGTCGCAAGCGCCGCGCCGAACATCGCCAGCCTGGCGAATTCGAACGCGCGCGATCGCCAGCGGTTGCGTTCGGCGCGTCGGGCGAGCTCATTGTCCGACGGTGCGCGCTGGACCGACCGGCGGTCATTCGCAAGCCGCGGCGAACCCGTCGGCTCGCGGTCGTTCAGCAGTTCGTCGATCGGCAGCGGGTCCTGGGTGCGCACTCCACAGCGGTGGTGTTTCGACCAGGCCACCTTGCCAACGATTACGTGGCGGCCGCGGCGCACATCGAGGTAGGCGCCGCGCCTCGGTGGCTGGGAGGTCTGAAGCAGCAGCCCGCGGCTCGACAGGTTGAGGATGCAGGCGTCCTTGAAGGCGTCGTCGCACAGGATCCGCGCGGGGATCATTACCTTGATCCGTGGCTCGCGACCTTTCACTTCTTACCCCTTTCCGTGCGATCGGCGCTCCGATCACCGGCGCGACGGAATTGGGCTTCAGCCTCCTACAATCGATTAACCCTAACTCCATTCCGGAGCCGAACTTGGCGTCTTCCTAGAGTGTTTAATCCTCCGTTCCGGAGGGGAACGTCGAGCCGTGAACCAGCTCTAGCGCCGCTCGCTCGCCAACCGGCTCATCAGGATCGCGGCGCGCCTTGCCTGGCGGGCGATCGAGGCGATGTCGACGGTTTCTGCCGGGGTGTGGTCGCCGCGGCTCGCCGGGCCCAGCCCGACCAGCCCGTCGACATCACCGGCGACGAAGCTGATGTCGCCCGCGCCGCGTTTCAACGGATCGAGTTCGCCCATCGGCTCGAGCCCGAGATCGCGGTTGACGAGGTTGAGCCTGGCGAGCAGCGCGCGATTGCCCGCGGTCGGCGCCATCGGCGGATAGGAACCGTCGTCGAACCAGATCGAAGCGGTTGCGCCGGCCAGCGAGGTCGCGACGATGCTCCGCATTTTCGCGGTGGCGCGCCGATATTGCTCGGGGGTCAGCGCTCGCAGATCGCCGCGGGCGACCGCCTGTCCGGCAATGATGTTGGTCTTTCCGCTTGCCTCGAGCCTGATCCGGCCGGAGTCGAGCCTCGCCTCGGCGCCCCCGCCGATCAGCCCGACGTTGAAGGTCAGTTTGTCCTCGCGCAATTCGCGGCGGAAGCCATCGATGATCCGCGCAAGCTCGTAGATCGCGCCATTGCCCGCGGCTTCGGAAAACACCCCGCTCGAATGCCCGCTTCGGGCGGTGACGCTGATTGTCCAATCCGCCACGCCGCGGCGGGCGACCGAGCCCATGTCCTTGCCCGCGTCCTGCGCCAGCCCTTCGAAGTCGAGCGCGACATCGGCGCGCTTGCCAGCGGCGATCAGGTCGCGCCGGGCGAGCGCGATCGGGGTTCCGCTATCCTCCTCGTCGCCGGAGAGGACGATCTCGATATTTGCCGGCTTCAAGGTTCCGGCAGCCTTCATCGCGCGCAGCGCGGCGAGCATCACCACGATCCCGCCCTTGTCGTCGGCTGCCCCCGGGCCCGACCCGTCATTGCCCTTGCGGACCCATTTTTGGAACGGTGAATCGAGTTCGAACACCGTGTCGAGATGACCGATCAGCAATAAACGCTTGTTGCCCGGCCTGCCTTTGTGGCGAGCGACCAGATGGCCCGCCCGGCCGGTTTGCCTGAGCGGGATCCATTCGACCGCGAACCCCAAAGGCTCGAGCTCGGCGCGAACCATTTTCCCTACCGCCTCGACCCCGGCGAGGTTCAAGGAGCCGCTGTTCTGGTTGACCAGCCTTTCGAGCAGAGCGAGGTTGTGCGCCTCGCCGGCATCGACGCTCGACACCATCTCCGCCTCGCGCGGCGCAAGCTTCGCCTCGGCGAGCGACAAGGGGGCGGCGATCAGCGCCGCGATCAGCATTCGGGCAGAAAAGGCTCTCATCGGTGGAAGGGTAGGGGAGGAGGCGGGCGGTTGCAAATCGCAATAATGGTAAAAGTCCTTTCCTACACACAACCAAACAGGTTATCATTGCTTCGACTCGGGTGGAGAGAAGACTCATGGATAATCAAAAGGACGGTGCCAGCCGGATTGCCGACGGGCTGATCGAGGCGTTGATCGATCGCGAGGGCGGTTATGTCGATCATCCCGCCGACCGCGGCGGACCGACCTGTTTCGGGATCACATTGGCGGTCGCACGAGCGCAACCGCAATGGCCGCGATTATCCCGATCTGGTTCCAGACGGACGGGTCGGCCCGGCCACGCTGGCTGCGCTCGACGCCTTTCTCGAAGTCCGCGGCAAGCGCGGCGGAGAGACCGTGCTGATGCGTGCGCTCGAGGCGCTCCAGGGCGAACGCTATCTTCGCCTGGCCGAAAGGCGGCCCGCCAATGAAGCGTTCCTCTATGGCTGGCTTGCGAACCGGATAGGTCAAGCCTGATCAAGTTTGCCAATGCGGCCAAAGCGAATTTTCGCCGCGTGTCGCACAAGGAAAGGATCAATCATGGGACTGTTTGACGCGATCATCGGGCCGGTTTCAAAGCTGCTCGACAAGATTATTCCCGACCCGCTTGCGCGCGACAAGGCCAAGCTCGAACTGATCAAGCTCCAGGGCGACCAGGAAGCCGCGACGATCGCGGTCCAGATGCAGGCGATCGTGGTCGAGGCCCAATCCCCCGACCCGTGGACCAGCCGTGCCCGCCCGAGCTTCCTCTACATGATGTACACCTTGATCCTGTGGTCGATCCCGATGGGGCTGATTGCCGCCGCCGACCCGCGGATGGCAACCGGTATCGCCAACGGGATGACGGCGTACCTGCGTGGAATTCCCGAGGAGCTCTACGCGCTCTTCGGCACGGGCTATCTCGGCTACACCGCGGCGCGGACCTGGGGCAAGGTCAAGGGGGTCGAACGCTGATCGGCGTCGATCGGCCGCGCAACCCTAGCGCAGCGCCGGGCGTTCGGCTGCAAATTGCCGGAGTAAGCTTTTGTCGTTCCAGTCCCCCTCGCGCCCTCGCCGGCTCGGCGCCTCGCTGCTCGCGCTGGCGCTCGCCGGATGCTCGCCCCCGGGGCTGCTGACCGGGCTCGACCGGCTGATCCCGGGCGAGGCGGGGGCGAGGCGGGTGGCGAGCGGACTGGCATTCGGCGATGACCCTGCGCTGACGCTCGACGTTTATGCCCCGGCGAATCGTTCCGAAGGCGCCGCGGCGCTCCCGGTGGTGATCTTCTATTATGGCGGGGGGTGGGTCGCGGGGTCGAGCGGCGATTACGGCTTCGCCGGCGCGGGGTTCGCCTCGAAGGGGTTCATCGCGCTGGTCCCCAATTACCGGCTGGTCCCCAAGGTTCGCTTCCCGGCCTTCGTCGAGGATGCCGCGCTGGCGGTCAAATGGGCGCGCGACAATGCCGCGAGGTTCGGCGGCGACCCGAAGCGGATCAGCCTCGCGGGGCATTCGGCGGGAGCCTATAACGCCGCGATGATCGCGCTCGACCGCCATTATCTGACCGACATCGGGGTCGATCCGGGGATTGTCCGCGCCGCCGCATTGCTCGCCGGGCCATATGATTTCCACCCTTTCACCGAGATGCGCGGGCGCGACGCGCTCGGCCACTGGCCGAGACCCGAGGAGACCCAGCCGATCCATTTCGCGAGGGCCGACGCTCCGCCTCTGCTGCTCGCTGCCGGAACCGCCGATACGGTGGTCCGCCCGGGCAACAGCGAAAGGCTCGCCGCCCGATTGAAATCGCTCGGCGCGCCGGTCGAGCTCAGGCTCTACCCCGGCAAGAGCCATGTCGATATCGCCATGTCGCTGTCGCGCCCGTTCCGCGGCAAGACCCCTGCGCTCGCCGACAGCGCCGCCTTCCTCCTTGCCAATTCGCGCTGAGCTTGCGGCGCCGCACCGCGCTCCCCACATCGCGCCCCTGATCGGAGCGGGACTTGAATGGAAAGCTGGCACGGCACGACGATTCTCGGGGTGAGGACCAACGGACGAACGGTGATTGCCGGGGACGGCCAGGTATCGATGGGCAATACGGTGATGAAGCCCAACGCCAAGAAGGTCCGCCGGCTTGGCCCCGAAGCCAAGGTCATCGGCGGGTTTGCCGGGGCAACCGCCGACGCCTTTACCTTGTTCGAGCGGCTCGAAAAGAAGCTCGAGCAGCATAATGGCAATCTGATGCGCGCCGCGGTCGAACTCGCCAAGGATTGGCGCACCGATAAATATTTGCGCAATCTCGAGGCGATGATGATCGTCGCCGACGCCGAGGTGATGCTGATCCTGACCGGCAACGGAGACGTGCTCGAGCCCGAGGCCGGCGACAATGTCAGCATCGCCGCGATCGGCTCGGGCGGGAATTACGCGCTCGCCGCGGCCAAGGCGCTCGCCGAATATGAGCCCGACCCCGAAAAGCTCGCCCGCCGGGCAATGGCGATCGCCGCCGAGGTGTGCGTGTTCACCAACGACCGGCTGACGGTCGAAAGCGTTGGCGCGCCCGGCTGACAAAGCGAACGGAAGTGTCCCACGAGATGAATAATTCACTCACCCCCAAGGCGATCGTCGACGCGCTCGACGAGCATATCGTCGGCCAGCACGACGCCAAGCGCGCGGTCGCGGTCGCGCTTCGCAACCGCTGGCGGCGTCAGCGTCTGTCGCCCGAGCTTCGCGAGGAAGTCACGCCGAAGAATATCCTCATGATCGGGCCGACCGGCTGCGGCAAGACCGAGATCAGCCGGCGGCTGGCGAGGCTCGCCGACGCGCCGTTCGTCAAGGTCGAGGCGACCAAGTTCACCGAGGTCGGCTATGTCGGCCGCGACGTCGAGCAGATCGCCCGCGACCTTGTCGAGGAAGCGGTCCGGCTCGAGCGCGAGCGGCGCCGGCTGGCGGTGCGCGAGGCGACCGAAACCGCGGCGATGGAGCGGCTGCTCGACGCGCTCACCGGCAAGGGATCGAGCGAGGCGACCCGCGCCAGC
>JBKKAQ010000083.1:0-9867 GCA_046714555.1 Sphingomicrobium sp. | reverse complement strand
GTAGAACAGCTCGGCGCGGCGCTTGCGGCCAAGCTGCAGCAACGCGCCGAGATGCACCGGATCAAGCTTTCTGCAGGCGACGGGCCGCGGATGGCGTGGTTGCATGCGCATGGCGCGATCCTCGACCAGCGGATGGTTGACGAGATGGTGCATGTCGCGGTGCGGCTGTCGGCGGCGAACTGGGCGCGGTTTCAGTCGTTGTGATCGCGCTTGGCGCGTTGCCACAGGGCTTCCTTGGCGGACAGTGCGAGGGTTTCGAAAGCGGGGGTTTGCTCGATCGTTCGGAAGCGGCGCTCGAACTTGTTATTGGCTTGGCGCAGAGCAGCTTCTGGATCGACGTTGAGATGACGTGCGAGGTTGACCACGGCGAAGAGAAGATCGCCCAATTCGTCGGTGCGTTCGGCTTCGGTGCGGGCGGCGGAAAGCTCGGCGAGCTCTTCGGCGATCTTGGCGCGCGGGCCTTGTGTGTCGGGCCAGTCGAAGCCGGTGCGCGCGGCGCGGCGCTGGAGCTTGACCGAACGTTCGAGCGCGGGAAGCGCCAGCGCAACCCCGGCGAGAGCGCTCAGGTCGCCGCCAGCGCTGCGTTCCTCGGCCTTGAGCGCCTCCCAGCCAGGGCTCGCGGCGGCGGTGCCGAAAATATGCGGGTGGCGGCGCTCGAGCTTGGCGCAGACTGAGTCGAGCACGTCGTCGAGGGTGAAATGACCGGCCTCGGACGCGATCTGCGAATGAAACACGATCTGGAGCGCGAGATCGCCAAGCTCGTCGGCGAGCGAGGCCATGTCGCCGCGGTCGATCGCGTCGGCGACCTCATAGGCTTCCTCGATCGTATAAGGGGCGATGGTCGCGAAGCTTTGCGCGCGATCCCATTCGCAGCCGGTGTCGGGATCGCGAAGCCGGCGCATGATCGCGGTCAGTCGGTCGAGGGTCATCGGGGCTTCGGGGGGGCTCCCCGCCTTCTCAAGTTAGAGTATGATAATATGCATTATGTTAAATGGTGACTCAACGACGGCGGTTCTTTCCCTCACGGCTTCAGGATCAGCCAGCGGCCTTCGACTCCCCAGCGATCGAGCGATGAAAGGAAGTTCATTCCGAGCACATTGAGGCCGTCGGTGTCGGCGACGTGGAGCGCGATGTCGGAGCGCTGGATCGGGCCGACCGCAAGCGATTGGGCGCGGCCGCTCGAGACGCGAATGATTCCGTTGCCGGTGCGGACGAGCTGATCGCGCGCGGAAAGCGCGACCGAGGCACGCCGGGCTTCGCCTGGCCCGATGGTGGTCATGGTCGCGCCGCTGTCGACGAGGAATTTGACCGGGACCCCGTTGATCGCGCCTTCGACCCAGAAATGCCCGTCGATCGCCATTGGAATGCGGATCTCGGCGCCCTCGACCACCGGCGCCCCGGTCGCTTCGGAGCGAAGCCGCTGGGCGACCCAGCCGAGATTGTCGCGGAAGGTGAACAGGACGAAGCCCCCGGCGAAGATCGCGCTCCACGCGAGCGCCATCACCAAGAGTCTGGCGGTGCGTTCGCGCCGCGACATCAACGAGCCCGCGACGAGCATGATCGCCATCAGCAGATAAAGCCCGCCGAGCATCATGTCGTTGGTCATCACAAGCAAATTTCCTGCCCGTCGAACGCCGGAGCCGCCCAATCGGGAAGCTCGGCCGACAAGGTGGCGAAATCCATGCTGTTGTCGAGATGAGTGAGCAAGCATTGTCCGACACGCAAATCGCTCGCCCAGCCGAGCACCGCGTCGAGATGGGCATGGGTCGGATGCGGGTGGCGGCGCAGGCAATCGGCGATCCACAGATCGGCTCCCTGATACAGCGACGCCATGCCGTCGCTCAAGCCATTGAAATCGATCGCATAGACCGCCGACTTGCCGCCTTCTTCGATGCGCAGCCCGAGCGAGGTGATCCCGCCGTGCGGCTGGTCGGTGAAGCGCAGGATCGCGTTGCCCAAGCCCATGTCGCGGTCGATCACCTGGGGATCGATCACCGGCGGATAGAGCGGCGTTCCGGCGAAGGCATAAGCGAAACGCGATTCGAGCCGGCGTAGAGTTTCGGCTCGGGCATGGAGCGGGACCGGCTGCCCGAGCTGATGAGCGACCTGGCGAAGATCGTCGATCCCGTGGCAATGGTCGGCATGGTCGTGAGTGACGATCACTCGAGTGAGGCTTGGCCCCCCCGCGGCGAGCAATTGCTCGCGCATGTCGGGGCCGCAATCGACCAGCAGCCGCTCGTCGCCGCTATCGAGCAAAATCGACGAGCGGGACCGGCGGTTGCGCGGGTCGTTGGGATCGCAGCGCCCCCAGTCCCCGCCGATCCGCGGAACACCCGAGGATGTCCCGCACCCGAGTATGGTCAATTTCACGCAGCCGCCCGGGCGAACAATCGGAAGAAATTGGCGGTGGTCGACGCAGCCAGATCGACAGGTTCGACCCCGCGCAGACCCGCGACGAAGGCGGCGGTATCGGCGACGAAGGCGGGCTCGCAGGTCTTGCCTCTGTGCGGCACCGGGGCGAGGAAGGGCGAGTCGGTTTCGACCAGCAGCCGGTCCTGTGGGATCGTCTTGGCGACTTCCTGCAAGTCCTTGGCATTCTTGAAGGTGACGATCCCGCTGAGCGAGATATAGAAGCCGATGTCGAGCGCCTTCGCGGCGAGATCGGCGCTTCCGGTGAAGCAATGGAGCACGCCCGTGACCCCGCCCGCCGCGACTGCATCGGCCAGCATTTCGGCGGTGTCCGGTTCGGCATCGCGGCTGTGGATGATGAGTGGCAAGCCGCTGGTCCGAGCGGCAAGGATATGCGCCGCGAAACGGGTCCGTTGCGAAGCGCGATCGGACTTGTCGTAATAATAATCGAGCCCGCATTCGCCGATCGCGACGACCCTGGGGTGGCGCGCGGCGTCGACCAGAGCGGCGGCGCCGAGGTCGGGATGCGCGTCGGCTTCGTGCGGATGGACCCCAACGCTTGCCCAGACGTCGCAATTGCGCGTGGCCGCGGAAATGACGTCATCCCATTCGGCCTGGCGGGTTGAGATGTTGAGGAAGCCCCCCACCCCAGCGACGCGCGCGGCGGCGAGCACCTCGTCCTGGCGATCGACCAGCCCGGGGTAATTGAGGTGGCAATGGCTGTCTATCAGCATAAGGGCGCGCTCAAAAGGGGGCTCAGCATGGCTCAAGCTCGAGCTCGAGCCGCGGAAAGATCGGGGTCGGCTGGGCAATCGGCTTTCCCCCGGCGCCGCTGTCGAGCAAATCGAGCAATTTGCGCGCCGAGCCCGGGACGACCGGAGCGACCGCTTGAGCGAGCGTCCGGGTCGCGGCGGCCAGGGTTCCGAGGACCTGCGCCATCCGCTGAGGATCGGTCTTGCGCAGCGCCCAAGGGGCGGCGGTATCGACATAAGCGTTGCACGCGAAGACTGCGGCCATCCAGGCTTCGAGCCCGGTCGAGAAAGCGAGCCGTTCGAATTCGGCCGGGAGGGTCACCGAGCAGGCCCGCTCGACCGTTTCGAGCAGATTCTTGTCCTCGGCGGCTTCGCCCGGCGGTGGAACAATGCCGTTCAAATTCTTGAAAATCATCGACAAGCTTCGCTGGGCGAGATTGCCGAAACTGTTGGCAAGCTCGGCATTGACCCGGTTGACGATCGCTTCGTGGCTATAGCTTCCGTCGGCACCGAAGGTCACTTCGCGGAGCAGGAAATAGCGCAGCGCGTCGACCCCGTAGCGATCCGCCATTTCGGCGGGATCAACGACATTGCCGACGCTCTTCGACATCTTCTCGCCGCGGACGAGCAAATGGCCGTGGCCATAGATTTTTTTGGGAATTTCGAGCCCCGCCGACATCAGGAATGCGGGCCAGTAGACCGCGTGGAAACGCACCACGTCCTTGCCGATCAGGTGAATGTCGGCGGGCCAGAAGCGGTCGTAAAGCTCGCCCCCGTCGGGAAAACCGAGGCCGGTGAGATAATTGGTCAGGGCGTCGAGCCAGACATACATCACATGGTCGGGGCTTCCGGGGACCTTGACCCCCCAGTCGAAGCTGGTCCGCGACACCGACAAATCGGTCAGCCCGCCTTCGACGAAGCGGAGGACTTCGTTGCGGCGGCTTTCGGGGAGGATGAAATCGGGGTTGGCCGCATAATGATCGAGCAGGCGCTGCTCATAGGCCGACAGTTTGAAGAACCAGCTTTCCTCGACGGTCCATTCGACCGGAGTGCCTTGCGGGGAAAGTTTGCCCCCTTCCCCTTCGGTGATCTCAGAATCGTCGTAGAAAGCTTCGTCGCGGACCGAATAATAGCCTTCATAGCGGCCGAGGTAGAGGTCGCCGCGCGCCGCCATGGCGCTCCAGATCGCCTGGCTGGCGCGGTGATGCGCAGGCTCCGAAGTACGCAGGAATCTGTCGTATGAAATATCAAGAGCGTCGCACATATCCTTGAACATCACTGACATTTTTTCCGAATAAACCGCCGGGTCGAGCCCTTCGGCGCGCGCCGCCTGAGCCATTTTGAGGCCATGTTCGTCGGTGCCGGTTTGAAAGCGGACATCGCGCCCGCGCGCCCTGTGGAAGCGCGCGATGGCATCGGCGGCAATCGCTTCATAGGCGTGGCCGATGTGCGGGCGGCCGTTGGGGTAGCTGATCGCGGTGGTGATGTAGAAGGGCTCGGCCATGTCCCCGCCCCTAGCCGCCAGAGGCTATGGCTTCAAGGAAGCGGGGGCTTCAAGGAAGCGGGGGGCTTCAAGGAAGCGGGGGGCTTCAAGGAAGCGGGGGCTTCAACGAGGCAGGGGCGGCGATCGAGGCGAGGATCGAGCCGAGCCGGAACGCGGTCGCTGCCGGATCGAGCGACAGCCGCGGCGCGAGCGCGCTTGCCTCGCGCGCGCGGGCGTAGGCGTCGAGCGCTCGCTGGCGGTGGGCGCCGGCAAGGATACGGGCTTCGCGGGCGATCAGCGACGGGACCAGATCGAGGAAGGCGGCGTAGCGCGGAGCGGCGGCCTTGAGCCCGAGCGCCGAGGCTAGCTTCGAGCGGCGGGCGTTGGTCGGATCGCCTTCCCGGAGGATCGCGAGGGCTTGCTGTTCGAGGGGTGCAAGGTCGAGTTCGGCGAAGGCGAGCGCTCGTCCGGGGGAGCCGTGGGCATGCGCGATGAGTCTTTGGCGCTCGGCGGCGGTCGAGGCGGGAAGCGCCGATCCGAGCACTGACGTCATGGCGGCGTCGTCGAGGGGTGCGAAGTCGAGCGTGCGAGCGCGCGAGCGGATCGTCGCGAGCAGCCGCCCTGGGGCATGGCTGACGAGCAGGAAGACGCAACAAGCGGGAGGCTCCTCGAGCATCTTGAGCAGCGCGTTGGCGGCCGGGGCTTCCATGTCGTCGGCCGAATCGATGACGATCGCTCGCCATGGCGAGAGGAACGGGGTCGAGCCGAGCAGTCCGCCGAGGCTGCGAACCTGTTCGACGCTGATGTTGCGCGCGAGCCCGCCGGTGGGGCGCTCGAGCCGCTCGAGCAGGCGGAAATCGGGGTGGCTTGACGCGTCGAGCAGCCGGACGATCGGGTGGTCGGGGGCGGTGTCGAGCCCGGGGAGATCGCTTCGCGCGCCCGCCGAATCGGCGAGGATTCGGCGGACCGCGGCGCGCGCGAAGCTCGCCTTGCCGACCCCGCGCGGACCGGCGAGAATCCACGCGTGGTGGAGCGCGCGGCTTTCCCAGGCGGCGGTAAATTGCTCGAGCGCCCGGGGCTGGCCGTGGATCACAGGTCGGCGATCGCGGCGAGCAGGCGCTGGGTGACGTCGGCGGCGGTGCCCGAGGCGTCGACCAGGCGGACGCGTTGGGGTTCGTCCTCGGCGATTCGGCGGAAGGCGGCGTCGACCGCTCGGTGGTAAGCGGCGGGGCGAGCGCCGATGCGGTCGCTGCCCGACCGATCGCGGGCGCGAGCGCGGGCCCCGGCCTCGTCGAGCAGCAGGACGAGGGTGCGGTCGGGGAGGAAGTCCTCGCTGCCGAAGCGGTGAAGCGCCCGGACAGCGGCGCGCCCGAGCCCGCCCGCGCCGCCCTGATAAGCGAGCGAGCTGTCGAGGAAGCGGTCGCTGACCACCCAGCGGCCGAGGCCAAGCGCGGGGCGAATGGTCTTTTCGAGATGGTCGGCGCGCGCCGCGGCGAACAGCAAGGCTTCGGCGCGCGGCGACCAGCGGGCTTCGTCGCCGGTCAGGAGCAGATCGCGGATCGCCTCGGCGCCGGGGCTGCCGCCGGGCTCGCGGGTGACGAGGCAGTCGATCCCGCGGGCGGCGAGCGCGGCGGCGAGCGCGCGGGCCTGGGTCGACTTGCCCGCCCCCTCCCCGCCTTCGAGGCTGATGAATTTTCCGCTGATCAAGCGAGGGGTCACGCCATTCCGACGAGCTGCTTGAAGCCGATCCACAGCCGGCCGAAGAAGCCGGCCTCATCGACCGCTTCGCCGGCGACCAGCGGCATCGATTGCGGCGGAGTGTCGGCGGTGGTGACGATGAGGTCGGCGACGTGCTGGCCCCTGGCGATCGGGGCCTTCAATGGGCCGTCGTAGACGATCGACACCCTGGAAGCGCCGGCGAGCCCCGCGGGTAGAGTGACCGCGAGGGTGCGCGGTGCGACGAGCGAGACCTCGTCGCTGCTGCCGAGCTGGACCTTGGCGGTGCCGACGCGGGCGTTGGCGCTGAACAGGGGCCTCGCGGTCCAGGCGTTGAAGCCCCAGCTCATCAGCCGGACCGATTCGGCGATCCTCTGGTTGAAGCTGGTGAGCCCGGCGATGACCATCACCAGCCGGCGTCCATTCTGTTCGGCCGAGCCGGTGAAGCCGTAGCCGGCCTCTGCAGTGTGACCGGTCTTGAGCCCGTCGGCGCCCGCGATCTTGCCGAGGATCGGGTTGCGATTGCCCTGGGTGATCGGGTCGCCCTTGCCCAATGTCTTGCCCCAGGTGAAGCTCGGCTGGCCGTAGAATTGCTTGTAGAGCTTGGGGTGGCGCTCGATCGAGGCTCGGGCGAGCGCGGCGAGATCACGAGCGGTGACATAGGTCGCGCCCTCGTCGGGCCAGCCGTTCGAATTGCCGAAGCGGCTGTTGGTCAGCCTGAGCCGGGCGCCGAGCGCATTCATCCGGGCGGCGAAGGCGGGCTCGGTCCCGGCGATGCATTCGGCGAGCACCACCGAAGCGTCATTGCCCGACAAGGTAACGATCCCGTGAAGCAGGTTTTCGACGCTGACCTGTTCATTGGGTGACAGGAACATCGTCGATCCCGCCGCGGGGCCGTGCCATTTCGCCCAGGTTTCGGGGCGGACGGTGCACATCCTGGCCAAGGCGAGCTCGCCGCGGTCGATCAGTTCGAACGCGACTTCGCTGGTCATCATCTTGGCCATCGACGCCGGGGGAATGCGGCGGTCGGCATCCTTGGCGAGAACCTCGGCGCCCGAACTCAGGTCGATCAGATAAGCGATCGGCGCCGGGGTTTCGTAAGGCGGCGCCGCCGCCGACGCGGAGGTCGCGAAAAGCAGAGCGGCGGAGGTGGTGAACAGGATGGGGCGGGTCATTGAGGCTGGGCGACTCCGAACAAAAGCGATGGTGCCCCCTCCTCTATCGCCGCTTGGCCCGCCGCGCGAGGCCTAGCGTCCGACAATCGCATCGGCGAGCAGCCCGACCGAAAGCGCGTAAAAATTCGAGCAATTATAATCGAGGATCGCACGGTAATTATTGGTCAGAAGATAAGCGGTCGAAGCGCGCCCGTCGGGCTCGAGCAGGGTCGCCATCTCGGTATCGGGCAAGCCGCGGCCGAGAGGGACGATCCCGAGCGAGCGCCATTCGCTCATCCTCAGCCAGCGGCTGTGGCGGGCATAGACCGGGGCGCAGCGCGGTGCGACCAGAGCGGTGCGGATCGCCGAGCGGTCGAGCGAGGCCGGAACCCGCACCGGGATGCCCCAATGGACATTGGGCTTCCATCCGGCATCGCGCAGATAAAAGGCGATCGAGGCGAGCGCGTCGGACTGGTTCGACCAGATGTCGGCGCGGCCGTCGCCGTCGCCGTCGGTGCGCAGGCGAAGCACGCTCGAGGGCATGAATTGCGGATAGCCCGTCGCCCCCGCCCAGCTGCCCTTGAGCCGCCAGCGGGGAACTCCGCTGTCGAGCAGTTTCAATGCGGCAATGAATTCACCTTCGAAAAATGCGCGGCGGCGGCCTTCGTAGGCGAGCGTTGCAAGCGCTTCGAGCAGGTCGAAATTTCCGGTCACCGCGCCGTAGCTGGTTTCATGCCCGAAGATCGCCATCAGCACCGAAGCCTCGACCCCGCTGCGCGCTTCGATCGCTTCGAGCCGCGGGCGATTGGCCCAGTATCGCGAGGCCCCGCCCCGGATCAGAGCGTCGTTGACATGGCGGCGGCGATAGGGCGCGAAGGCGGGAATTGAATTGGGATTGGCGGTCCCGCCGGGCTGGGCGCGGTCGAGTTCGATCACCCGGCCATTGAGCGCCAGCCACGGCACCACGCTCTGGATCGTCGCCTCGCGCGCGCGGGCGAGGCAAGCGCGTTGGACGAGGGCCAGCTTGTAGGCGGCAAATCCGGTTGGTGCCGGGCGAAGCGGAAAGCTGTAGGAAGGAGGCGGGGTCAGCGGGACCCATGTCGGCGCGGTTTGCGACGAAGGCCGGGGCTGCGACGAAGGCAGGGGCTGCGACGAAGGCGGGGGTTGCGACGAAGGCGGGGGCGGCGGGCGGCGCGGCGACTGCGCGGACGGCGGCGGCGCTTCCGGGAGCGGCGCGAGCGGGTCGACCTGAGCCGCCGCCGGTGCGAGCGCGATCAGCCCCAATGCTGCGATCGCCAATATTCCAATGCGCATTCCGGTCCTTCCCGCGCGGCGCGTCGAGGCCAGCGCCTATCGCCGCCCGCGCCCAACTGCCTCACCGCGCGCCTTGCACGACCCGCCTTCGGCGCGATAGGCGTGGAAATGTGAACGACGGATGGGTGACCGAGCGGTTTAAGGTACCGGTCTTGAAAACCGGCGTGGGTGCAAGCTCACCGTGGGTTCGAATCCCACCCCATCCGCCAGCCAGTCAACCTATTGTAAGGACTGGGTTTTCCGTCCAGCAACAATCCCGGCAAACCGCCACTTCTCGACGCTAAACCAGACCTGTAGAGGGCCAGTTGCGGTTGCCAACTCTCTGCAACATATGCCTTTTCTCTGAAGGGAAATCCCGAGGTCTGGGATTGGCGCGCGGAGAAAAACCGGGGTTGGCTGTGAGTCAGGAGAGCTGGCGATCCCAGCGGGCAGTGATGGCACCGGTCTCGGTCAGCCGCGAGACGGTCAGATGCGCCGGGACCGTGCCATCGATCACGCTGGTCAGCATCGGGGGAGACAGAAAGGCGAGCCGAACGATCCGGACAATATAGCCGCTGCTTACGCTCTCGCGTCGGGCAAGACCTTCGAGGGTCAGGCTCGTATCGTCCTGCAGTTCCTCCCACCAGGTTCGTCCCTGCATGATGGTCTTGATGAGGGTTTGATCAACCGCGGGAACGGCTGCGCTGCCAGTCTGCGTAATCAGTCTCATCACACCTCCACGCCGTTTGAGGCACGCTGCGACGTCCAGCTTCACTGCCTCACCGGACAGATTGAACTCAAGCAGGCTCCCCAGCTTGACGGGGTCGAGAACGATCCTGACCCGATCCCGGCCAAGCCGGACTTCGGCAACGAGATCGCGCAGCAGCTTAGCGCCCGGAGCGCGAGGCCCTGCCAGCCTGAAGGCTGCGGACCTGCCCAGCTCCATGATTGCCTTGAGCTCGTCAGGTGACGGGATCGCACTGCCCGAGCTCGAGATTGCCTCAAGGGGATCGCTCAACAGTGCAGCGATTCTTGCCCGGACTAGCGGCTCGATCTCGCG
>JBKKAQ010000082.1:0-6870 GCA_046714555.1 Sphingomicrobium sp. | reverse complement strand
CCGCCGATGCGCTCGGCGCAGTGCCGGTCGAGCAGCGCGAGACATTTCTTGCGCAAATCGCGCGATCGACCGGCAGCCGGGTGAGATTATACGGCCGCGAAGGGGAGCGAATCGCCGATAGCTGGAGAGTCACCGGACCGACCTATCGCTTGCGCGACCCGACCACCCAGGCGTGGACCAAGGACGTCGCACGGGCGCTTGACCGAGGATTCAATACTTTGGTCGGCGAGCCGAGCCGCGCCGAATTCGTCGAGCCGGGACACGACCACGCAAGCGTCTGGCCCGAGGCGCGCAAGGCGATCGCGAGCGGCCGTGTCACCAGCGAAATGCGGCTAGCGCCCGACCTGACGCCGGTGCTGTCGAGCGCGGTCGTGCTTGACGACGGGAGCCTGCTTCTGGTCACCGCCAACGACCGCGATTTCACTCGAACGGTTCGAAGCCAACGCGCCTCGCTGGCAACCGCGCTCGCGCTGGCGACGATCCTGTCGCTGTTGCTGTCGCTGTTCCTCGCCCGGACGATCGTCCGGCCGCTGCGCCGTCTGGCGCTGGCGGCGCACCTGGTCAGGCTTGGCCGGGCGCGCGCGGTAAGGGTGCCGCGACTTCCGTCGCGGCGCGACGAGATCGGGCTTCTCGCTCGATCCGTCGCCGACATGAGCCAGTCGCTTCGCCAACGGATCGACAATATCGAGGCCTTCGCCGCCGACGTCACCCACGAGCTAAAAAATCCGCTCGCGTCATTGCGATCGGCGGTCGAGGGGCTCGACCGGATCGAGGATCCGGCGCTGCGCAAGCAATTGCTCGACGTGGTGCGCGACGACGTCCAGCGGCTCGACCGGCTGATCACCGATATTTCCGAAGCCGCGCGGACCGACGCAGAGCTTGCCCGAGCGCGATTTGAAATGGTCGACATGGGACTGCTGATCGAGCAGATCGTCGCCGCGAACGAGGCCCGGCGAGCCGGCGGTGACGTACGAATCGCCTTTGCCCGCCCGCGCCGGGCAAGCACGATGGTGCTAGGCGAACCCGGCCGGCTGGCGCGGGCGATCGACAATCTGATCGACAATGCGATTTCCTTTTCGCCGCCCGGCGGACTGGTCGAGATCGCCGCGGCGCGGGTCGGCGGCAAAGTCCGCGTGCGGGTCGACGACGAAGGTCCCGGAGTTCCCGACGAAGCTCGACAAGCGATCTTCAACCGGTTCCATTCAGTAAGGCCCGAGGGCGAGCATTTCGGACGCCATTCGGGGCTCGGGCTTGCGATTGCTCGGGCGATCGTCGAGGGACATGACGGGGAGATTGACGTGGAAGACCGTGACGATGCGCCGTCGGGCGCGCGCTTTACCATCTGCCTGCCGGCGGCGGGCCCGGCATGACCGCCGAGGCGCGGCTGTCGTCGCAGACTTTCCACGCGAGCAGCGTCGCGCTCGACGGCCGGGCGGTCCTGATTTCGGGGCCTTCGGGCTCGGGCAAGTCGGACCTTGCGCTTCGCCTGCTCGACCGCGGGTTCGTCCTCGTCAGCGATGACCAGACGATCATCCGCCGCGACGGCAAGCGGCTGATCGCATCGGCTCCGCCGACAATCGCCGGCAAGCTCGAGATCCGCGGGATTGGTATCGTCGAGATGGAAAGTGCCGGCGACCTGCCGGTGGCGCTGCTGATCGAGTTGACCAGCGAAATCCAGCGATTGCCCGATGACAGCCGTGAACGTCCGATCCTCGGCATAGCGCTGCCGCTGATCAGTGTCGACGCGATGACCGCTTCGGCCCCGGCCAAGGTAGCGCTCGCGCTCGATCGACTCGGGCTCAAACTCTGATGGCCGGAGCGCGGCGCGGGACTCGTCCTTTGCCGCGCCTGCTACTGGTGACCGGAATGTCGGGGGCCGGCAAGTCGACCGTGCTCGACGCGCTCGAGGACATGGGGTGGGACTGCGTCGACAATCTGCCGATGGACCTGCTCGCCGAGTTCGTTCGCGGCGGACGGGACAGCGACTCCGCGGTGCCGGTGGCGGTCGGGATGGACGCGCGCAGCCGCGGGTTCGACGCCCACGCCCTGCCCATACTGATCCGGTCGATCGAAGGGGTCTCGCCCGAAATTCTCTACCTCGATTGCGCCGGGAGCGAATTGGTTCGGCGTTATGACGAGACCCGCCGCCGACATCCGCTCGCGCTCGACCGTCCCGCCGAGGACGGTATCGCTCGCGAGCGCGGGCTGACCGCGGCGCTTCGGCATTCGGCCGACAGCGTGCTCGACACCACCGACTTCAAGCCCGCCGAGCTTCGCGACGAATTGCGCCGCCGCTATGGCGGAAAGGCCGACCAGCCGGTGCTGACGATCAGCTCGTTCGGCTTCGCTCGCGGGGCTTCGCGCACCGCCGACCTGATGTTCGACATGCGCTTCATCGCCAATCCGCACTGGGTCGACGAGCTTCGCCCGCTGACCGGGCTCGACCAGCCGGTGCGCGATTATGTCGCGAACGATTCGGGCTGGGCGGGGACGATGGACAGCATCGAAACCTTGTTGCGTGATCTCATCCCGCGTTATTACGACGCCGGAAAAGCCTATCTGACGGTGGCGTTCGGCTGCACCGGCGGAAGGCATCGATCGGTCGCCGCGGCGGTCGAAATGGCTCAACGGTTGCGCCGCGCGGGCTTTTCGCCGAATATCCGCCACCGTGACCTCGCTTCGACGCCCAGCGACACGATCGAGGAGCTTCCGGGACGCCCGGACGATGGCGCCAGTGAGTTTTCAGGTGAGTGAATGATCGGACTTGTTTTGGTGACGCACGGCCGTCTGGCGGTCGAGTTCATCACCGCGCTTGAACATGTCGTCGGGCCGCAGGACGCGGTCGAAGGCATTTGCATCGGCCCTGAAGACGACATGGAAGCACGGCGCGAGGACATCGCCGCAGCGATCGGCCGGGTCGAACTGGGCCAGGGCGTGATCATTCTCACCGACCTGTTCGGCGGAACCCCGTCGAACCTTGCGATCAGCCTGATGAAGAGCGAGAATATCGAGGTCATCGCGGGGGTCAACCTGCCGATGCTGATCAGGCTGGAGGGGGCGCGCAAGGTGATGGGGGTCAGGGCGGCGGTCGCGGCGGCGCGCGATGCCGGGCGTAAATATATTTCGGTCGCGTCGGAAATCCTCGGGGAAGCGGCGGCTTGACCGCAGTTTCGCAAGAGATCGAGATCACCAACCGTCGCGGGCTCCACGCCCGGGCGAGCGCGAAGTTCGTCAAAATGGCGAGTGAGCTCGAGGCGCTGATCGAAGTCGAAAAGGACGGCAGCCGGGTATGCGGAACCTCGATCATGGGGCTGATGATGCTCGGCGCGGCGATGGGCGATTCGATCATTCTGCACGTTTCGGGGGTCGATCCGGACGATGCGCTGAGCAAGCTGGTCGCACTGGTCGAGGGTCGCTTCGGCGAGGATTGATGCCGGGCGCATATGCCTAGACTGGTCACCGCCTTTTCAAACTCCACGGTCAAGCGGCTGCGATCGTTGCGCGACAAGAAGGCGCGGCGCGACGAAGGGCTGTTCCTTGCCGAGGGGCTGCGGATCATCGCCGAGGCGCGCGAGATGGGGCGCTTGCCCCAAATCATCGCTTTCTCGTCAATCGGCGGAACCCACCCGCTCGCCGCGGCGATCATCGCCGAGACCGAAGCGACGGGGGGCGAGGCGATCGAGACCAGCGCCGAGATCCTGTCGAAGATGTCGGGCAAGGATAATCCGCAGATGCTGATCGGCGCCTTCCGCCAGCCGCACACCGCCCTCGCGACCATCGAGCGGAGCGCGGCGCCCTTGTGGCTGGTGGCGCAGGCGCTTCGCGATCCGGGCAATATCGGGACGATCCTTCGCACCGGCGATGCGGTCGGCGCGGGCGGTCTGATCCTGATCGACGACAGTGCCGACGCCTTTTCGGTCGAAGCGGTGCGCGCATCGATGGGGGCGATCTTCACCCAGCAGGTAGCGAGCGCGCGGTGGGACGAGTTCGTTGCGTGGCTGAGAAGCGCGCCGGGGCAGCTTGTCGGAACCAGCCTCAAGGCGGACAGCGACTATCTCGAGGCGCGCTATGAGCAGCCGTGCTTCATCCTGATCGGCAATGAGCAGCAGGGGCTTCCGCAAGCCTATGAGGCCGAGTGCGACCTGACGGTCAAGATTCCGATGGCGGGGCGCGCCGACAGCCTCAACGCGGCGGTTGCGGCGGCGGTGATGGCGTTCCAGGTCAAGGCGAGCTGGCGAAGCTGACGGAACCGGGCGCGCCGCCGTTCGCTGATTGCAGCATGACCAAGTCGCTTCGCATCGCCGCCGCCCTCGCTTTGCTCGCCGGGCTTGCGGGGTGCCAGGCCGCGCCGCCGCCGCCTCCCGCTTCGAGCATCGGCGTCTATCGCGCGCTCGGCACCGAGCCGTTCTGGGCGCTGACCATCACCCCGCGCGAGATGGTCTTCGAGGAGCCCAATGGGCCGACCCGAGTGATCGAGGCTACTCCCAGGCCGATCATCGGCGTGGCTGGCGAAATCTACCAGACGCCGCGGATCAAAGTGAACATCGTCCACGCCAGGTGCAGCGACGGAATGAGCGATCGGGTCTATCCCGACAAGGTTCAATTAGGGGTCGACGGCGCTTCGTACCAGGGCTGCGGCGGCGAGGCGGTCGCGCCGGCCGCGCTGGCCGGAACCCACTGGCGGGTGGCGGCGATCAACGCGCTCGCGACGCCGCCAGGCGAAGGCTATTTCATGACGTTCGAAGGCCCGAGGCTGAGCGCGCGGTTCGGCTGCAACGCTATCGGCGGGGATTATCGAGTCGAGGGCGACGTGCTGGTCAGCAGCGGGACGGTGATGACCGAAATGGCCTGCCCCGGTCCGTCGTGGGATTTCGAAGCCAAGGGGAGCGCGGTGCTGTTGCAGCCGATGCGGATGAGCTGGAGCGGCGGTGACCGGCTGACCTTGTCGAACGCCGCGGGTTCGATCGCGCTGGAGCGGGCTTATTAAGGAAAGGCCGAGCTTAAGAAGAGCTCGGCCAACCTCCGTTTAAGTGAAAAGGTGTGTGTATGCTTCGGCCGATCGCCGACACTCCTCTTCCGTCCCGCATTCAAAAGGGAGGGTAAGCTTCGATTTGCCCGATTTATCGAGCAGCACAACGGCCCACCTCCCACGAGGCGTTTTTACGGAGGTGTAAAGGGCCTGGGCCATTTCAACCTCCATGTATTTGTCAGACGTTGAGAGCGCCTAAGTAAAATGCCCTTTGCGTGTCCATCTTCGGGGTCTTCTGTGAGAGCAATAACTTTCGGTCGATGCGATCTGACAGATTCTTCCTAGCACGGTCGTCATCCCCGCGAAAGAGGTTTGTTCACTCTTCGTTCGACACCTTCACAATCTTAGTTAGCGGCCGCGGACTCGCCTCTACCATTGGGGGACTGACGACCTCTTTGGCGCTACCGGCACCGAGAGTTTCAAATCTGCGCGCTTGAGTCAGGACCTGACTTTCGAAGCTCCCGACCATTTGATTGTAGGCACTGTTCGCCGTCGAAAGATTCTTCCCTACCCGCTCCATATGTTGCGCCATTGTCGAAAGGCGAGAATGGAGTTCTTTGCCTAGTGCCGCGATTTCGTCGGCAGCCTCGTTCAGTCGTTCTTGCCTCCACACACTTGCAACGGTGCGCGCAATCGCAACAAGGTTCGTTGGAGTGGCTAGCAGTACCCGACGTTCGAACGCCCAGCCCCAAAGCTTGTCATCCAACTCGAGCGCGGCGGTTAAGAAATGTTCACCGGGAATATACATGACGACATAGTCAGCGGCATCGCCAAACTGCGCCCAGTAGGCTTTTGATCCAAGTTGCTGGGCGTGGTTCCGAATCGAGGCAACATGTGCGAGCAAATGTACCGTGCGCTTGGCATCATCGACCTCATCGCTGGCGTCCAGGAATGCGTTAAGCGAGCACTTCGCGTCGATGATAAGTTGTCGCCCTCCCGGGAGGCGCACGATAACATCAGGTCGCAACGTGCCTTCATCCGTGTTTACTGAGACTTCCGAGCGATAGTCGGCGAACGGACTCAATCCAGCTTGTTCAAGGACATTTTTTAAACTCTGTTCTCCCCAACGTCCGCGCTGCTTTGGTGCAGAGCGCAGCACATTAACGAGGTTGCGGGTTTCGTCCCGAACCTGCCCCTGCCCCACGCGCATCTGATCGACCACTTCCCGCAAGCCGGCGTAATGGTCAACGCGTTCTTTCTCGACCCGCTGAAGCCCTTCTTCATAGCGCTTCAATGTGGTCTCGACCGGCTGAAGCAAGGTCTTCAATTTTTCCTCATGCTTTTCGCCCGCCTGGTGGAAGCGAGCGTCGGCGCGTTCGAGGAAGGATTTTTGCGCCTCGCCGAGCAATTTCCCGCCGATTTCCGAAAAATGCGCGGCGAGACGTTCCTTGGCCTGCTCGTCGCTCGCCTTCTGGTCGGCCAGCCGAGCGGCAAAGGACCGATCGCGTTCTTCCTGACCGGCCCGAATCGCGGATAATTCGTTCGAAACCTCGCCATGAGCGGCGCGCAACCGTTCGGCTTCGCCGCGATGCGATTCGCGTTCGGTCACCACGCCATCGAGCTGGAGACGAAGCGATTCGGTGATTGCCCGACTGGCCGCGGCGGCGCGGCTTGCCGCGAGCCATCCGATCAGCCCGCCGAGCACAAGTGCCGCCAATGCCAGCAACATCACTATCGTCGGTTCCACGCGGCCCTCCCTCAACCAGAACGAAGCGCGAACCTAGCGCCGAAGCAAGGCTTGCTCAAGGCGCGATGTGCGGCCACAGTCGCTTCATTCCATTCCTGCCGAGGCGGGGACACATCAAGGGAGACTCCATGTCCATTCGCAAGATGATCGCGCT
>JBKKAQ010000081.1:0-9137 GCA_046714555.1 Sphingomicrobium sp. | reverse complement strand
TCCTCCCGGCGTCAGCCACCAACCCTCAGTTACCACATCCGAGCCGGACAACAGAACGCTTTATTCTCTTAAGGTAACATGATACCCTGAGAAAATGCCCGGATTTGCTTGACTAAATCGCCCATCCCGCTATTTGCATGCGTCACGCGCTGGCCCTCGGGCTGGCGCTTCTCTTTTTTGATGCGAGGTCCACGCCCATGAAGGCGCTGATGAAGACCACCAAGTCGATCAAACCGGCTGATGTGGAAAAGAAATGGCATCTGATCGATGCCGACGGGCTGGTGGTCGGTCGGGTCGCGACGATCATCGCCAACATCCTTCGCGGCAAGCACAAGCCGAGTTTTACCCCGCACGTCGATTGCGGCGACCATGTCGTCGTGATCAACGCCGGCAAGGTTAAATTCACCGGGCGCAAGGCGGAACAGAAGATCTACTACAAGCACACCGGTTATGCCGGCGGGCTCAAGGAAATCACCGCCGCCAAGGTGCTCGACGGCCGCTTTCCCGAGCGGGTGCTTGAAAAAGCGGTCGAGCGGATGATCCCGCGCGGTCCGCTCGGGCGCGACCAGATGCGCGCGCTCCACCTCTATAACAGCGCCGAGCATCCGCATGCCGGCCAAAACCCCGAATCTCTCGACATCGCGGCAATGAACCGCAAGAACAAGGTGGGCTCCTGATGTCCGATAATCGTCAATCCCTGTCCGATCTCGCGGCGCTCGCCGCTGCAAGGGCGGGTCAGCCCGCAGCGGAAGCCGGCGCGGCCGAAGCCGCTCCCGAGGCTCCGGCCGAGGACAGTCCTGCACCCGTCGAACCGCCGCAGTTCGAAGCCCCGCTGCGCGAACAGCAGCTCGACAAGTTCGGCCGCGCCTATGCCACCGGCCGCCGCAAGGATGCTGTCGCTCGGGTCTGGCTCAAGCCCGGATCGGGCAAGATCCAGGTCAACGGCCGCGACCAGGAAACCTATTTCGCCCGCCCGACGCTTCGCCTCGTAATCAACCAGCCGTTCGGAATTACCGAGCGCACCGGGCAGTATGACGTCGTCGCCACGGTCAAGGGCGGAGGACTGTCGGGACAGGCGGGCGCGGTGCTTCACGGAATCGCTCAGGCACTCACCCGGTTCGAACCGGTGCTTCGGACCACGGTCAAGCGCGCGGGCTTCCTGACCCGCGATCCGCGTGTGGTCGAGCGCAAAAAGTATGGCCGCGCCAAGGCCCGCAAGAGCTTCCAATTCTCGAAGCGCTAGGCGACGGTTTGGCGATTCGCAAAAAGGGCGGTCCGGGAATTTCCGGGCCGCCTTTTTTTGGCTTTCCTACAGATCAATCCTGGCCATGTTCTGCTCGTTGTAGCGCTCGCCCGCGCTCGCGCCCGGGGGAAGGATCTGGTCGATCTCGTTGAGCTCGTCCTGGTTGAGCCCAACTTCGGCCGCGCCGATGTTCTGCTCGAGATAGGTTCGCCGCTTGGTCCCGGGGATCGGAACGATGTCATTGCCCCGAGCAAGCACCCAGGCGAGCGCGAGTTGCGCGGCGGTGACCCCTTTGTCGCTCGCCATTTTCGCCAGCCGGTCGACCAAAGCGATATTCTTGTCGAAATTCTCACCGATGAAGCGCGGATTGAAGCGGCGGTAATCATCTTCGGCGAAATCGTCGGCGCGGCGGATTTCGCCGGTCAGGAACCCGCGGCCCAGTGGCGAATAAGCGACAAAGCCGATCCCCAGCTCGCGCACCGTCGGAAGTACCCGCTCCTCGACATCGCGGCTCCACAGCGAATATTCGGTCTGGAGCGCGGTGATCCTGTGGGTCGAATGCGCCTTGCGGATGGTCTCGGGCGACGCCTCGGACAGTCCTATGAAGCGCACCTTGCCCTCCTCGACCAGCTCGGCCATCGCCCCGACCGTGTCCTCGATCGGGACTTCGGAATCGACCCGGTGCTGGTAATAGAGATCGATCACCTCGACCCCCAATCGCTTGAGGCTCGCCTCGCACGCCGAGCGGACATATTCGGGCCGCCCGTCGACCCCGGCGAAGCTTCCGCCGGGCCCGCGCACATTACCGAACTTGGTCGCCAGGAACACCTTGTCGCGGCGGTCGGCGATCGCTTTACCGACCAATTCCTCGTTGCTCCCGGTGCCATAAATGTCGGCGGTGTCGAGAAAGTCGACCCCGCGCTCGATCGCACGATGAATCGTTGCGATCGATTCGCTGTCATCGCCCTGGCCGTAGAATTCGGACATTCCCATGCAGCCCAGCCCGATCGCCGAGACCGATGGGCCGTCCCGACCCAAATGTCGCCTTGGCACCATGGTCATTGTGCACTCCTGTCGATGTTCAATCGGCCATCACCGGCTGGCCGCCACCTCCTCCTGAACGCGCGGGGCGGAGCAAAAGCACCAACGGAATTGCAACCATTGTCAGCCACATCATGATCCAGAAGTCGTCGAGATAGGCGATGAACGCCGACTGGCGATTGATCTCGGCATCGACCAGCGCCAACGCGCTTTGGGCCGACACCTCGCCGCCGCCGATTAACCGTCGTCGCCGCGGATTGAAGAATTTGGTCGGTGACAGGCAATCCGCGGTCTGGCGATTGCGTGCGAGTGACCAGCGAGACCCCGATCAAACCGCCGATGTTGCGCGAAAGGTTGAGCAGGCTCGCCTCGCTGGCGTCAGCACCCAGTTGATGAAGGCCAAAATAATAAGCCTGCTTAGTAATCAACCCTTGGCGAGCGCCTCTGCAAAGTCGCGCAGCCGTTTGGCGTTCACGCCCAGGTCGCTCGTCCCGACCCGGCTGACCGAGCGCAGATCGACCACGCTTCCCGCGCCCTCTGGCCGAGCGCGGACGATGACGTCGTCCTTGAAGCGAAAAAAGCGGGTGGTCGCGGTCGCCTCGAGCTGCCCAGCTTGCGGTTCGGCCGAAGCGATCGCCCAGCCGCGTGTCCGGGCCAGGGCCTCGGCGCGCCCGATTGCCTCGCCCGGCGAAACCGCCAGCCTCACTGGCTTCAGATCGCCATAGCTTTCGGCGTGGACCGCCTTCCACCGCTCGAGCGGAGGCAGCGCCTCCCATCCCGGCCGCCCGAGATCGGGGATCTTGTCGAGATTGTCCTTGCGCAATTCCAAAGCGACGAATTGCGGCGGATCATCGAGGTTGGTGGTGACGTCGTGGATCGCCGGGACCGAAGTTGCGGTCCGATAAAGCGACAGCAGATAGGCCGAAAAGGCCAGCCCGACGATAATCGCGATCGCAGACAGCATATGACTCTCCCTGCGCCTGAAGCGCGCGAACAGTCCCACCAGCACCCCCGCGAGCGCGACGAACATCAAATAGCGAAGCGCTCCGAGTCCGCCAGCAAACGGCCACCAGCCGCGGCCCGTTCCATAGCCCGCGAGCAGCGCCGCGGCCACCGCGCCGACTGCAAGAACGAGTGCAAGCATCGCCAGCATCGCCCCGCTCCCCGGGCGATTGTCATTGCGTTGAACCCGTGTCGTCATGATTGCACCCCCCGCTGCCTCTTACTGGCTTCTCGCCGGCGCGAGTGCAACACCCGCGGGGCTTGTTTCGAACCCTCTCAGCGGCCAATCCTCGCCCGATGACCCGAACCGACCAGATTCCACTGATCCTCGACGAACTTTGCGCTATCTACGAGAGTTCGGTCGCCAATCTTCGCGCCGGGCTCGTCATCTATGCAGCGACCGGAGCGCGCCCCGACCGCAGCGCGCGCGACGAGGGTTGCTTCGCTTATCCCGAGCTGCGCCTCGAATATGATGCCGAGACCCCGCCGCTGGTTCCCACTCGCGCTTTTGCCCGGCTCAACCAGCCCGGGATCTACACCGCGAGCATCACCCGCCCCGCGCTGTTCCGCGCTTATCTTTCCGCGCAGCTCGACCATCTCATTCGCGATTATCCGGTGCGCATTTCGGTCGGTCGCTCGGCGAGCGAAATCCCCTACCCCTATGCGCTCGACGGCGGCGACGATCTTCAACTCGACGGGATCGCCGCGGCCGAGCTGTCGCGCTGGTTTCCCTCGACCGAGCTGGTTCACATCGGCGACGAAATCGCCGACGGAGCGTGGGACCTGTCGATCGACCCGACCCGTCCATTGGCATTGTTCGACGCTCCGCGCACCGACTTCAGCCTCGCCCGGCTTAAGCATTACACCGGAACCTCGGCCGAAGATTTCCAGCACTTCATCCTGTTCACCAATTATGTCCGCTATGTCGATGAATTCACCCGCTTCGCGATCGATGCGCTTCGTCAGCCCGGCACCCCTTATTCAGCACTGGCGGTTCCCGGCGGACTGTTCGAGGCAGGCGAGCTTCCCGATGCCGAGACCGAAATCGCCGCCGGAAGCTGGCGCCGCCACCAGATGCCCGCTTATCATCTGATCGCCAGGGACGGCGGCGGGATCACCCTCGTCAACATCGGCGTCGGCCCGTCCAACGCCAAGACGATCTGCGACCATATCGCGGTGCTCCGACCGGCGGTGTGGCTGATGATCGGCCATTGCGGCGGGCTCCGTCCAAGCCAGACGATCGGCGACTATGTCCTCGCCCACGCCTATTTGCGCGACGATCATGTGCTTGACGACGTGCTTCCGATCGAAATCCCGATCCCGGCGATCGCCGAGGTTCAGACCGCCTTGTCCGACGCCGCCGCGGCGGTCACGGGGGAGGATGAGGACAGCCTGAAGACCCGGCTTCGTACCGGCACCGTGGTCACCACCGACGACCGCAACTGGGAATTGCGCTACACCTTGTCGGCGCTTCGCTTCAACCAGAGCCGGGCGGTCGCGATCGACATGGAATCGGCCACTGTCGCCGCCCAGGGCTACCGCTTTCGCGTCCCCTACGGCACTTTGCTGTGCGTCTCGGACAAGCCGCTCCACGGCGAACTGAAGTTGCCGGGCAGCGCCAACGCCTTTTACGAGCGAGCGATCAGCCAGCATATGCGGATCGGGATCGAGACCCTGAAATTGCTCAAGCTCGAAGGCGACGCGCTCCATTCGCGCAAGCTTCGCAGCTTCGACGAGCCCCCCTTTCGCTAAGCCCTTGCGCTGGAAATCTTCGCCGGGAATCTTTGCGCAAGGAGCAGCCCCGCGCGTTGACCGGCATGCATCGCCTGTGGCAATCGGCATCGCTCGAGCGGGTGTAGCTCAATGGCAGAGCAGAAGCTTCCCAAGCTTACGACGAGGGTTCGATTCCCTTCACCCGCTCCATATTCCGTCATGCCGGGGGCATGACTGAATATGGAGCGCCGGCCGAAGGGCCGGGCGACACGGAGCGCCGACGAAAGCATGGCGACTCTTCCCCAAAAAATCCCTAAATCCCGCCCTCGAATACAGCGAACCCCGCCTCGCTTAAGGTCGCGCCGAGTTCGCCCGCGCACCGCCGCGCCAGCGCCTCATCCTCCGATCGCACCACAAAATTGGCCCCGACCCTGCCCTCCCGGAAAAACGGATAGCTTCCGATTGACACTCCGTCATTGGCGTGCTCGGCCGCGCGCAGCAAATCGGCAACCTCGCTCTCGGCTGCCCAGGCACCAAGCGTCACCGACACCAGCGGCCTGCCGCCCTCGAGCGTCCCGGTCAGCGCGTCGAGCATCCCGGCGGTGATGTGCGGCACTCCGGCAAGGATCAGCAGATTGCCAAGGCGAATTCCCGGGGCCCCCGACATTCGGTTGGGGATCAGTTCGGCGCCACTGGGGACCCGCGCCATGCGCAGCCGCGCCTCGGTCAGCCCGCCGCGGCTGGTGTAATAGCCCTCGAGAGCCGCCCGCGCTTCGGGGTGAACGACGACCTCGAGCCCCAAAGCGGCGGCGATTGAATCGACCGTGATATCGTCGTGGGTCGGACCGATCCCGCCGGTGGTGAACAGATAATCATGGCTTTGCCGAAGCGTGTTCACCGCCGCGACGATCCGCTCCTCGACATCGGCGATGATTCGCACCTCGCTCAGCCTGATACCCTGGACGTTGAGCCAGCTCGCGATCTGCGCGACATTCCGGTCCTGGGTCCGCCCCGAAAGGATTTCGTCGCCGATCACGACCAGCGCCGCGGTCCATTGCCGTTGTTTCATCTGCTCCCCATTCGACACTTGGCCTGCCTGGCCCTATCTAGGTTCGATGACCGAATATATCAGCGTCAGCCCGGCCGATAGGGTCGAGGCAAAGTCGGGAGTGATCAAGCTCCACGGCGCCGAAGGATTCGTCGGGATGCGCGCCGCCGGGCGGCTCGCCGCCGAAATCCTCGACGCACTCGTACCCCACGTCGTTGCCGGGGTGACCACCGGAGAGATCGACGACATCGTCCACCAGCTCACTCTACGCGGCGGCGGAATCCCGGCGACGCTCGGCTATCGCGGCTTCACCAAAAGCTGCTGCACCTCGATCAACCATGTCGTGTGCCACGGCATCCCCGGCGACAAGGCGCTCAAGGACGGCGATATTGTCAACATCGACGTCACTCCGATCGTCGATGGCTGGCACGGCGACACCAGCCGGATGTATCTTGTCGGCGATGTTCCCTTGAAAGCGCGCAAGCTGGTCGAGGTGACCCATGAATGTCTGATGCTCGGGATCAAGTCTGCGCGGCCGGGCAACCGCATGGGCGACGTCGCGAGCGCGATCCAGCGCCATGCAGAGGCCCATCGCTATGGTGTGGTGCGCGACTTTTGCGGTCATGGGGTCGGGCGATTGTTTCACGATTCGCCCGAGGTGGTCCACGCCGGGCGCCCCGGTACCGGTCCCGAGCTTCGCCCCGGGATGATTTTCACCATCGAGCCGATGATCAACACAGGCCGCGCCGACGTCAAACTGCTCGAGGACGGCTGGACCGCGGTAACCCGCGACCGCTCGCTCTCCGCCCAGTTCGAACATTCGGTCGGAATCACCGACGACGGCTGCGAGATTTTCACCAAGAGCCCATCCGGCCTCGATAAACCGCCTTACCTCTAATTGCCTCCCGGCCCTTCCCGGGGAGAGGGATCGACCGAGTAGGTCACGCCGGGGGCCTGGCGGCGCAGGGCGACAAAGCTGGTGGAGGGGCCCCTAATCCTGACGCGTCCCAGCCCAGCACCAGCGCCCGCGCCAATTCGATGTCCGCCGGGAAATCGACCTCGCCCCACTCCTCCCCGGCAATGTCGAGCGTCCACACATCCTGGCTCTGGGCGATCTGGTGGATCACCCGCAGATACCAGATCGTGGTTCCCTCATGGGTGCGAATCGCTCGTTCGATCGCTTCGCGAAAGCTCGCCGCGCCTTCGTTGCGGAACGCCAGTAGCCCGATCGACTCGGCGTTGACGTTGGACTTGGGCAGCCTCTTGCCGATCTCGCGCAGCCGCCCGCCCTCGTCGACCACCACCTTCATATCGTCATCGTCATAGGCCGGCTTGCGGTCGATCGTGACACAGATTCCGGACCGGCGATTGGCCAGCACCCGCGCCATCAGCGAATCGCTGACCAATGTATCGCCGTTCCACACCAGGCATTCGCCCGCGATTTCCTCGCGCGCGATGTACAGGCTGCCGAGATTGTCGGCGACCTGGTAGAACGGATTATAGACCGTTTTCACCGTTGGGCCCCCGTTGCGCCTTGCCAGCGCGGCCTCGATCTGGTCGTCACGAAACCCGGTCACCACTACCGCCTCGCCGATCCCATTGGCGTCCAGCGCATCGAGCTGGCGGTCGAGCAGGGTCCGTCCGGCGAAGTCGATCAGGCATTTGGGCTTGTCGTCGGTCAGGTGGCCGAGCCGCGAGCCTTGCCCGGCGGAGAGGATGATCGCTTTCATCGACGCTGCGCGTGGGGCTTAATTGCGGCAGGGATTGGGCATGGCTGGCATTTTTTGCCGCAGTGCAGCATTAACGGTAGCAGGCGAGCGCGTAGCCCGATAGATTGCGTGCGAATCACTCATTCGAGGAGGCTCGGTGTGAAGAAGATCGAAGCGATCATAAAGCCGTTTAAGCTCGACGATGTGAAGGACGCCCTTCACGAGGTCGGGGTTAGCGGGATCACCGTCACCGAGGTCAAGGGCTTCGGCCGCCAGAAAGGTCATACCGAGCTTTACCGCGGCGCCGAATATGTCATCGACTTCCTCCCCAAGGTCAAAGTCGAAGTCGTGGTCGAGGACGGCCTCACTGACAATGTCGTCGACGCGATCGCCAATGCCGCTCGCACTGGTCGCATCGGCGACGGCAAGATCTTCGTCACGTCGGTCGAGCAAGCGCTGCGAATCCGCACCGGCGACCGCGGATCCGACGCGATCTGATCTCATTTTCCTTCTCAACCGACAACGCGAGGCCCCGTGATGGCAAGTGAAGCTGCGACAATTCTCAAGCAGATCAAGGACGAGGAAATCGAATGGGTCGACCTTCGCTTTACCGACCCCAAGGGTAAATGGCAGCATTTGACGATGGTTTCGGGACTGATCGATGAAGATCAGTTGACGGACGGTTTCATGTTCGACGGATCCTCGATCGCCGGCTGGAAGGCGATCAACGAAAGCGACATGATCCTCAAGCCCGACCTTGGCGCGACCTATATCGACCCGTTCAGCGCCACCCCGATGATGATCATCGTCTGTAATATCGTCGAACCCTCGACCGGCGAGCTTTACGGCCGCGATCCGCGCTCGACCGCGACCCGCGCCGAAGCCTATCTCAAGGCGAGCGGAATCGGCGATACGATCTACGTCGGCCCCGAGGCCGAATTCTTCATGTTCGACGACGTCCGTTTCGAGGACACCTATTCGGCCAGCGGCTACCGGCTTGACGATATCGAGCTTCCGGCCAATTCGGGCCGCGAATATGACGGCGGCAACCTCGGCCACCGTCCGCGCGCCAAGGGCGGCTATTTCCCGGTCGCCCCGGTCGACAGCGCCGGCGACATCCGCGCCGAAATGGTCTCGACCATGCTCGAAATGGGGTTGCCGTGCGACAAGCACCACCACGAGGTCGCCGCCGCCCAGCACGAGCTTGGCCTGACTTATGGCAAATTGGTCGAAACCGCCGACCGAATGCAGGTCTATAAATATGTCGTCCACATGGTCGCCCAGGCCTATGGCAAGACCGCGACTTTCATGCCCAAGCCGATCGCCCAGGACAATGGCTCGGGGATGCACACCCATATGTCGATCTGGCGCGGAAGCTCGC
>JBKKAQ010000080.1:0-10091 GCA_046714555.1 Sphingomicrobium sp. | reverse complement strand
CCCCGGGCTCGGAATCGCGGTCCACAATGGCTCGGCCGCCAATTTCCGGCGCAGCGACAAGCTCGCCTTGGGCTCGCGAATCCTGTTCGAGCCCGAGCTTGCGATCGGCGCCCGCCTCACTCCGCGAATGACCCTCGAGGCGAGCTGGGTCCATCTCAGCCACGCCCAATTGTTCGGCCGCCAGAACCCCGGCATCGACAATATCGGCGCCCGGTTGAGCCTCGCGCTCTAACCCCTCGGCGCAGGAAAATCGGGGATGTCGATCTTGTGGAACATCCCGCCATATCCCAGCCCCATCTGCATGTCCCACTTGAGCATACTGTACGGGTGACCCACATCGAACGCGCTCGCCTCGTCCAGTTCGGCAAGATCGGCGGGCGCCAGCTCTAGCTCGAGCGCACCGAGATTTTCGCTCATCTGCTTGGCGCTGGTCGCACCGGCCACCGGGATGACGCCCGCGGCGATCAGCCAGGCGAGCGCGACCTGCGCCGGGCGAACCCCAATTCGTTCCGCAACCGCATCAACCGCTTCGGCAATCGCGCGATTGCGCTCGTCGAGCGGCTGCAACTGCATCGAATCCATCCGCCGCGGCCCCTCGGCCTTCGCCGAACCGGTATATTTCCCGCTGAGGATTCCCCCCGCCAGCGGCGACCAGGCAGTGATCGCGATGTTGCCGGCGCGCGCCAGCGGCAGATGCTCGCGCTCGATCGATCGCTGGACCAGGCTATATTCAAGCTGCATCGCCGCGATCGGAGCGACCCCGCGTAGATCGGCGAAGGTCTGCGCCCGCGACACCACCCAGGCAGGAACGTCGGACAGCCCGATGTGGAGGATCTTGCCCGCGCGAACCGCATCGTCGAGCGCGCGCTGGACCTCTTCGACCGGAGTGGTGAAGTCCCACCAGTGAACATAGTAAAGGTCGATATAGTCGACCCCCAGTCGCTTGAGGCTGGCATCGAGCGACTGGGTCAAACACTTGCGGTGGGACCCCGCGGCATTGGGATCGCCGGCGCCCGGGACCGCATTGGCATATTTGGTCGCGATGACGAATTTCTCGCGGTTCCTCGCCACCAGCCTGCCGATGATCCGCTCGCTTTCTCCGCCCATGTACATGTTGGCGGTGTCGATGAAATTTCCCCCTGCTTGCGAATAGGCATCGAACACCGCGCGCGCCTCGTCTTCGGACCGCGACCATTCGACCCCGGCGCCGAAGGTCATCGTTCCAAGCGCGATCTTCGAAACCCGAAGACCACTGCGGCCAAGCAGCGAATATTGCATTCCGTCCGGCCTCAGTTGCTCGTCAGTTCCGGATTGTCGCGCCATGCTTCGTCGGGACCGGGGATCAGCCCCAACTGGACCGCGAACTCGCGGAAATTCCAATGGGTCCGGCAGCGGACGATCTTGCCGTCGCGATAGAATTGAGTCGTGGTTCCGCGAGTCGTGGTGCTCTTGCCCTTGGCCGGCATTCCCATGAAATCCTCGTTGTGCGTGGCCTTCCAGATCCACTGCATATAGCCCCATTCGTCATATTCGAGGTTCGCGCCCAAAAAGATATTATCGGCATATTGATGATATTCGCGATCGCTCCAGCCTTCGGGCGCGCCGATGTCGCGGGTCTGCGCTTTCGCCAGCGGGGTGCGTCCGCCGTCGAAGCTCAACACCTCGAACTTGTGAACTCCGAAGGGCGATTCGGGGCCCGAATCGTTGAACACGATGAATGCCTTGTACAGCTCTTCCTTGGTGGTGATGGTCTGGGCGAACTCGATGTCCTCCCATACGAATTCGTCGGCATAATAGCCGAGCACTTCCTCGGCCCCCTTGGTGAAGAAGGCCGTTACCCAGTCCTGCGCGCTGTTGAGGTCCTTGGGCTTGGCGCGCTGTGACGGCGCGGTCGCCCCGTCGGTGATGCCGGTCGCCGCGAGGCTGCGCAGCGAAACGGCGAAATCGCGCTGCCGCTCGGACAGATGTTCGTCGCGGACCTGGCTTGCGTACAGAAAATGCATTGCGATCTCTCCTGGTGTAGCGAGCGTGTTTTCGCTCATCCTTCTTCCATCTTGCGCGTAGCCGTCGAACCTGGACACAGCGCATTGCGTCATCGCGAGGCGCAGCGTGACATTTGACGCGAGCGGCCTTGCCTGTCATCCAAAGCTCCGGCGTGGCACGCGCGGCCCTTCGGATAAGGGGTAGGGCGTCTAGCATGCCGCGACAAACGATGCGACCTCCGTTGACCGTCCGGGTTCAACGAGTAGGCGCACGATCCGGAGAGTCACTATGGGCGTTACCGATGTACTGGTCGCGGGCGCGGCACCAGCGAGCTACGATCCGCTCGATCGGCACGTCAAGAACGAACCCTATCCCTATTATGCCAGGCTTCGCCGCGACGAGCCGGTCAAATGGCTTCCGGGGCTGAGCGCCTTCGGGATCGCGCGCTACGACGATGTCGAGGCCCTGCTTCAGAACGGGCGACTGTTCAGCTCGTCGATGTTCTGGCCCGCGCTGCTCGGCGAATTCGACCCGGTGCCCGAAGTCCCGCCGATGATCTCGATGGACCCTCCCGGCCACGTTCATCTTCGCAAGCTCGCCAACAAGGCGTTCGTGCCCTCGAAGATCCAGAAGCTTCAACAACGCACCGCCGAAATCGCCAACGCCTTGATCGACGACATCATCGCCAAGCATGGCAATGAAGGCGAATTCGACTGGGTGTGGGATTTCACCGCGCTTTATCCTGTCACCGTCATTGCCGAAATCCTCGGGGTTCCGACCACTCGCCGCGCCGAATTCAAGGTGTGGGTCGACGATGTCCTCTCGGCGGCCAATCGCGCCGCTTATGACGAGCCCAAGCTTGCGCATATCCGCGCCAGTTCGGACAAATTGCGCGCCTTCTTCGAAGCCTTGTACGACGAACGAGTCGCCAACCTCGGCGAAGACCTCATGTCGGCGCTCATACAGGCCGAGATCGAAGGCGAGAAATTGAGCCGGGTCGAAATTATCCAGATGTCGATCCTGCTGCTCATCGGCGGGGTCGAAACCACCACCAATCTGCTCGGCACCACATTGGTCGAGCTCAACCGCCATCCCGATGTCTATCAGCGCGTCCGCGACGATCCCGCGCTGATCCCGGCCTTGCTCGAAGAGGTGTTGCGCTACAATCCGCCGGTCCAGATCATTTTCCGCCACGCGATGGAGGATACCGAGCTAGGCGGGGTCGCGATTCCGAAGGGCTCGACCGTGATGCCCCTGCTCGCCTCGGCCAACCGCGACGAGAGCCGCTTCGCCGATCCCGAAACCTTCGACATCGACCGCAAGCTCGAATGCCCGATCATGTCGTTCGGCCAGGGCCCGCACTTCTGCCTCGGCAATTATCTCACCCGGATGGAAGCGCGCGCGGCGATGGAAATCGCGCTTCGCCGCTTCGAAATTCTCGAGCCGCTGTCGGACGAAGTCCACTGGATGGACAGCTTTTTTGCACGCGGTCCGCACGACTTGCCGGTCCGCTTCAAGGTGCGTTGAGGCGATCGCGGCGAACGAAGGACCCTTGGTGGCTCGGCTCGAATCCTGTTACAATGTCGGCGATTTCGAGCGCGCGGCGCGCCGCCGGCTGCCGCGGCCTTTGTTCGATTATATCTGTGGCGGCGCCGATGACGAGGTCACGCTGAGGGCCAACAGCGGCGCCTTCGACCGCTTCGACTTCCAGCCCGGCTGCATGAAGGACGTTCGCTCGATCGACCTCCGCCGGACGGTGCTTGGCCGGACGCTCGAATGGCCGTTGATCCTTGCGCCGACGGGCATGACCCGCATGTTCCACCCCGGCGGCGAGGCCGCGGTCGCCGCCGCCGCCGCGGCTTCGGGGGCGATGTACGGCCTTGCGACGATGGGCAATACGAGCATCGAGGATATCGCTCGCGCCTCCCCGGGGGCCAAGCTCTACCAGATTTACCTGCTCAAGGACGAAGCGCGCAACTTCGAGATGATCGAACGCTGCAAGGCGGCGGGGTTCGACGCCCTGTGCCTGACCGTCGACACGAGCGTCGCCGGCAATCGCGAGCGTGACCTGCGCAGCGGGCTGACCGTCCCGCCGCGGCTCAGCCTGTCGAGCCTGCTCGAATTCGCCCGCAAGCCGTCATGGTGTCTCGGCTATGCGCGGATGGGGAGCTTCAACTTTCCCAACATCTCGTCGGCCAGCGCCGGGGAGGCGACCGACGCCTCGACCCTGCCGGCATTCATCGCCGCCAACATGGAATCGCACATCAGCTGGTCGCGGCTCGAGGGGCTGATCCAACGCTGGGGCAAGCCGTTCGCGGTCAAGGGGCTCCAGACCGCCGCCGACGCCCGCACCGCGGCAAGCGTCGGGGCCTCGGCGGTGATCGTCTCCAACCACGGCGGGCGCCAGCTCGATGGCTCGCCGGCGCCGATCACTCTGGTCGCCGACATCGTCGATGCGGTCGGCGACGGGCTCGAAGTGATCCTCGACGGCGGGGTCCGCCGCGGCTCGCATATCGTCAAGGCGTTGGCGATGGGCGCGCGCGCCTGCATGACCGGCCGGCCCTATCTCTACGCTCTGTCGTCCCACGGTCCCGCGGGGGTCGAACGCGTACTCAGATTGCTCCGCGCCGAAACCGAACGGACCCTCGCTCTGCTCGGCTGCGCGGGGCTCGACGACCTCGGCCGCGAACATCTGCGCGCCGCCAATCGCCTCCCCGACTTCCTCTCGCCCAGCCCCCTCCACCCCCAACATTGGAAACCCGCGCTATGACCATCGATTTCGGCTTCGAGCATTTCATCGGCGGCCGCTTCGTCGAGACCGAAGGCTCGATCGACGTCCTCAATCCCGCCACCGAGCAAAAGCTGGGCAGCGTCCCCGATGCCGACGCGCAGATCGTCGACCAGGCGGTAGCCGCCGCGCGCGAGGCGCAGACCGGCTGGGCCAAGCGCCCGGCAAATGAGCGCGGCACCTTCCTCCGAGCGCTTGCCGGCAAGATCCGGAGCAATGGCGAGCGCCTCGCCAACCTCATCGCGACCGAGCAGGGCAAGACCCTTCCGCTCGCGCAGATGGAAGTCTACGTCACCGCCGAATATTGCGATTACATGGCCGAATGGGGTCGCCGGATCGAAGGCGAGATCATCACCAGCGACCGCGCGAACGAGAACATTCTTTTGTTCCGCCGGCCGATGGGGGTCGTCGCGGGGATCCTGCCGTGGAACTTTCCCTTGTTCATGGTCGCGCGCAAGGTCGCCCCGGCGCTGATCACCGGCAATGCCATCGTCATCAAGCCGAGCGAGGAAACCCCGTTCGCCGCGCTCGAATTTGCGCGACTGGCGGCCGAGGCCGAATTGCCCGCGGGGGTGTTCAACCTCGTCTGCGGGCGCGGCTCGACCACCGGCGCGGCGCTGGTCGCCCATTCCGACGTCGACATGATCAGCTTCACCGGAAGCTCGGCCGCCGGATCGGCGATCATGGCGTCTGCCGCGCGGAACATCACCAAGGTCAATCTCGAACTTGGCGGGAAGGCCCCCGCGATCGTCCTCGACGATGCCGACATCGACCTCGCGGTCGGAGTGCTTCGAGCGTCGAAGGCGCTCAACTCGGGACAAGCGTGCAACTGCGCCGAGCGAGTCTATGTCCACGCCAAGGTCGCCGATGAATTCTCCGACAAGTTGAGCAAGGCGATGGCGACGATCGGCTATGGCGATCCGATGGCCGAAGCGCCGATCGACATGGGACCGCTAATCAATCGCGCAAGCGTCGAACGGCTCTCCGCCTTGATCGAGGATGCGCGCAGCAAGGGTGCGCAGATCCTTACCGGTGGAACCGCCGGGGCGAGTGGCGACGGGTGCCATTTCGCCCCAACGCTAGTATCGGGAACCACCGCCGACATGGACATCATGAGCCGCGAGATCTTCGGCCCCGTGCTGGTGGTCAATCCGATCGACGATCTCGACCAGGCCATCGCGCTCGCCAACGATTCAGAATATGGGCTGACCTCGTCGATCTTCACCCGCAGCCTCAAGTCGGCATTTCAGGCAGTCAACGAGCTGAAGTTCGGCGAGACTTACGTCAATCGCGAGAATTTCGAAGCGATCCAGGGCTTCCATGCCGGAGTCCGCAAGTCGGGCATCGGCGGCACCGATGGCAAGCATGGGCTCTACGAATATACCCACACCCAAGTGGCCTATATCCAGAATTAGGAGCATGATCCGTTTTGAGCGAAACCAACGGTGGATACGCTTCTGCCAAGGCGGTCAACCCTGACCCGAAGCCTTCCCGTAAAGCGCTTCGAGCCGGTCGCCATAGGCCGCGCGAATGACGTGGCGGCGGATCTTCATCGATGGGGTCAATTGCTCATTGTCGACCGTGAACGGGCCGTCGGCGATGGCGAAGCGGCGTACCCTTTCGATCACCGAAAGCTCGGCATTGACCCGGTCGACCGCCGCCGACAGCGCCCGGTGAAGTCCAGCTTCATCGCCGCGATGGCGTTCGATCAGCTCGGCCTCCGGGACGATCAGTGCGACAAGGTGCGGCCGGCGATCCCCCGCGACCATCGCCTGCGCGATCCCGCTTTGGAGCGTCAGCATTCCCTCGACCCGTTGCGGAGCGACATTGTCGCCCTTGTCGTTGATGATCAGATCCTTCTTGCGGTCGGTGATCACGATCCGCCCGCCGTTGTCGATATGCCCGACGTCGCCGGTGGCAAGCCAGCCGCCGTTGAGCACCCGGGCACTCTCCTCTGGGTTGCGCCAATAGCCGTGCATGACATTTTCGCCGCGCACCATGATCTCGCCGTCCTCGGCGATCCGCACCTCGGTTGCTTTCAGCGGAGGCCCGACGGTGTCCATCCGGATCCCCGCGCTTGGCCGGTTGCAGCTGATCACCGGCCCGGCCTCGGTCTGGCCATAGCCCTGGAGCAGCACCAGTCCGAGCGAATCGAAGAAAATCCCGATCTCCGGGCTGAGCGGCGCTCCTCCCGAGACCATCGCCTTCATTCGACCCCCGAACTTGGCGCGGATCTTCTTTCGAAGCGTCGCCGAAAGGATCAGGTTCATCGGCTGGTCCCACAGCGGCACATGCCCAGCGGCGCGCCTCGCGCCGATGGAAATCGCCCGGCGCATCATGTAGTTCGACAGCCCGCCGCTCTTTTCGATCGCTTTGAGGATCCGCATCCGCAGCATTTCGAACAGGCGCGGAACCACCACCATCAACGTCGGGCGGACTTCTTCGATGTTCGCAGCGAGCTTCTCGAGGCTTTCGGCGAAATAGATTTGCGCTCCGAGCGCGACCGGGAAATGCTGCCCGCCCGAATGCTCATAGGCGTGGCTCGCGGGAAGGAAGGAGAGGAACACCTCCTCCTCCCAGTCGAAGTCGTTGGCGATGATGTCGACGCAGCCCTCGACATTGTGGAGGATCGCTCCATGATGCTGGCGTACCCCGCGCGGCGCTCCGCCGGTGCCGCTGGTGTAGATCAGGCAGGCAAGGTCGGCGCGGCCGATCCGGCCCGCCCGCCTAGTGCACGCCGCGACATCGCCGCCTTTGGCGACCAGCTCGGCCCAATGGTGGAAGCGCGCGGCGTCGCTCGGCTGACCGGTGCGCACGTCCTCGATCCCGATCACGTCGCTGCATTCGGAGCTGAACAGCACCGCGGGGATGAGCGCCTTGGCCAGTTTCTGGTTCGACACGATCGCCGCGCGCGCTCCTGAATTACCGAGAACATGGCTGTGATCGCGCGTAGTGTTGGTGATGTAGGTCGGCACCGTGATGCACCCCGCGGCCATGATCGCGAGGTCGGCGATCAGCCATTCGGGGCGGTTCTCGCTGACCAGCATCACCCGGTCGCCGGGCTCGAGCCCCATAGCCCGCAACGCCTCGGCGAGCGCCGCGACCTGCCGCGCGGCTTCGTTCCAACTGATCGGGCGCCACTCCTCGCCCGCCTTGCGCCACAGGAAGGGCGCTTCGCCCTTCTCGGCCGCGCGGGTCAGGAACATGCTCACCAAGTTCGGAAAATGTTCGAGGCTGTGCATTGCGAAGAGCTCCTTATTCGCCGACTGCGGCGCCTTCGCTTCGCGGATCGGCCGCCCCGACCCAGCGGCCGCCCACACCGCCGACCCATTCGACCGCATTGGCCTTGAAGCTCGGCTCGCGGACGCGGACATCCTTGTGGCCAAGCGCGGCCAGTGCCGGGATCATCGCTTCATGCGCGCTTCCACGCTCGACGAAAACAACGTCGCCCGGAGCGAAAAGCACCGGAAGCGCGATCGCCTCCTGAGCGCTCAAATTCCAGTCGATCACCCCGATGACCGCCTTTGCCACCTGCGCGATGATCGTCGCTCCACCCGCTGCCCCGACCACCAGCCGGATACGCCCGTCGCGGCCATAGACGATCGTCGGCGCCATCGAGCTTCGCGGGCGCTTGCCGGCTTCGACCCGGTTGGCGACCGCGGTCCCGCCGACGCTCGGCACCAGGCTGAAATCGGTCAATTCATTGTTGAGATAATAACCGTTGACCATCAGCCCCGACCCGAATGGGCTTTCGATCGTCGAGGTCAGGCTCGCCGCCTCGCCCCAGCGATCGACCGCGACGAAATGCGAAGTCGAAGGTAAATCGGCGGTCAGCCCCGCAACGGCCCTTGGCGCACCCGCAGGACTTCCCGCACTGACCGTGGCGATCGTCCGATCGGCCGAAATCAGCAAGGACCGCGCGGCGAGATATTGAGGATCGATCAACCCGGCAACCGGCACCGACACGAAGTCGGGGTCCGCGAGATAAGTATCGCGGTCCGCGAAAGCCAGCCGCGTGGATTCGGCGATGAGGTGCCACGCGACGGGCGAATCCTTGCCCAGCCGAGCCAAATCGAACCGCTCGATCTGCTTGAGGATCGCGTAGACCGTGGTTCCCCCCGACGAAGGCGGCCCCATCCCGCAAATCCGGTGGCCGCGATACGGCCCGCACACCGCCGGCCGCGGCTTGGCGTCATAGGCCGCAAGATCGCCCGCGGTCATCGGCGCCGGATTGACCGCCGCGCCGCTTACCGCGGCTGCAATCGCCTGCGCATTGGGACCGACATAGAAAAGGTCGGGTCCGCGCTGAGCGAGGCTTTCGAGAAACTCCGCAAGCTCGGGATTGCGGACCAGCGTCCCGACCGGCTTCGGATTCCCGTCGGGCTGATAGAATAACCGCTGCCCGGTCTCGCTCAGCGCCCCGGTCTCAGCCTTTCGACCGAGCGCATTATGCAAGCGCGGGGTGATCGCGAAGCCGCCCCTCGCGAGCGCGATCGCCGGAGCGAACAAGCGCTTCCACTTCAGCCGGCCGTGCCTGCCCTGCGCAAGCGCCATCAACCGCACATTGCCCGGAACTCCGACGCTTCGCCCGCCGGGGATCGCCTGAGCAATGGTCAGCGGCTTGCTGTCCTTGAAGAACCAGTCGCCCCGCGCCGCCATCGGCGCGATCTCGCGTCCGTCGAACGTCACGGTCGAACCGTTCTTGTCGCCGAGGACGAGAAAACCGCCGCCGCCGATGCCCGAGCTTTGCGGCTCGACCACGCTCAGCGCCACCAAAGTTGCAAGCGCGGCGTCGGTCGCGCTCCCGCCCGCGCGAAGCATCTCGGCCCCCGCAGCGGCGGCACGCGGATCGGCCGCGCTGACCATGCCGCGAGGGGCGGCGAGCGGAGCGACACTGGTCTGGGTGGTGGCGCATCCGGCAATCGCCAGTAACGCGGCGAGCAACTGCAAAAATCGGGATCGCATCGGCGAACGGCTACTCGCTTGCGACCGCATCGGCAATGCTGGCTATCCCGCGCGCCTCGAGCAATTCGGCGAGCCCGTGCGCGATCCCCAACGCGAGTCCGGGGCCATGATAGACCAGCGCGCTGTAGAGCTGGACCAGGCTCGCTCCAGCGCGAATCCGCTGCCAGGCATCCTCGGCGTTGGCGATCCCGCCCGCCGCGATCAGCGGAATCGCTCCCCCGCCCGCACTTCGGAATGCGCGCAACGCATCCAGCGCGAGGCCTTTCAGCGGCGCTCCCGAAAGCCCGCCGCTCTCGCTCGCCAAACGCGACTTTAGCGGCGGTCGCGCGACCGTCGTGTTGGCGACGATCAGCGC
>JBKKAQ010000079.1:0-6608 GCA_046714555.1 Sphingomicrobium sp. | reverse complement strand
GAGGTCAATCCGCCGACGGTCGAGATCATGGACAAGGATTCGGAGGAGCGAGCGGCGCAAACCAGCAGTTGGGACTTCATCGCCACTCAAGTCGGCTTGCTCAAAAGCCGCAGCCTCGCGCAGCGCGTCGCCCAAGACCTCAACCTCGCTTCGAACCCCCAGTTCGTCGAGCCCGGCGCGGATGCCGCGACTCGCCAGAAGATCGCCGCGGGCAAAGTGGCGGGCGGATTGACCGCCAAAGCCCGCGACGAAGGGCAGTTGATCGACGTCAACTTCGTTTCGGACTCCCCGCAGCTCGCCGCGCAGGTTGTCAACGGCGTTGCCGATGGGTTCATCAAGTCCAACCTCGAACGGCGCTACGAAGCTTCGTCCTACGCCCGCAATTTCCTCGAACAGCAGATCGCCAAGATCAGGGCGGAACTCGAAAAATCCGAGCGGCAGCTGGTCGAATATGCTCAGGCGCAGGGGATCATCAATACCGCCACGGGCGAGAGTGGGAAGAGCAGCGGCGACGTTGATTCGCTACAGGGGGCATCGCTGGTCGCCCTGAACGACGCCCTCGCTCAAGCGATGACCAAGCGGATCGCCGCCGAGGGCGCCTATCGCCAGTCGCGCAACACGGGCACGACCGCGGAGGTCAACACGAGCACGCAGGGGTTGCGCCAGGCGCGCGCCGGCCTCGAGGCCGAATATCAGGAAAAACGCACCTTGATGAAGCCCGATCATCCCGACATGCTCAGCCTGCGCTCGCGGATCGACGAGATCGAGCGCCAGATCAGCGCGGAGACAACGCAGGTTGCCAGCGGTCGGTCGAACTCGCTGCTGGCCGAATATCAGGCCGCGACCACAGCGGAAACGTCGCTCCAGGGACGGGTCGCGCAGCTCAAGGGTTCGGTCCTCAACCTGCGCGGCAGAAGCATTCAATATACCATCCTGCAGCGCGAGGTTGATACCAACCGCGCGCTCTATGACGCGCTGCTCCAGCGCTATAAGGAAATCGGGGTCGCCGGCGGCATCGGCACCAACCTCGTCTCGGTGGTCGATCGCGCAGAGCCTCCCGGCGGCCCCTTTGCGCCCAATTTCTCGATGAATCTTCTGGTCGGGCTCGCACTTGGTCTGTTCGCGGGTCTCGCCGGGGCGCTCGCTCTCGAATATATCTACGATACGATCAAGAATCCCGACGATGTCCGCCGCAAGCTCGGGCTCGCGTGCCTCGGCTCGATCCCGAGGCGCTCGGGCAAGGGCTCGTTCCTTGAAGACCTCGACAATCCCGGATCGCCGGTGTCCGAGGCCTATTCGTCAATTCTCGCATCGCTTCGCTTCAGCACCGAAACCGGGGTCCCCAAAACCCTGCTGATCACCAGCACCCGGGCAGCCGAAGGCAAGTCGAGCACCGCTCTCGCCTTGTCGAGGAGCTTCGCACGGCTCGGGATGACCGTGCTTCTGGTCGACGCAGATCTTCGCAAGCCGACCTTCAAGGCCGCTGCGAGCGATGCCGGCCTGACCAGGCTTCTGACCACCGAGGATACCATCCAGCGCCATGTCGTCAGTACCCAATATGACGATCTGTGGCTGATTCCCTGCGGCCCGATACCGCCCAATCCCGCCGAATTACTGTCAACGCCGCGTTTGGCAGCGATCATCGCCGAGGCCGCAGCGCATTTCGACATCGTCATTGTCGATGGACCGCCGGTTCTCGGGCTGGCCGATTCGCCGCTGCTCGCGGCGGTGTGCAGAGGGTCGGTGATCGTGATCGAGAGCGGCCGGACCCGCACCAAGGCCGTTCTTGAGGCGATCAACCGGCTCGGCACGTCGGGCGCGCATATCATCGGCGCAGCGCTGTCCAAGGTTTCGACCAAATCGATCGGTTATGAATATGGCTATGAGGCGTATGGCTATGGCATCGCCGATCGCAGGTCCGACGAGATTTTGATGATCCCGCACCAGGCCGATTCATGAAGTCACGATTGGCGGACGACGACTGATGATCGTGCAGCGCCTGATCGTCGGCGGGCTGGCTCTGCTGGCGTCGTGGCAAGTCGCGCGGTCGGCATTCGTGGCAGTCCGTGCGAGCCGCGATCCGGCGACCACCGAGCGTATCTGGCCGGCGCATCCCAAGGTCAATCTGCTGCTCGCCATGACCGAAATTGCCGAGGCCGCGGCGGTCGGGCAACCGCCGCCCAGGCCAGCCATGCAACGCGCGCAGATCGCGTCCCGCAGAGCTCCGCTGGCGATCGAACCGTTGATGATCAAGGGCGCGCTTGCCAAGAGCCGCGGTCGCGAAGAGCTTGCCGAGCAATTGTTCGCCGAAGCGCGCGCCCGCAATCCGCGCTCCGCCGCTCCACGCTATTTCCTCGCCGAGCGCTACCTCCGGTCGGGACGTCCGATGGAGGGACTGAACGAAGCGTCCAAGCTCGCACTGCTGGTGCCCGGCGGTAGCGCGCTGATCATTCCCGCACTCGCCGATTTTGCGCGAACTCCAGGCGCGGTCCCTTATTTGAGAAACCTGTTCCTCTCCAATCCCGGTATTGAGCTCGCGGTCCTCGACAGCCTTGCCTCCAAGGTCGAGAATGTCGATCTGGTACTGGCCCTCGCTCACATCGATCCCGGTTTGGGAAAACCGAGACCCGCCTATCAGTCGCGATTGATCTATGCGCTGATCGAGCAGGGCCGATATCAGCGCGCGCGGAGCCTATGGGGGCGCTTCTCGGGCGTCGGGCCCTCCTCTCCCGTCACTGCGTTCAACAGCCGGTTCGAGCCGGTCGACGTGCCTCCGCCGTTCAACTGGAGCTTTGCATCAAGCGGTGCGGGTGTCGCCGAACCCGACGGCGGCGGAAGGCTGAACGTCAATTATTACGGGCGCGAGAATGTCGAATTGGCAAGCCAGTTGCTGCTGCTTCCTCCTGGAACTTATGAGATCGCAATGCGGGCGGTCGGGGAAGCTGGGGATACCCCGAGCGGGCTCCACTGGATCCTCACCTGCCAGCCCGCCAAGCGAGAGATTGCTCGGGTCGCAGTGCGCGGAAGCGCTGCGCCGGGTGCCCCGGTCGCCGCAAGCTTCGATGTTTCGGGCGCGGGCTGCGTCGCGCAATGGCTCAAGCTTACCGGAACTGCGAAGGAATTCGCGAAATCCCAGGAGGTCATGATCGCGGACTTGCGGATTGGGCCGGCAGCGCGCCGATGAGCCAGCAAGTCCGCCAGAGCTGCATGCCGGCCTATCTGATGCTGTGCCTCGTCCTCGGCGGCAGCGGCGTCGGTTATTGGGCGAACGCGATCCTGCAGCTGCTGGCAATCGCGATCATAGCCTGGGCGGTGCTGACCCCGCGGCCGATGCCGCTGTCAAAGCCGGCCACGCAATTGTTCGCACTCGCCGGACTGGTGGTCGGGCTGATCGCGATCCAGCTGGTTCCGCTTCCGCCCGCACTGTGGAGTGCCTTGTCCGGACGAGAGTTTGTCGCGAATGGCTACAGGCTGCTTGGTCAGCCCTTGCCGTGGCTGCCGATTTCGCTCGCTCCGTACAATACGCTTTATTCGGCCCAATGGTTGCTGCCGTCGCTCGCGATACTCCTCGGAATGCTTCGGCTGGGCTGGTTTCGCCCGAGCCGGCTGGCGATCGCGCTCGCCGCAACGACGATCGTCGCGGTGATGATCGGCGCGCTCCAGGTGTCGAGCGGAAACCCGTCAGAATCGCCGTTGTATTTCTACAAGATCACCAATTACGGGACTGCCACGGGGTTTTTCGCCAACAGCAATCATATGGCGTCCTTGCTGGTGGTGACGATTCCGTTCCTCGCGGCCTTGTTCGCAGAGGGTCGCAAGCGCCGGCATTCGGTCCAGAACTCTTCGGGGCTGATCGCGGTGCTCGCCGGCGGTCTGGTCGTGATTCTCCTCGGGCTGAGCCTTAACGGCTCGCTTGCGGGATACGGGTTGGCGCTGCCAGTGGTCGCGGGGAGCGCATTGTTACTCGTGCCCGCTCAAGGCCGCGCGGCGCGCTGGTCGCTGGCCGTGCTGGCGCTGCTTTCGATCGTCTCGCTCGCGGTGATCATGAGCAGTCCGCTGCAGAATGATCTGACCAGCGAAGCGGCCGCGCAATCGTCCGAATCGCGGCGCACCACCTTTGCCACGAGCCTGACCGCGGCCAAGGATTTCGCGCCGCTCGGATCGGGGCTCGGGACCTTCGTCGAACTTTATCCGCGCTACGAGGATCCCAACAAGGTCGGCGGCACCTACGTCAACCATGTCCACAGCGACTATATCGAGCTCGTGCTTGAAACCGGGGTCCCGGGGCTGATCCTGATCGCCTTGTTCCTGCTGTGGTGGGGCGGCCGGCTGGTCGCGATATGGCGATCGGACGAGCTCGATTATCATGCGCGGGCGGCAAGCATCGCATCGGCGGCGATCCTCGCGCATAGCCTGGTCGACTATCCGTTGCGCACCGCGGGAATCGGAGCGGTGTTCGCGATATCGCTCGGATTGATGGCGGCTCCGCGGCGGCGCCCGCCGCGCAAGGACCCCGACGCGGTCCGTGGAAAACATCTGTCGGTCGGCTGAAGCCCGGTTGCTAGGTGGGCCGCGCGGTGCCGAGTTGGCGCGCCAGTTCCGAAGCCTTGAATCGCCAGCCGGGAAGCAGAAGGAACTGGTTGAAGTGGATCATCGTGGTCCCCAAACGGGCGGCGGTCGGCTCGCTGACCGCCGCCTTGCCCGTCATCTGAGCCAAGGCGATTCGCAGCAGCCAGCGATTGGCCGGTGCGGCCTCGAGTTCGCCCCGCAGCGCCGGACCGATCGGAGTGCCGAATAATCGGGCCGACAGGAGCAAGGCCTGGTTCGCCGCGCGGCCAGCGCCGAGGCGCTGCGACCGGCGGTAAAGCGCCTCGATTTCGCTGCTGTCGCGGCGATCGAGCAGTGCCGCCAGATCGGTAATCCATTTGAGACGGAACCAGGCGCTCGAGGCGCCGTGGACGCACAGATATGCGAACAGCTCGTCGTCGGCGAGCGTCGGCAGGACGATGCCGCGTGCAACCTCAACCAGTTGGTTGGGCGAATCGATTCCGATTTGAGCGATCAGCCGCGGATTGTCGGCAAGCCTGCTGTGAAGCTCGACGTGGAGGTTGGTGTCGGGATTGTACCACACGGATTCCTTGCGCTTGCGATGCCAACGCTTGAACGCCGCGGATTGCGGCTCGACCGCGGGATTGCCCAGACGATAGCCGGACCTCTGCAACGCGGCGGCGGCAGCGGCGACGCGCGCGTCGGGGATGAGCAGGTCGATATCCCAGCCCATTTTGAGGAACGGGTTCGCATAAGCGAGCTTTCCAAGGGTCACGCCCTTGATGAAAAGGAGCGGGATTCGCGCCGTCTCGAACGCGCGCGACAGCCGGGCCATTTCGCCGGCGCAGCGCAGACCGTGTTCGGCGATCCTCCGAGCATCATCGGCCAGGATGCGGGCGAGATCTTCGGGAAGCGCGATGGCGAGCCGAGCAAGGCTGTGCCAGACCAGCCCTTCGACCCGGTGACGGCGCACCACGGCGAGAAAGAGCTTCCAGTCGATCGCCTTGGCGAGCGCATCTATCGCGCCCTTGTCTCCGCCGGCGAACGCCCATCGGCAGCATTCGACCGCGAGCGCGAATTCGCGCGGTTGCAAAGGCGCCTGTCGATCGTTCACGCCTTGGCTCCGTCCGGCTTGCTTCTCGTCGAGGGCAAGCGAAGGAATGCCTCGCGCTGCCAACCGAACGGCGGTAAGCCGCGGACATGCCGATTGCCAAAATTATTCGCTTCAGCAAGCTCGGGCCGCGCAAACAATTGCTGCTAGCCGAAGCGCTTCTCGCGCTCGCGGCAGCCGCGGCGGCGATTCGCTTCCTGCCCTTTCGCCGGGCGGTGCGGATGGGATCGAACGCGCTTGCGCCAACCGCGGCGGGCGCCCGTGACGCGATCCTGCGCGAATCCCGCTGGAGCGTCGAGGCCGCGGCTACGGTCGCGCCGTGGCGCACGGTCTGCTTCCAGAAGGGCCTGGCGCTGCAATGGATGCTTCGAAGGCGCGGAATCGAGGCGGTGCTGCATTACGGAATTCGCAAGCAAGGCCCGGGAGAAATCGAGGCGCATGTCTGGATCGCGGCCGAAGACCGAATCGTCATCGGCGAGGAAGCGGCCACTGGCTTCAAGTCAGTGACGAGCTTTCCGTCAGCTTGAGCGGCAATCGGGTGACGAAACCGTTCTGCTATTCGCTGTTCGGGCTCAATATTCGCAGCGACGCCTGCCTTCCCGAATTGTTCGCGGTGGAGGCGAACGCCCCCGCGGACGTGTGGGTTCGGCTTGGCGATCTTCGAGGGCTCGAGCGGACCCCCGACCAGAATCCCGGGCCGATCGAAGGTGGAGTGCTGCTCGAGATCGAGGAGGTCGCGCGTTACGCCATCCTTCACGGACGAGAAATTCATATCGATCCGTCGCCGGGCGCATCCGAAGCCAATGTCCGGCTGTTCCTGCTCGGCTCGGCGATGGGAATGCTGCTCCATCAGCGCGGCCTGCTTCCGCTCCACGCCAATGCGGTCGAGATCGACGGCAAGGCGTTCGCCTTCATGGGGCATTCGGGCGCCGGCAAGTCGACCCTCGCC
>JBKKAQ010000078.1:0-11054 GCA_046714555.1 Sphingomicrobium sp. | reverse complement strand
TCTGCGGCCCGGGCGAGAACGCCGGGGTGATCGACATCGGTGACGGCCAGGCGGCGATCTTCAAAATGGAGAGCCACAACCACCCGAGCTACATCGAGCCCTACCAAGGGGCAGCGACCGGGGTCGGCGGAATCCTGCGCGACGTGTTCACCATGGGCGCTCGGCCGATCGCCAATCTGAACGCGCTCCGCTTCGGCCGGCCCGACCATCCCAAGACCCGCCACCTCGTCGCGGGCGTGGTCCACGGCATCGGCGGCTATGGCAATTGCGTCGGCGTTCCGACGGTCGGCGGCGAGGTTAATTTCGACCCGGCTTATGACGGCAATATATTGGTCAATGCAATGACCGTCGGGGTCGCCGACCAGGACAAGATCTTCTATTCGGCCGCCAGCGGGGTCGGCAATCCGATCGTCTATGTCGGGTCGAAGACCGGGCGCGACGGGATTCACGGTGCGACGATGGCCTCGGCCGATTTCAGCGAGGACTCGGACGAAAAGCGCCCGACGGTCCAGGTCGGCGACCCGTTCACCGAGAAATTGCTGATCGAGGCGTGCCTCGAATTGATGGCGTCCGACGCGATCGTCGCGATCCAGGACATGGGGGCAGCCGGGCTGACCTCGTCGAGCGTCGAGATGGCGTCGAAGGGCGGGGTCGGAATTCGCCTCGACATGAACGCGGTGCCGTGCCGCGAGCAGGCGATGACCCCGTACGAGATGATGCTGTCCGAATCGCAGGAGCGGATGCTGATGGTCCTCAAGCCCGGGCGTGAGCCCGAGGCGCAGGCGATCTTCCGCAAATGGGAGCTCGACTTCGCGGTGATCGGCGAAGTGACCGGCAGCGGGCGGATGGAACTGGTGTGGAACGGCGATATTGTCGCCGACATTCCACTCGGGCCGCTCGCCGACGAGGCGCCGCTGTACGAGCGCCCGTTCGTCCGCACCAAGCCGCCGGCTGCGCTGAGCGACATCCCCGAAAGCGCCGACATCGCGGCGGACTTGCTGAGGCTGATGTCCAGCCCGGCAATCGCCAGCCGCCGCTGGATCTGGGAGCAATATGACAGCCAGGTCGGCGCCGACACGCTCCAGACCGGGGGCGACGCCGCGGTGGTGCGAATCCACGGCACCCGCAAAGCGCTGGCGATGACCACCGACTGCACTCCGCGTTACTGCTTTGCCGACCCCTACGAAGGCGGCAAGCAGGCGGTCGCCGAGGCGTTTCGCAATTTGTGCGCGGTCGGGGCGCGCCCGCTCGCGGTGACCAATTGCCTCAATTTCGGCAACCCCCAGCGGCCCGAGATCATGGGGCAGATCGTCGGCTGCCTCGAGGGGATGAGCGAGGCGTGTCTTGCACTCGACTTCCCGATCGTCAGCGGCAATGTCTCGCTCTACAACGAGACCAAGAATGACGACGGGAGCGGCTCCGCGATCCTGCCGACGCCAGCCATCGGCGGGGTCGGGCTGATCGAGGATTGGGCCGACAGCGCGACGATCGGGTTCAAGGCGGAAGGCGAGGAAATCTTGCTGGTCGGAGGCGCAGGCACGCATCTCGCGCGATCACTGTGGCTGAGCGAGATTGCCCGCCGCAGCGAGGGCCCACCCCCCCCGATCGACCTTGCCATCGAGCGCCGGGCGGGCGACTTCGTGCGCATGGAATTGCGCTCGGGCGAATTGACCGCGGTCCACGACATTTCCGACGGTGGCCTGCTCGTCGCGCTCGCCGAAATGGCGCTCGCCGGGGACATCGGCGCCGAACTGCGCTTCGACCTCGACGCTGCAAACGCGTTCGGCGAGGACCAGGCACGCTACCTCGTCACCGCGCCTCCAGCCTATTACGCCAGCCTGATGGAGGTGCCGGTCGCGGTTCTCCGCATCGGCACCACCGGCGGAAACGCGCTGCGTTTCAACCGCACCGAAGTCAGCCTCGCCGATCTCCGTGCCGCGCACGAGGGCTTTTTCCCGAATCTGATGGGGGTCGACGGAGCGCTGGCGTGATCTTCCTCGAGGGTGACTGCGCCCGTGCGTGAATGCGACTCTCTCACGCGAGCTGCGAATTACGCCAGAAGCTGCCCCGCATTGTTTTTTGCATCAGATGATGCTAATTATGATGCATGCGAACAACGGTCACTCTCGATGATGATCTTATCGAACGCGCCGAGGCGATCACCGGCATCCGCGAACGCAGCGTGCTTATTCGCCGGGCGTTGAAAGAAATGATTCAGCGCGAGGCGGCGCGGCGGCTCATTGCGATGGGCGGGTCTGATCCGCACGCCTGGGCTCCCAACGAGGGCGATGAGCCTCCCGCGTGATTATCGTCGATGCGAACATCTTGATCGATCATTTGCGTGTCACCAACGCTCGGCTGGTCAGCTTGCTAAAGCGAAACCAATTGCTTTTTCATCCCTATACGATCGGGGAGCTTGCGCTGGGATCCTTTGCGGACCGAACGGCCTTTCTCGAACAACTCACTCTCCTTCCGCAGGCGACGGTCGCGCTCCACGCCGACGTGATGGCCTTGACCGAAAATCATCATTTGTCCGGCACCGGGATCGGCTACGTCGACTGTCATCTCCTGGCGGCCGCCCTTATGACCGCACAGGGCGCGGTCTGGACTCGCGACAAGCGCCTCCATGCCCAGGCCGAGCGGCTCGGTGTCGCTTACATTACACTTGCGAGTGGTTCGCATTAGCGCTATTGCGCGGGAATGATCCTGTGCAGCTGCAATGCGATTCGCGAGGATGAGGTCAGGGCCGCCGCCCGGCGTGGTTGCCCTAGCCCCGAAAGTGCTTTTCGATTGCTCGGCTGCGAGTTGAATTGCGGGTCGTGCCGCGACGATGCCGAGGATCTTATCCAGACCGAACGCGCCCAGTTGCCGCACGTCGCCCGCGCCGCCTGAATTAGCGCTTCGCCTGCCCAGGACCCTGGTTTATGGGCATCCTCGACAGGGAGGCACCAATGAACGGCGACGCGCGAGTCATCGAATTGCTCAACGAGGCGCTCAAGAACGAGCTGACCGCGGTCAATCAATATTGGCTGCATTACCGCCTGCTCGACCATTGGGGAATTGCACGGCTGGCCGAATATGAGCGCGGCGAATCGATCGACGAGATGAAGCATGCCGATTTGCTGTCCGAGCGAATCCTGTTCCTCGACGGGCTTCCCAATTTCCAGATGCTCGGCCGGTTGCGGATCGGCGAGTCGGTCGAAGAGGTGCTGAAGGCCGACCTCGAACTCGAAATGGAAGCGGTAGCGCAATTGAAGGGAGCGATCGCGCATTGCGAGACGTCGCGCGACTATGTCAGCCGCGACCTGTTCGCGACCATCCTCGCCAGCGAAGAGGAGCACATCGACACGATCGAGCGCCAGTTCGACATGATCAAGGCGATGGGGCTGCCCAATTATACTCAGCTCCAGTCGAAGCCCGCCGAAGGGTGAGGCCTTCCCTATTTTCTTCGTGACATGAAGGGGGAGGCGTTGCCCGCAACCCCCGCGCCCGGGGAGCGAATCGCGACGCTCGACATCGTCCGCGGGGTCGCGGTGATGGGCATATTGGCGATGAACATTGTCGCCTTCGCCATGCCCGACCCGGCCTATGTCAATCCGCGCGCCTACGGGACCGAAAGCTCGGCCGACCTGATAAGCTGGGCGATCAATTTCATCCTCATCGACGGCAAGATGCGCGGGCTGTTCTCGTTCCTGTTCGGGGCGAGCATACTGCTGGTGATCGACCGGGCGAACGCCCGCGGCGAATGCGCGGCGCGGGTCCATTTCCGCCGGATGCTGTGGTTGCTGCTGTTCGGCATCTTGCACTTCTACCTGATCTGGTGGGGCGACATATTGAGCGGCTACGCGACCCTCGGGATGGTCGCCTGGGCGTTTCGCGGCCAGCCCGCGGCGGTCCTGCTCAAATGGGGCGCGGTGCTGATCGCAGTCCAGTTCGTCATCTTCGCGCTGTTCGCGACGATGTTCGCCGCGGCGGCGGCGGAAGCATCGGCGCCCGGAGCAAGCGTCGAGGCGGTCCGCCAATGGCGCGAGACCGCCGAGCCGCTGGCGATCCCGACCCCGTCCGAGCTGGCGCGGAGCCTCGCGCTGTTTCGCGGCGACTGGCTCACAATTTCACTCGACAAAATGGTCAACCGCACCACCGAGCCATTGTTCCTGATCGGAGTGTTCGGCTGGGAGACGCTGGCTTACCTGCTGATCGGAATGGCGCTGCTGAGGAACGGCTTTTTCACCGGGGAGTGGGACGACGCGCGCTACCGGCGGGTCATGGCGAGCGGATTGGGAATCGCGATTCCGGCTTATGCGGCACTCGCGGCGATGATGTGGGCAAGCGATTTCGCGGTTCCGCGGTTGATGCTGGCGATGGCCGCGAGCGTGCTCATCCGCCCGTTGATCGTCGTCGCGGTCGCCGCGCTGATCATCCTCGCCACCCGCCGCGGGGGGCGTCTGGTCGATCGGATCGCCGCTGCCGGACGAGTCGCGCTGAGCAATTATCTCGGCTCGAGCCTCGCCATGACCAGCCTGTTCTACGGCTATGGGCTCGGCTGGTTCGGCCATTTGAGCCGCGCCGAACTATGGTTGGTCGTGATGCCGATGTGGCTGACGATGCTCGCCTGGTCGAAGCCGTGGCTCGAGCATTTTCATCACGGGCCGTTCGAATGGCTGTGGCGCAGCCTTGCGCAGTGGAAGCTCCAGCCGATGCTCCGGCGCGGTTCGAATCGCGTCGCGGCCTAGATCCGGCCGAAATCCTGGTTGCTGACGTCGCGCCTGACGAGGCCTGCGGCAGTGCGGCTGAGACGTGGGTTGGTCGCCTTGTCGAACATGTCGATCGTCTGGTCGAACAGGCGGCGTAGTTCGACGACGTCCTTGATCAATTCATCGGGAAAGCGGTGGGTTTCGATGCAGAAGCGCGCGGTGCTCTCGATCAGCTCGGCGACGTCGGCGAGTGGACCGGCGCCGAACTGGCGCGCTTCACCCTTCAGCGTATGCGCGGGCGAAACCAGCGCCGCGGTATTTTCATCGCGCATCGCCGATTCGATCCGGGAGACCGATTTGATCCCGTCGTCGCGGAAATAGCTGAGGATTCGAATGAACCCCGGGCCGAGCTCGGCGCGGCTCTTTTCGAAATGCACCCAGTCGACGATGTCTGCGCTGTCGTCGTTCAATGGTCTGGCTCCCTGGCGCCCGATGTCCGGGACTAGCCCCACGCGCACCGTCTAAAGGCGCAATGGTAAAATTGAGGTTTATCGCCGGTCCTGGTCGAACGGATTCTTCTGCGCGCGAAGCGTCAGGCGAAGCGGAACCGCGCCGATCTTCAAGTCGCGGCGCATCGAATTCATCAGATAGCGGCGGTAGGATTCGGGCAATTGGTCGACCCGGCTGCCGAAGATGACGAAGCTCGGCGGGCGCGACTTGACCTGGGTGATGTAGCGCAACTTGATTCGCTTGCCCCCGGGCGCGGGGGGAGGATTGGCTTCGACCGCGCGTTCGAACCAGCGGTTGAGTTCGCCGGTGGTGACCCGCCGCGACCAGGCCTCGCGGATTTCAAACGCCGCGCCGAGCAACTGATCGATGCCCTTGCCGGTCGCCCCCGACAAAGTCAGCAAAGTCACTCCCTTCAATTGCGACAGCCCCTCCTCGAGCGCGGCGCTGACCCCCTGGAACAAGGACGAGGCGTTGTCGGCGACGTCCCATTTGTTGAGCGCGATGACCAGCCCGCGGCCTTCATCGAGCACCGCGTCGGCGATTTTCAAATCCTGCACCTCGAGCCCACGGGTGGCGTCGAGCAGGAGTACCACGACCTCGGCATGGTCGATCGCCCGGCGGGTATCGAACGCCGACAGTTTTTCGAGCTTGTCGTCGACCCGGGCGCGCTTGCGCAAACCGGCGGTGTCGACCAGCCGCACCGCGCGGCCGCGCCATTGCCAGTCGAGGCTGATGGAGTCGCGCGTAATCCCGGCTTCGGGGCCGGTGATCATGCGGTCTTCGCCGAGCATGGTGTTGACCAAAGTCGACTTGCCCGCATTGGGACGCCCGACAATGGCGAGCTTGAGCGGTGCTTTTTCATCGTCCTCGTCGCCGTCGGGCTCGGCTTCGACTCCGGCTTCGCGCTCGATGTGCGGGCGGAGCGATTCGAACAGGTCGACCAGCCCCTCGCCATGCTCGGCGCTGAGCGCGAGCGGCTCGCCGAGCCCGAGCTTATAGGCTTCGAGGCGTCCGGCCTCGCCGCCGCGCCCCTCGGCCTTGTTGGCGGCGACGATCACCGGGGTCGATTCGGCGCGCAGCCAGCGGCCGATCTCCTCGTCAAGCGGGGTGAGGCCCTCGCGGGCGTCGATCAGGAACAAGGCGAGGTCGGCTGATCGCACCGCGGCCTCGGTCTGGATCCGCATCCGCCCGGGCAGAGTGATCGCGTCCTCATCCTCGAAACCCGCGGTGTCGACGATGGTGAATTCGAGCCCGAGCAATGAGGCATCGCCCTCGCGCCGGTCGCGGGTCACCCCCGGGCGGTCGTCGACCAGCGCCGAGCGCCGCCCGACGAGGCGGTTGAACAGGGTCGACTTGCCGACATTGGGTCGGCCGACGATCGCGACGATGGGCTTGGGCATGGCGCCCCCGTGCCCGCCGAGGTCGGTTCGGTCAACCACCGCAAGATCCTCCCAGCGAGCAAGTGCGGGGCGAAGAGCCGCTTGGTAGACGCAGTGGCGGTGCGTTAATGAGGCGGCGATTTCCCCCTCCCCCACGCCTTTGCCGTGGTCCCCCTCCCCGCCTTTGGCAGGGAGGATCCTGGCTTAGCGATAGGCGCTTAATCTGCCGCGGTCGTCGAGGACGTAGAGGGTCGAATTGGCGACGATCGGAGCGAGGTGAATTCCGCCGCCGACATTGGTCTGGCTCTGGAACGAGCCGGTGAGCGGATCGACGTTGACCAGCACCCCGTTCGTCCCGGCGACGATCAGCCGGCCGCCGGCGAGGATCGGCCCGACGTAGCTGATCTGGCCCTTCTTCGACTTTTCCTTCTGATAGCGCGGCAATTGGTTGATCCAGCGGATCTTGCCATTGGCTCGGGCGATTGCGAGCAGCTTGGCGTCGTCGGTGACGACATAGACCCAGTCGCCGGCAACCCAGGGAGTGGCGATTCCGGCGATGTTGAGTTCCCACAGGCGCTGCCCGCTGGTCAGTTCGAGCGCGACCATCCGCCCGCCCTGCCCGACCGCGATGACCTGCCCGCCGTCGATTACCGGCGAGGCGTCGATATCGGACAATGCGGCGACCCCGGTCGACATGCTGGTCCGCGACAAGGCGTCCTGCCACACCAGGCGGCCGTTTTCATAGCGATAGGCGTTGAGCTCGCCCGAGGAGAAGCCCGCGACGACGGTACCCTGGCCGACCGCCGGGGAGGCGGTGCCGAACACTCCGGCGATTTCGAGCGAGGCCGCGTTCGACCAGTTTGTGGTGCCGTCGGCGGCTTTGAGCGAATAGAGCTGATTGTCCTGGCTCATCGCATAGACCGCGCCGTCGTTGACCGATGGGGCACCGCGCAGCGGCCCGCCCGGACGAACGCTCCACAGCGCGCCGCCATTGCTCGCGTCGAGCGCGGTGACGAAGCCGAGGCCGTTGGTCGCATAGACCCGGCCACCGTCGAACGCGATCCCGCCGCCGAACAGCGAATTGCTGTTGCCCTTTTCGGTTCCGAACTGGCTGCTCCACACCGCCGCCCCGGTCTGCGCATCGAACGCGCGGACGGTCGAGCTGGTGTCGATCGTGAAGATGCGTCCGCCGCCGACCACCGGCGAGGAACCGAGCCGCTGCGAATTGCTCGTGCCTTCGCCGATCGAGACGTTGAACGCCTGGCCAAGGCTTGCGCCCAAGGCAACATGCCCCATCGATTTGGACGCATTGCCCCCCGGCTGGGCCCATTCGGCATTTTCGACCGGCGCGGGAAGCGACGAAAGCACCGCGGCGGTCTCGGGATCGACCGCGACGTCGGTTTCGTTGGTGAGGACCGCAATCCGCTCGCCGATCACCGGGGTCTTGGGACGGCCTTTCTTGATGATGCCGCAGCCGCCGGCGAGCCCCGCGGCGATCATCAGCAATGCAATGCGGGAATATATCGGGTTCATGGTTCTTCGCTCTCTCATAAGGCGCTGGCGGGAAGCGACGCGGAGGCGTCGACCCCGAGCGTTCCGGCGATCTGGACCGCGCGGCTTCGAATAGAATCGGGAACGCCCTCGTCGGCGGCGATCGCCGCGAACAGGCGTCCCGCCTCGGCTTTGCGATCGAGCTTGATCATCGCCATCGCGGTCATTTCTCCGGCGCTTCCGAACCACGGATTGCCGGGTTTGGTCAGCGGCTGAAGCCGGGCGATGACCGCTTCGGGCTTGATGGCGTCAAATTCGGCCGCAACCCCGCGGATCGTCGCAATGTCGCGGTACGGCTGGGCGAGCCCCTCGTCCGAAGCGATCTGGCGATATTTGGCCGCGGCGAGCTTGGGATCGTTCTGCTGGATGGCGAGCGCGGCGCGGGTTAAGCCCGCCGCCGCTCTAAAAGCGTCGCTGCCCTTGTCGGCCATGACGTCGAGCCGAGCGGGAACGGTGGCGAGATTGCCATCGCCGATGTCGGTGATGACTTTCGCCAGGGTTTCACTGTCGGTCGCGGCGGACTTGAGCTGGCGGTCCTGCCAATAGAGATAACCGCCGATCAGAGCGAGCAGCAGGATCAGCCCGCCGACCAGCCAGCCACCATGGGTTCGCGCGAAATCGCGGGCCTGGTCGCGGCGGAGGTTTTCGTCGACTTCGCGGAGGAAGGATTCGCTGCTGTCGGGGGAAAGCGCCAAACTGGTCCTCATGCATCGATCGAAAGCTGCCGGTCGCTTCTTGTTCGGCTTTGATGAACCGAAGCTGGCGGCGCACCGTCTACCGCCACTTGCGCGAAAGGCAAAGCGCGAAGGCGGGGCGCGGGATTCGAAAGGATGCCGAACCTCCGCGACCGGTGGAAAGCGGGTAGCGGAGGTTCCCAAACTGAGGCATCGCGGCGGTCATGCTCGCCATCCTAGCCAACCGCACGTATCGTCATCTGATCGCCGCCCAGGTCCTTGCCCTGCTCGGCACGGGCCTCGCAACGGTTGCATTGGGCTTGCTCGCCTATGATCTGGCCGGCGGGAATGCCGGCGCGGTGCTTGGAACCGCGCTCGCGATCAAGATGGTCGCGTATATCGGGTTCGCGCCGGTCGTCGGCGCATTCGCCGACCGATTGCCGCGTCGCGCGTTTCTGGTCAGCATGGATGTGGTGCGTGCCGCGATTGCGATGATGCTGCCGTTCGTTGATCAAATTTGGCAAGTTTACGTCTTGATCTTCGTACTTCAGTCGGCCTCGGCCGCATTTACCCCGACATTCCAGGCGACGATCCCTGACGTGCTTCCTGATGAAGCCGATTATACCCGTGCGCTTTCTCATTCCCGCCTGGCCTACGACATGGAAAGCCTGATCAGTCCGATATTGGCCGCAGCGCTGCTCAGCGTGATCAGTTTCCATTGGCTATTCGCGGGGACATCCGTCGGCTTCCTGTGCTCGGCGCTGCTGGTCATGTCGGTCGCCTTGCCTCGCTCTCCCGCAAAAGCGCGCTCCGGCGGAATTTACGCCAAGACGACACGCGGCATTCGCATCTATCTCAAGACACCGCGCCTACGAGGCTTGCTCGCCCTCACTCTGGCGGCGGCTGCGGCAAGCTCGATGGTCATCGTCAACAGCGTGGTCATCGTTCGCGATATGCTCGGACTTGGACCGCGCGAAGTCGCCCTGACCCTCGCGGCCTATGGCGGCGGATCGATGTTGGCGGCCTTGCTCGTGCCGCGGCTGCTCGAAAAGGCAGGAGACCGAACCGTGATGGTAACCGCGGCAACGGTCCTGACGGCCGGGTTAAGCGTGATGGGGGTGTTGTTCGGTTCGGGTTGGGCGAATTGGAACGTCGTTGTGGCAGGTTGGGCGGTGCTTGGCATTGCCTATTCGATAAGTGTGACGCCATCGGGCCGCCTGCTTCGACGATCGGCAAACGCCGAGGATCGGCCCGCATTATTCAATGCGCAATTTGCTCTCAGCCACGGCTGCTGGCTGATCTGCTATCCTCTGGCCGGCCAGATCGGCGCGCAGGTCGGGCAAGCTGCGGCGTTCCTCCTGCTCGCTTTCGTCGCCGGGATTGGCATCGTCTCGGCAGTCTGGCTGTGGCCGAGCCTAGACCCCGAGGTTCTGCCCCATGCGCATGAGGATTTGCCGGCCGATCACCCCCACGTGATCGAGCAGCACGGCGCCAAGGCGCTGCATGGTTTCGTGATCGACGACCTCCATTCGCATTGGCCCCGGCCGACTGCGTGACGGCTACTCGGTTGCAACCTGGCGCCTGATTGCACCAAAGCTCAAAGCGCCGTGCTGATCAGCGCCGCTCCGGCCGCGATCAACGCCAGGCCGGTGACGCGTTGGACGAGCCGGCCCGGGACCAGCTTTTCCACCAGCACAAAAGCGCCGATCGCGGCAATCCACAAAAGGTTCATCACTCCTCCGACGAACAGCAGGAGCATCAGCGCCCAGCAGCAGCCGATGCAATAGATGCCGTGACGAAGCCCGAGCGCGAGCGCCGCCCGATGATCGCCTCGAAAGCCGCCGTGGCGCTGGATGAACAGCAAGGGAGACTGGCATTGCGACAGGCAGGCGGTCTTGAGCGGCGACCATTGATAGAGCCCCGCGGCAACCAGCAGCGCTCCGCCAAGCAGCGGACTCGCGGTGACCATCAGCGGAGTCAGCAGCACAGCGCTCTCGAGGCCCCATTGGAGCAAGGTGGCGAAAATGGCGAAGCCGGTCCAGGCAAGGCCATACCCCAATGCGAACCAGCCGACCGGAGCGAACGGGGATTGGCGGCTCGAGGCGTGGCGAGCGACCCGGGCATAGATCAGGATCATCGGCGCAACCGACGGAAGCATCATCCCGACCTTCATCACCGACCACATCAGCAGCATCATAAGGAAGTCGGCCTACGACCATTGGCCAAGCTCGGGCATGGTCATTCCG
>JBKKAQ010000077.1:0-37140 GCA_046714555.1 Sphingomicrobium sp. | reverse complement strand
GCATGACATAGTCGAGTTGCAGCGTGCCACACTGCCACGTCCGCCCGATCGCATCGGTCAAATGGAATTCGAGCTTGGGGCCATAAAAAGCGCCCTCGCGGGGCAGCGTTTCGAACTTGAGCCCGGTCTGGTGGAGCGCTGCTTCAAGGTCCTGCTCGGCGCGGTCCCAGGTCGAATCCTCGCCCGCGCGAACGTCGGGCCGCGTCGCCAGCTTGACCGCATAATTGGCGAAACCAAGATCGCGGTAGATGCCGTCGAGCAGGCTGCAGAACGCCTTGGTCTCCTCGACCACCTGGCCTTCGGTGCAGAAAATATGCGCGTCGTCCTGAGTGAACTGACGAACGCGCATGATCCCGTGGAGCGCGCCATGCGGCTCGTTCCTATGGCAGCAGCCGAATTCGGCCATCCGAATCGGGAGGTCGCGATAGGAGGTGATCCCCTGCTTGAAGATCAACACATGCGCCGGGCAGTTCATCGGCTTCAATGCCATCAGATCGCTTTTGCCCGACAGCACCGGGGCGTCGTCGTCGACGCTTGGAATCTCGTCGGGAACGACGAACATGTTCTCGCGATATTTGCCCCAATGCCCCGAGCGCTCCCATTGCCCGGCGTCCATCAATTGCGGGGTCTTGACCTCGGCATAGCCCGCGGCATCGAGCCGGCGGCGCATATAGGCCTCCAGGGCGCGCCACAGCACGAACCCCTTGGGGTGCCAGAACACGCTGCCATGCGCTTCGGACTGGAGGTGGAACAGGTCCATGTCGGCGCCGATCCGGCGATGGTCGCGCTTGGCCGCTTCCTCGAGTCTGACCAGATGCGCGTCGAGCTGCTTCTTGTTGAGCCAGGCGGTGCCGTAAATCCGCGACAGCATCGGATTATTCTGGTCGCCGCGCCAGTAGGCCCCCGACACACGAGTCAGCTTGAACGCATTGGGGTCGAGCTTGCCGGTCGACGGAAGGTGCGGGCCGCGGCACAGATCCATCCACTTTTCCGCGCCGTTGCCCGAACGGTACATGGTGATCGCCTCGCCGGGGGGAAGCTCCATCACCCATTCGGCCTTGTACGCCTCGCCCGCCGCCACGAAATAAGCGCGGACATCGTCGCGGCTCCATTCCTCGCGGACCAAAGGCTCGTCCCGCGCGATCACCTCGCGCATCGCCTGCTCGATCCGCGGCAGTTCCTCGTCGGTGAACGGCCCGCGCCCCTCGGCAGGGGCGAAGTCGTAATAGAAACCGTCCTCGGTCGCCGGGCCGAAGGTGATCTGGGTCCCGGGGAACAAGGACTGCACCGCCTCGGCGAGGACATGGGCGAAGTCGTGGCGGACGAGTTCGAGCGCGTCGGCCTCGTCACGAGCGGTGACCAGAGCGAGCGTCGAATCGCGCTCGAACGGCCGGTTCAAATCGCGCAACTCGCCGTCGACCCGCGCCGCGAGCGCCGCCTTGGCAAGCCCCGGGCCGATCGCCGCTGCGACGTCGGCAGGGGTTGTTCCGTTGGGAACCTCGCGAACCGAACCGTCGGGAAGGGCGATCTTGAGCGTTTCGGACATGAGGTGCGCCTTAGCCGGGCAAGCCTATGCCCTCAAGGACGCCCCTGGCCAAATTCTTGCCCGCCGGGCTGCCGATTGAGTAAGGGCAGGATGATGAGCCAGCCCGACATCGCATTCCTCGACCCCGGCGATGGCCGCCGGATCGCTTATCGACTGCGCCGGGCGAGGGGCGATGCCGCTGGCCCGACTTTGCTGTTCCTGCCCGGCTACGCTTCTGACATGGAAGGGGCCAAGGCGATCGCGCTCGACGCCTTTGCCGCGCAGCACGGGCTTGGGATGTTGCGTCTCGATTATTCGGGGACCGGCTCGTCGGGCGGCGAACTTTCCGCCGCCACCCTCGCTCGCTGGCTCGAGGAAGTGCTCGCTCTGATCGATGCCCTGGTCGAAGGCCCGCTGCTGCTGGTCGGCTCGTCGATGGGCGGCTGGCTGATGCTCCATGTTGCGCTCGCCCGTCCTGCCCGGATCGCCGCTCTGGTCGGGATCGCCGCGGCGCCCGACTTCACCGATTGGGGCTTCACCCTCGACGACAAGATGGCGCTGCTCCAGTCGGGCCGGGTCGAACGCCCCGACCCAGCCGGCGGCGCCCCGATGGTCACGACCAGCGCGCTGTGGCAAAGTGGCGAGGCGCTTCGGCTGCTGGGCGCTCCGATCATGGTCGAAGCACCGGTGCGGCTGATCCACGGGATCGCCGACGAAGTGGTCCCAGTGGGGGTCGCCCTCAAGCTGGTCGAGCGGCTGCGTTCAGCCGATGTCCAGCTTGTCCTGATCAAGGGAGGCGGGCACCGCCTGTCCGAACCCCGCGAGATCGCGACGATCCTTCATACGGTCGAGTCGCTGCTGGAGCCCGCGCCATGATCCTTTCCCTATTCCTCGCCGCAACGCTCGCCGCCGTCGTTCCGGCCTGTTCCGGCGGTGCCACCCCCAAGGCGGCGATCTGCCGGGCGCTAAAAGCCCAGGCCGCGGGCCATCACGCCGAGTCGGCCGCCGAATTCGAACGCGCCGCTTCGGTCTCGACCCCCGGCGACCCCGCGGTGTCGCGGCTGCTCGCCGCCGCGGGCAATATGTGGATCGCCGCGGACCGGCCGGGCAAGGCCGCGCTCGCGCTCGACCGCGCATTGGTCGGCAAGGGACTGTTCGCCGAGCAGCGCGGCGAAGCATTGTTCGACCGCGCCCGGGCCGCCGAGGCGCAGGGCGATTTCAAAACCGCCCGAGCTCGGGTCGGACAAGCGGCCGAGACGATCTCGGGCGATCCGTTCCTGTGGTATTTTTCGGCGGCGCTGGCGCTTCGCGAGGAGGATGTCCCGGCGGCCAAAATGGCGATCGGACGGGCTCTTGCGCTTGCCCCCGCCGACCCAGCGATTCTGTTCGAGGCGGGCCATGTCGCGAGCCTTGCCGGCGAAGAGTCGCGCGCTCGCGAATATTGGACCCGCGCCTCCGCCGCCGACCCAAAGGGCGCGACCGGCCAAGCCGCGAAACGCGCGCTGGCGATGACCGAGGTCCCAATTACGGTGTCGACCGAACCTTCCACTCGAGCTACGGAAAAATGATGCGCTTTCTCCACTCGATGCTTCGAGTCTCCGACCCTGAAGCGGCAGTCGCCTTCTTCAAACTGCTTGGGCTCGAGGAACGCCGCCGCCGCGAGTTTCCGCAGGGCAAGTTCACCTTGGTCTTTCTCGGCGCTCCCGGGGATGAGGGCGGCGAGGTCGAGCTGACTCATAATTGGGACGAGAGCGAATATGACGGCGGTCGTCATTTCGGCCACCTGGCCTATGAGGTCGACGATGTCTACGCGACCTGCGCGCGGCTTTCGGAGGCCGGAGTGACGATCAACCGCCCGCCCCGCGACGGCCATATGGCGTTCGTCCGCTCGCCCGATGGAATCTCGGTCGAGCTCCTGCAAAAGGGCGGCGCGGTCGCCCCGGCCGAACCTTGGGCATCGATGGCCAATGAGGGGGTCTGGTAGGATGATCGAAGTGGTCGCGGTCCCGGTACTCAGCGACAATTATGTCTGGCTGATGCACGACGGCGAAAGCGATCAGTGCGCGGTGATCGACCCGTCGGTCGACGCCGCGGTGCTCGACGCCGCGGCGAGGCGCGGCTGGACGATCGGCCAGATCCTCAACACCCATTGGCATCCCGATCATGTCGGCGGCAATCTCGGGATCAAGGCCGCTACCGGCTGCACCATATCGGGCCCCGCCGCCGAAGCCGATCGCATTCCCGGGATCGATGTTCGCCTTGCCGAGGGCGACCAGGTGCGGGTCGGAGCGGAGGTCGGCGAGGTGTGGGAAGTCCCCGGCCATACGCTTGGCCATGTCGCCTTCATTTTCCGCGACTCGGCACGCGCATTCGTCGGCGATACCTTGTTCGCGATGGGCTGCGGACGATTGTTCGAAGGCACCCCGGCGCAGATGCACGCATCGCTCCGGCGCTTCGCCGCTCTGCCGCGCGAAACGCGCGTTTATTGCGCGCACGAATATACCCTCGCCAATGCGCGTTTCGCGCTCAGCGTCGACACGTCCAACCCCGCGCTCGCCGAGCGTTTCGACGAGGTCGCGGCCAAGCGCGCAGCGGGGACGATTACCCTGCCCAGCTCGATCGGCGCCGAACTCGACACCAACCCGTTCGTCCGCGCCGGAGACGAAGGCGAATTCGCCCGTCTGCGCATTGCCAAAGACAGCTTCGGTTAATCGCGCTCGGTTCATGTTCGGTTTAACTTAATTCTCACCATGCGGAGTGTCGCCATGCGCCTTCTTTCACTCGCACCGCTTGCGTTGATCGCCGCCTGCGGGCCGATCGTTCCCGAGGTGCGCACCGCCAAGGCCGAAAACGCGCTCACCCGCGCGCTTGGCGGCAAGGTCGCCGGGAAAGCGGTCAATTGCCTTCCGCAATATCGATCGACCGACATGACGGTGATCGACGACCAGACGATCCTGTTCCGCGACGGCAAGACGGTCTATCGCAACGACCCCGCCGGGGGCTGCTCCCCGCTCGGCAGCGGCCATTATGCGCTCGTTACCCACACCAGCCTCGGATCGTTGTGCAGCGGCGACATCGCCCGGGTTTACGATACTACGGCGGGAATGACCGTCGGGACTTGCGCGCTGAGCGAATTCATCCCCTATCGTTCGGCCGACGCGCGGTAGGGGCTCGTATCTCGCCGCTTCGCCCGGCCGGGACCCCGATCAGCCGCGCGGACCTCCAGCGACGTACAAGATCTGACCGGTAATGAATCCCGAGCGAGGGTCGACGAAGAATGCCACCGCATTGGCGATATCGTCGGGTTCGCCCGGACGGCCGACGTAGATCGTCTTCATCATCTCGGCGGTCATCTCCTCGAATGGCATGCCGATGCGCTCAGCGACCTGGCGAGTCATGTCGGTCACGACAAAACCGGGAGCAACCGCGTTGGCGGTAATTCCATAGCGGCCGAGCTCGATCGCCATCGTCTTGGTCAGGCCCTGGATGCCCGCCTTGGCGGCGGAGTAGTTTGCCTCGCCGATCACCCCCAGCGCAGCGATGCTCGAAAGACTGACAATCCGTCCCCAGCCGGCGGAGCGCATATGCGAATGGACCTCCCGGCTCATCAGAAACACCGATCGAAGGTTGACGTTGATCACGTCGTCCCAATCGGCCAGCGTCGTCTTTGCCAGGCTGCGATCGCGCAGCAGCCCGGCGTTGTTGACCAGCACGGTCGGTGGACCGAGGCTTTCGACAACCGAGGCGACCCCGCGCTCGACGGTTTTTTCATCGGAAACGTCGACCGCGAAGCCAAGCCCCCGGCGGCCGGCTGCCTCGATTGCACGCACCGTGTCGGAACAGGCGTCGCGGTCGAGATCGAAGATCGCGACGTCGAGCCCGTCTGAAGCAAGCCGGCGGGCGATCGCCGCACCGATTCCGCGCGCCGCTCCGGTAACGATCGCGATCCTGCCCGTGAGCGGGGCGTCAGTCATGCCCGTGACAGTTCGAGCATTTGCAGCGCCGGATAGGGCAGCAGAATCCGACTTGCGCGCCCGGACGCCGTTGTCATAAACAAGCTTTGTGCCAGGAGAATGGGTCCCATCATCCGATCGTGTCTAATGGGAGCCTGCTCCTACCGTCAATGAGTGTGTTGAAGTATTCATCATCAGTTTTCCACGCGACCGTTGACGCGCGCCGTGGCTCGTGAGAAAAACAGACCGAAATGACTTGAGAGGGGCCATGACCGCAAACGTTGATGCCGTAGTGGTAGGGGGTGGTTTCGCCGGGCTTCGTGCGCTCCACACCTTTCGCTCGATGGGCTTGTCGGTAGCCCTTCTCGAGGCGGGCGATGAGATTGGCGGGGTATGGCATTTCAACCGCTATCCGGGCGCGCGCTGCGATGTCGAAAGCTATGATTACTCGTACGCATTTTCACCCGAACTGGAGCAGGAGTGGCGCTGGAGCGAGCGTTACGCAACCCAGCCCGAAATCTTGCGCTACGTCGATCATGTCGCCGAGCGCTTCGATCTGCGCCGCGACATTTCGCTGAACACGCGAGTGTCGAGCGCACGTTATGATGAAGCGGCTTGCCGGTGGCTGATCGAAGCCGACGATGGACGTCAATGGAGCGCGGGTCGACTGGTCCTCGCGGTTGGGCAATTATCGACGCCTAAGGAAACCGTCTATCCGGGCCAGGACAGCTTCAAAGGCCGGATTATCTACAGCGCCACCTGGCCGAAGGACGACGTCAGCTTCGCGGGCAAGCGCGTGGCGATCATCGGCACCGGGTCATCGGGGGTCCAGATGACCCCGGTAATCGCAAGCGAGGCCGAACATCTGACAATTTTTCAGCGAACCGCAAATTATTCGATTCCCGCAGTCAATGCGCCGGTTACCGACGACGAGGACCGCGCGGTCAAGGCGGCGTATCGCGAGCGACGCGAGGCGGCCCGAAATTCGCCGAGTGGCCTTGGGTTTGTCCCGGACACGCGCTCGGCAATCGAGGTCCCCGCCGATGAGCGCGAAGCGGCATACGAGGCTGCGTGGAATCGCTTGGGCTTCGGATTTGCATTAACCTTCAAGGACATACTGCTCAATCAGCAATCGAACGACACCGCGTCGGATTTCATCAGACGCAAGATCGGCGCGCAGGTCGAGGATCCGGAGGTCCGCAGCAAGTTGATCCCGAAGGACTTTCCCTTCGGCACCCGGCGGCCGTCGGTCGACAGCGGATATTTTACCGCGTTCAACCGGCCCAACGTCTCGCTGGTCGACATCAGCGAGGCTCCGATCGAGGCCTTCACTCCGACCGGTATCCGCACCAGCGACAAGGAATATGCATTCGACATTATCATCTATGCGACCGGTTTCGACGCTTTCACCGGGTCTCTGCTGAAGCCCGAAATCATCGGCCGGAACGGGTTGACGCTTCGCACAAACTGGGCGGCGGGCCCGAAGAGCTTCCTTGGCCTTGGCGTCCACGGTTTCCCGAACATGTTTATCATCGTCGGACCCGGGAGCCCGTCGCTGCTGAGCAACGTCCTGCTGTCCTCTGAAGAGCAGATCGACTGGCTTGCGAAATTGTTCGATCATTGCCGCAAGACCGGCGTTACCGAGATCGAAGCGACCGAGGAAGCCGAGCGCAACTGGGTCGCGCACGTCAACGAACGCGCCGAGCAGACCCTTTATCTGAAGACGCCGTCCTATTATCTGGGGGCCGAGATGCCCGGCAAGCCTCGGGTGTTCATGCCCTATTCGGGAGGCGTGAGGGGTTATCGCCGAATCCTCGAAAAGGTCGCTGCCAATGGCTATGAGGGGCTCGAACTGCGCCGCACCAGGGAGCAGGCGATCGCCTGAAGACGGTTTTTCTCAGGCGCCCTGTGCCGATCAGCTTTTGAGAATGACAGAGCCGCCATTGGCACCAAGTCCAAGCACAGCCGACATGCCGACCCGAGCGTTGGGAACCTGGTGTCCTTGAGCCTGATTGCGAAGCTGCCACGTCAGTTCGCATATTTGCATTACGGCTTGCGCGGTCGTGGCTTCCCCGAAGGACAGGAACCCGCCGCTCGGATTGAGCGACAAGTCGCCACCGATGTCGAGCTTTCCATTGTCGATCATCCAGTCGCCCTTGCCGGGTTCGTAGAATCCGAACAGCTTGGGCCAGGCGAGGAGGTGCCAGGCGGTGTTGTCGGCCATTTCGAGCACATCGACATCCTCGGGCCCGATCCCGGACATTTCGAAAGCGCGGCGGACCGCGGTGACGACTTCGCTGGTATGCGGCACATCGGGGCGCACCGTGCTCGATACCGTCGGGATACGTCGCCCGGGATCGCCGAACAGGCCGGTCGCAGCGGCGCAACCCGCGACGTGGATGAGCTTGTTGCCTGAGCGTCTGGCATAGTCCTCGGTGCCGAGGATGAGCGCCGCCGCGCCATCGCTGACCGGGCAGATTTCGAGCAGGTGAAGCGGATCGGCGACGAGCGGCGATGCGAGCACTTCGTCGACCGTGGTTTGATTGCGAAAGCGCGCATAAGAATTGCCGCTTCCATTGCGCCGCATCAGCACCGAAGCGCGCGCGCGCGTCTCATCGGTGGTGCCGAAGTCGTGCTTCCTGCGCTGGGCCTCCAGCGCCCAATAGGCGGGATTGGTTGCGCCAATTGCGACCCAGCGAAGATAGTCGCTATCGCTGATGTCGTCGCTACTTCCGGGAGGACGCGGGATGAAGCCTTTGGGCATCCGCTCGGCGCCCATCGCGGCGACCACGTCATACTGGCCGCTGGCGATCATCGCGTAGGCGGTCTGGAACGCGATCGCACCCGCGGCGCAGGCACCGCCGACGTTGATGCAAGCCATGCCTTGATCGGCGACGGCCTGGGCAAGTTCATTGGCGTGGAGGCCCCAGCCCATTCCTCCCTCGAAGCGCGAACTTGCAGCGACCAGCCCCTGAAGGTCGGGCCAGGATAAAGCAGAATCGGCCAAGGCGGCGGTCATCGCCTCGAGCGCAAGCTGGAGCTGGGGCTTGTCGGGCCACTTGCCCCACGGATGCGCACCCGCGCCCAGAATATAGACCGGCCTGGTCATTGTGCCCGCGTCCCTGCGTCGTTCGGAGCAAACTTGTAGGTCAGCACCAATCCGCGTTCGGGGTCGGTAAACAGACGATCGACAACAAGTTTCAGCGGCATGCCGATCGCGATCTCATCGAATGCCATACCTGTCAGCATTGCCATCACCTGCACGCCTTCGCCGAGGTCGACGACCCCGATGGCGTATGGCGCCCAATCGTCGACCCGGAACAGCGGCGGAGGGCGGTAGCGTTGCACGGTGTAGCTGAACAACGTCCCGATATTCGGAAGCAATTCGCGCTCGAGCCGCTTGTCAGCGCAGTGCGGGTTGCGGCAGCTCATCGGTCGAGGAAAATACAGCACTTCGCATCCGCTGCAGCGTGAGCCGACCAGCTGCGGTCCGTTCGAAGCCATTTCGAACAAGCCATCCGCGACGGGCACTCCGGCGCTCGCTGGCGGCGGCTCGCTCACAGCGACAGGATGTCGCGCGTTTCCCGAAAGTACAAGGTCCCGTCGGCGACGTCCTCGACCTTCGCCTCGTGCCGTAGATAGCGTCGCCCGCGCTTCTCGAACTTGTCGATGGCGCGGGTGGTGATGCGCACCGTCGCACCAATCGGGATCGGAGCAAGAATTTCCGAGTCATGGAAGGTGTGGATGGACCCGATCGCGAAAGGCTTGGTGTGATCGAACTGCACCGACAGCACGAAATGCGAAATGAGCACCGGCGGCACGATCGCCTGGCCGAACGGCGATTCCCCGGGAATGTGCCATTTGTTCATCGTCCATCCTTCGTACCAGGGATTAAAGTCTTCGACGGCGTCCGCGTAGAGAATCACCAGTTCAGGCGTGATGTGCATTTCGCGAGACAATTCGTCACCAACCTCGACCATTTCCCAATAGGTCTGGCACTCATGCTGGAGCTGAGTGATAAACTGCCGTGTCTGCTCGACCTGGATTGCGCTTAAGGGTCGGAGTTCGTCGGTCCGAAGCTGCTCCGTGCTCATTCCTGTCCCTTCCTCGATGGCCTGCTTGTCATCGCTCATACGCCGACGTCGACTTCGACAATTCCAATTGTTCTCTTTTCGCCTGCTTCATTGTCGCACCAGACGTCGAGCGTGAAACGATAGCCGTCACCCTTGGCGGTCTTTTCGCGCACCACCCCATGCGTCGTGATGACGTCGCCAGCCAGAGTCGACGAGACATATTTGCAGATGATCCGTGCGCCCTTGAAGAATTGCGCCCCAAAGTGATTGACGCACATTTCGGCAATATAGGCAGAGTTCATCTCGCCGGTCTGGATGGGCGCCTTGAGGCCTGTGCTTGCGGCATATTCGGGATCCCAGTGATTGGGATTGAATCTCCCCCACAGCCGCGACCCCATCAGCTGGATCAGCGCCTTTTTCTTGATCGGCTGAAGCTCGAAGCCAATCGGAGTGTCCCGGGTGATGAGATAGGGATTGGTTTCGACCGTCATGTTCGCGTTCATCCTGCTTTCCTCAGACCAGCGTGTAGCCGCCGTCGACCTGGGTCTCGGTGCCGGTAATGAAGCTCGCCTCGTCGCTCGCCAGGAACAATGCGAGATTGGCGATTTCGGCGGGCGTGCCGATCCGGCCCATCAGAGTGGCCGCGACGGCACCCTCGAGATAATCCTTGGGCATTGCGCGAGTCATTCCGGTATCGATCGCGCCGGGAAGGATGGCGTTCACGCGAATGCCCTGCCCCGCATATTCCGCCGCGGTAAGCCGGGTCAGGCAGGAAACGGCGCCTTTCGAGGCCGAATAAGCCGGGAGCATGGGAAAGGCGACCAGCGCGGCCATCGACGAGGTGTTGACGATCGACCCTCCGCCGGTTTTCAGCATCTCGGGAATGGCATATTTCATTCCCAGGAACACGCCCTTCAGATTGACCGCGATGACCCGGTCCCATTCGTCTTCCAGATAGTCGGCGGTAAGGGCCACCGCCCCCTGGATGCCGGCGTTGTTGCAAATAATGTCGAGCTTGCCGAACTTGTCGACCGCCAGTCCGATTGCCCGCTGAACGTCGGCACTGCGCGAAACGTCGGCATTGCAGGCAATGCAATTGTTCCCCGCCCCGGCTGCGGTCTGCACTTCATCGCCACTGACATCGACCGCAACGACTTTTGCCCCTTCGACGCAGAAGCGCTCGACGATCGCCTTTCCCATGCCCGAGCCAGCGCCGGTGACGACCGCGACCTTTCCTTCCAGGCGTCCTGCCATGACCCAATCTCCAATCAGACATTTAAGCAATCAAGCGGCGGAAGCTTGCATTCGACCGATATGGTTCGCGCGCCTCGCGAGCGCCGCCGGGCTGATCCTGCTTGGCGACCAGTCGAGGCCGTTATCGGCCACCAGATCGACCGCGGTGACTCCAGTCAGCGCCTCTATGCGGCGCTTGGCCTCCTGCGTGAAGAAACCGATCATGTGGCAGAAGGGCGAGGTCAGCCTGAGCTTGACCAGCACTTCGCCCACGTCGGAAATGGCGATCTCGTCGACCAGTCCCATCTCGACGAGGCCAAAGGGGCTCCCCGCAGCGAGGCTGCAGGGGTCCTTGATCTCGTCGAGTTCGGCGGTGATCAGTGCGCGTAATTGCTCGCCCCGATCAGGCATAGATCGTGCTTTCGGATTGCGCTTGCGGCGAGATGAATGACAAAGTGGTCAACGGGTCGGCCGGGGGCGAACCGGCTGGCCGGCTGAATTCGTCATTCTCGATCCCCTTGCGCATCGCGGCGAGGTCGAGACCGTGAAGCCGCGCGTAATTTTCGCTGAACAGGTTGCGCTTGTCCTGATCGGTAATCTGGCGAAGCGGCTTGAACAGGCCCGCATTGGCGAGCAGGTCTTCGGGGATTACGAAGTCGCGAAGCGCCTCGAGCGCGGGCTGAGGATGGACCAGCGTTCCACCCGACCCCCAGAACATCCGCTCCATCATCTCCGGGCCGCCAATGCGGCACAGCCCGAGCAGAATCTCGGCGAAAGCGCGCGGCCGCCGCTCGATGATGACGTTCTGGATTTCCATGTTGACCGCGATGTTGCCGAAGCGGGCGAGCAGCCACGCGGTCTCTTCCATAAAGGCAAGGCCGCCGTGGACAATCTCGAAAGTGATGTCGGGGAAATCGGTCGCGGCGGCCTCGATGTCGCTCGGATTGTAAGCATTGCCGACCGCGAACGGGCCGATCGGAACCGCCTTGTGGACCGCGACATGCCTGAGACCATGCTTCTGCGCGGCTTCGTAAAGCGGATAGATCAACTTGGGATCGTCCATTCGCCAGCTGACCGGCGCCTTGCCGTCGAAGCTGGTCGGATAAAGCTTGAGCCCGAACGGCTTGAGCATGTCGACCTGCTCGCCAATCGATTCGACCGCCTCCTTGCCCTTCAGCGGGTCGACACAGGCGTAGGCGCCGATGAAGCGGGTCGGATAGCGCTCGAGCGCTTCGGCGGCCTTGGCCAGCGAACAATAGCCGTCCTTGAACGAGGCGATCGCCAGCGGATGCATCACTGCGACGTCGGTATCGCTCTCTCGGAACAGGAAGTTGGCGACGTCGGCGACCTGCCAGTCGACCAGATATTGCTCGCGCGTCATTGCGTAACGCGGATTCGGCGGATCGGCCGCGAGATGATAGGCAAGTTCGACCATTGCGTGGCCGAGCAGCGGGTCGACCCAGTTTGAAGGTAGATGATTGTAAGCATGAGTTACTGCGTCGAGTACGAAATAATCGCCAATCATCGCGCTTGTCCTTCGATATGGTGAGTCTTGCTGGTTGGAAGCCGGGTCCACTTGCCCTGAAGTGCATTGCGTGCCGGGGGTCCGGACGCCGAGCCCGGGGAATTGCCAGATCGGCCGAAGCGCGAACTGCGTGTGCCTGACCGCGCAGGTTCGACCGTCACCGGGCGCTTAGGCATGCCGGTCAGGGCTCTGCGCCGACAGCATTCGGTCATGATTAGCCGTGACCTCATTGCACCTCTCTCGCATCCATGGCCCCGTCTTTGCGGTTTACCAAGGCAAAAACATCGTACCGTCCTAAGTTTTTTGTCAATACCGGAGCTGATTATTTATCCACCTTGTCATTGAAATTTTGATCAGGTTTTGCTGCCGTTTTAACGCGCCAGGCGCTCGCGCGACTTTTTCCCCGCGACATGAAGAGCGGAAGCAATAGCCCCTCCGGCCTGCTCGAACGCGTCGAGGACAGCCGGAGCGCGATGCGCAAAGCCGAAAAAGCCGTGGATGAAGCCGGGATAGACCTGGGTTTCCAGCGGGACCCCCGCTGCTCTCAGCGAAGCGGCGAAGGCGGCACATTCATCGTGGAGGATGTCGCAAGTGCCGAACGCTAGATAGGTCGGCGGAAGCCCGTCGAGATCGGGACGGTTGAGCAGGTCGATCCGCGGATCGCTCGATTGCGCGGGCGAACGGATATATTGGCGAAAAAGGTGATTCGCCGCCGAAAGCGTGAGATAATGGCCGTCGGCATAGGTCGCCCGCGACCCCGAAGCCCCTTCGATCGTGGTGTTGGGGTAAAGCAGAAGCAGGAAGGCCACTCGACGCTCGCTGTCCCGGCGCAGGTCGAGACAGGCCGAAGCGGCCAGATTGGCCCCCGCCGAGTCGCCACCGACCGCGATCCGATCGCGATCGAAGCCAAGCGATTCCGAATGGTCGAATGCCCAGCGAACGCTTTGCAGCGTGTCGTTATGCGCGGCTGGAAAGGGGTGTTCGGGCGCCAGCCGATAGTCGACCGAAAGGATTCGGGTCCCCGAGGCCACCGCAAGCCGCGAGACAATCGCATCGTGGGTCTCGACGCTGCCGATGGCGAAGCCTCCGCCGTGGAAATAGACCAGCCCCGGGCCGACCGCCGCAGCGCCGTCGGGAACGTATAATCGAGCAAAGAGGCGGACGGTTTCGAGCGCAATCTCGAGATCGCTCGCCGTGACTCCTGCGATCGGCTCGGCGGTCTTTCGAAAATCCTTCGAAAAAGCGCGCAATTCGGGGATACTCAGTTCTTCCCAGCGCGGTCCGCCGTTCGCCTCGGCAGCTGCGATCTCGTCGATCAGCAACTGAAATTCTGGATGAAGCGGGGCTGGCGGCGAGTCGGCGCTCATGGAAAAGATCGCTTAATTGCCTAGCGGCAGTGGTTTGTGACGCGTCCAGCCGATTTCGGGCTGGGAAAGTCGGTGAGCGACCGCGAACATCGCCGAAGGGTTATAGGGAAGTCCGATGTGGCTCCCGGCGACCTCGATGTTCTCGACCGTCGCCGATTCGGTTTCGATACAATTCTGCCATGCGGTGATTCCGTCGGCGCGGGTATAGATCGAAGTCGTCGGGACCGATGGCGTCACGCGATAGCTGCGCCATTTGGCGAGAAGCTCGGGATCGTCGAGGCATTCGCCCGAGATCATTTCATAGAGAGCGCGAATGCTAGTCGAGCGCGGATCGCCGTTGAATGGCGATCCCAGAGTGACCACCTGCCGCACGAGCTCGGGATTCTGTTTCGCCATCTGACGGGCCATCACCCCGCCAAGGCTCCATCCGATCAGGCTGACCTTCCCGCCCGAACTTTGCGCGATCCGCCCCAGGCGGTTGCGCAGCAACCCATGATCCTCGCCCAGAACTGCAAAGCCGGTGTTGTGTCCGAGCGCCCAGCCTTGGCTGCGGTACCCCAGATAATGCAGGTATTTGCGCAATACGACCATCGAATCGTCGCCGGAATTGAACCCCGGCAAGACCAGCACGGCGTGACCGTCGCCCCGCGGGGCCGAAGAGAGGATCGGAGTGCATGCCCAGAAAGCGACCGCGTCGCCGACGGCTCGAAAGGGTTCAGACCAGGCTCTCATCATCGAAGGAGGGGGGTGAAATGTAATGAGAGCCTCGAAGAATTGTTGCAAGTGCGAACGCTGTGGACAACAACGCGAGGCGAGGCAAGTCTAAAGCGCACGTGCGCCGTGCAAAGGGCCGGCGCTCAGGCTTTTACGAGCACATAGGATCCCGGGGCAGGCTCGATCGGTGTAAAGAGAGAGCTTCCGACCTTGCGCGCCTCTACCTGCTTGCCGTCGCCCTGCTTGACCAGCCAGCGGTCCCACTCCGGCCACCACGAGCCTTCCTCCTGGGTCGCCCCAGCGAGCCAGTCCTCGGACGAGGCGGGCATCGAGTTATTGTGCCAGTAGCCATGCTTGTTGGCCGAAGGCGGGTTGATCACCCCGGCATTATGGCCCGACCCGCCGAGCAGGAACGTCTTCTGGCCGCCGAACAATTTGGCGCCTTCATAGGTCGCGCGCCAACCGGTGACATGATCGTCCTTCAACGAGATCGTGATCGTCGGGGCGGTGATCTCGTTGAGCGCGACCGGGGTCTTGCCGACGCTCACTCCGCCCGGATTTCTGAGCGCGTTCGACCGCAACAGAAGCCTTGCATATTCGAGCAGGAAGGCTTGCGGAATGCTCGATCCGTCGGCGAACCAGAACAACAGGTCCGAAGGTGGCGCTTTCTGATCGAGCAAATAGTGATTGACCACCGAGGGCCAGATCAGGTCGTTGGCGCGAACGGCACTGAACAAAGCCTGCAATTTGTCCGCGCCGAGAACCCCGGCGGCCTGGACATGGCGTTCGAATGCGTCGAGCTGCGCGGGCTCGTAAAAGGTCGCCCATTCGCCGGTGTCGCTGAAATCGAGCAGCGTTCCGATGGTGGTCATCGAACCGACCCGATCCCCCTGCCCGATCGCAAACAGATAGGCCCCGGCGATAGCGAGCAGCGTCCCGCCCATGCAGAAGCCGAAGACGTTGACGCCGCGCTCCCCCGAAACCTGTTCGATCACTTCGAGCGCAGCGACCGGACCTTGCAGGGCATAGTCGGAGATGCCCTTGTCGCGGAGTTCGGGACCGGGATTGACCCACGAGATCACGAACACGGTATGGCCCTCGTCGATCAGCCATTTGATCAGGCTAGTGTGGGGCTGAAGATCGAGCACGTAGAATTTGTTCACGAGTGGCGGAATGTACAGCAAGGGACGCTTGTGGACCTTGGCGGTCGAGGGCACATATTGGATCAGTTGCATCATCTCGTTCTGGAAAATCACGCTTCCGGGGGTCGCGGCAATCGTCACTCCGATCTCGAAATCCTCGTCCGCTCTGCGCCGCACCAGCCCGCTTGGCGAGGCGACGTCGGCGACCATGTTGGCGAGGCCCGACAGCAGGCTGACGCCGCCGGTATCAAGTGCCTTCTGGATCGCCTGGGGGTTCGAAAAGGCGAAGTTCGCGGGCGACAATGCGTTGACGATTTGCTTGGTGTAAAATTCGACCCGGGTTCGCGCCGCGGGATCGAGCCCGCTTTCCTCGATAAGTTCGAGCGACTGCCGGGCGAACAGAAGATAGGCCTGCTTGAGATAGTCAAATCCCGGGCTTTGCCACGCCGGGTCGTTAAAGCGCCGGTCGCCGCGCGCGGGGACGTGCTTTGCTTCCTGTTTGGCGCCCGTCGCCCGGACCGAGGCGCTGGTCCATAATTCGGCCCATTCATTGAACAACTTGATCTGGGCCGAAGCCAGCTTGGCCGGGTTGGCCATCAGTGACGCGCCCAGTTCGGCAAAGGATTTGGTCGGTGCAAGCGGATCGAACGGCGAGGGAATTGACTTACCGCTCATACCTTGCTGCAACGACCCCTTCATGACATCGGCGTAATTGGCGGCAAGGCGGTTCCATGCCGCGGACAGCTCGTTTGAATCGGGCAGCTTCGCCGCAAGCTTAATCTTACTATCGGAAGTCACCACTTCTCACTCCAATCCGTATGTACGCCGTCCCGTCTGGACGAATCGAGGATCAGAGGCTTAACACAGCTTCAAGAGCAGCGCACGGGCGCGGCGAAACATAAACAAACGCGAGCGCGCGGCCGGGGTTGCGGGCGGCCGGGGTTGCGGATCGCCCAGGCCGGTTCAGGATCGGCGATGACTTGGGAAGAACCGATTGAAGGCTTCTCTCGTCCGGCATAAGGGGCGGTTGATCGACGGAAGGATCGTCAGTTTGACGCAAAGTCGTCAGGATTCCGAGCTCGCCGGCGTTCGAGACCGCCGCTGGATGCGGTAGACCTGGTTGCGGTGTGCGGCTTTCAACCCGGCGTTCGAGCGCTCAGAAGCGAGGCTTCCTCCCGGCGAGGAAAGCGGCAATGCCTTCGCGGGCTTCCGCTGAGGACCCCGCGGCAACGATGCTGTCGAGTTCGCGATCGAGCTGCGCTTCGAGATTGTCCTCGAAGGTGTTGAGCAGCAGTGCGCGCGCAGCGCCGATTCCGCCGGTTGCGGAGGCAGCCAACCGCGCCGCGAGCTTGGCGCCTTCGCCGGCGAGTGCCTCGTCGTCGACGGTGCGGGTGACCAGCCCGATCGCTTCGGCTTCGGCCGCCGGCACGCGCCGATTGGCGATGATCATCTCCTGCGCCCGGCGAAGCCCGACCAGCCGCGGGAGGTGCCACGACAGCCCTCCGTCGGGCGATAGGCCGACCGCGCCATAGGCCGCGGTGAAATGGGCCGAACGCGCGGCGAGTACCACATCGCCCGATACGGCGAGGCTCAGCCCTGCTCCCGCGGCTGGCCCGTTGACCAGAACGAGGAGCGGCTTGGGCATTCGCATGAGGTGCGAGACCGCGACGTGTAGCGTTCCGGCGAGCTCGCGCAGAAACCCCGCCACCGAATCTCCGGCGTCGGCGAACGCCCGGACATCGCCTCCGCCGCTGAAAAGCGGCCCGGCGCCGGTGAGGACGACGCATCGGATCGCGGGATCGTCCCTGCAGCGCAGGGAAGCCTCGACGAGTGCCCGCGCCATCGGGATATCGATAGTATTGCCAGCCGATGGCCGATTGAGCGTCAGAGTGGCGATCGCTCCGTCGAGCGCAAAGAGAACAGGTGGTTCGCTCACTGGCAGGCCTCCATTGACTCTGCCGCCATCCGGGCGAGCAGCGGAAAATTCTCGGCGCGCTGGCGAGCGTTGGGCGAGGTCGCGCTGCCGCTCAGGACACGGCCCTTGATGCCGTGGAAAATCGCCGCGAGACGAAACAGATTGAAAGTTATGTAAAAGTCGTAGCCGGGCATCGAGTCACGGCCGGTGCGCGCGCAATAGGCCGCCAGACACTCCTCCTCGGAAGGAATGTTGAGCGCCTTGAGATCGGCTCCGCCAAGGCCCGCGACGATAGAAGGAGGCATTCGGAACATGATCGCGTAATAAGCAAAATCGGCGCCCGGATGGCCAAGGGTCGATAATTCCCAGTCAAGCACCGCGAGCACCCGCGGCTCGCTCGGATGGAAGATCATGTTGTCGCAACGAAAGTCGCCATGGACGATGCTGGTCTCATCGCCCGGAGGGATGTTGGCCGGAAGCCATTCGACCAGCCGGTCCATGTTCGGGTCGCGGCCCGCCCGTTTGTCGGCGACATATTGCTTTGTCCAGCGCGAAATCTGCCGCTCAAAATAATTGCCCGGGCGTCCATAGTAGGCGAGCCCAACGGCTTGGTAATCGACTTGGTGCAAGCTTGCGATCGTGGCATTCATCGCGGCGAAATAGGCCGGCCGCTGGTCGCGAGCAACCTCGGGCAGGCTGGCATCCCAGAAAATCCGCCCCTCGACCATCTCCATGACGAAAAACCAGGTGCCGATCACATGGTCGTCGGTGCACAGGCCGTAGATGCGCGGGACCGGGAAGCCGGTGGTGCTCAATCCCACCAGTACCGCCGCTTCGCGTTCGACCGCGTGCGCGCCTTTGAGGAGCGTGCCCGGCGGCTTGCGCCTAAGGACATAGCTTTGGCCCGGCGTCACCAGTTTGTAGGTCGGGTTGGACTGGCCACCGCGGAACTGCTCGACCGACAATGGTCCGGCATAGCCCACGACATTGGCGGCAAGCCATTGGTCAAGCCGCACCTCGTCGAAGCCGAAGCCCTCGCGGACAGCGGTCGTTCCGCTATTTTCGGCGGTCTCAGTGGTCACGCCTGGGCCGCCTTCCAGTCGCGCTTAATCTTTTTGGCGAGGCTCCATTTATGGACTTCGGTCGGCCCGTCATAGATTCGAAAGGCGCGGATTTCGCGGAACAATTGCTCGACGATGGTCGCGTCGGTGACCCCGGTGCCGCCCATTACCTGGACGCAGCGGTCGATGACCCGCATGAGCGCCTCGCTCACCGCGACCTTGGTCATTGAGCTTTCGGCGGTGCCGAGCCCGCCCTCGTCGAGCACCCCGGCGCACCAGTCGATCATCAGCTCGGACTGTTGCAGGTCGATCAGATTGTCGGCGAGCATGAACCCGACCCCCTCATGGTCGATCAGTGGCTTGCCGAACGCCGTTCGGCGATTGGCGTAATCGGTCGCGATCTCGTTGGCGCGCTGGCACCCGCCGAGCCAGCGCATGCAGTGCGACAGCCGCGCCGGGCTGAGCCGCAGTTGGGCATAAGTGAAGCCTTCGCCGCTGTTCCCGAGCATCTGGTCGGAGGGCACGCGCAGATCGTCGATCCGCACCGTAGCATGACCCCCGGGCATCGAGCTGTCGATGGTGTTGGGGATATGCTCGATAACCACCGCCGGGTCGGGAAGGTCGACCAGGAACATGCATGCGCCGTCGTCGGACCTAGCCATGATGATCCCCATGCTCGCCCCCGCGGCGCCGGTGATGAACGCCTTGCGACCGCTGATCACCCAATGATTGCCGTCGCGGCGGCAGCGGGTCTGCATCATCGACGGATCGGACCCGGCGCCGCCTTCCTCGGCGGGTTCGGTCATAAAGAAGGCCGAACGCCCATGGCCCTCGATCAGCGGCTCGAGGAAGCGCTGCTTGATCTCGGCGCTCCCGACCTTGCCGAGCAGATACATGTTACCCTCGTCCGGAGCGGCGGTGTTGCACGCCAGCGGGCCGAGCGGGGACAAGCCCGACATGCGCAGGACGAGCGCGGTCTCGCGCTGCGACAAATGCCCGCCGTCGGCAAGGATGTGCGGGGTCAGGACACCCGCTGCGCGCGCCTTGTCGCGAAGCTCGGCGACCAGCACGTCGAGCGGCGCGCCATGATGATCGCGCCGCGGATCGCGCTCAAACGGAACCACCTTTTCGCGGACGAAAGTTTCGACGCGGCTCGCGATCACCGCCGCCCGCGAAATTGATTCCTGCTGTCCAGCTTGCATATGCCCCTTACTCCTTGGTTCCCCTTCGGCCCGCCCGCCCGCTCTACGGACGTTCCCGACTCGAAGAGCGCATCAGCTTTCTGCTCAGCGCGCCTTATCCCTCACAAAACGCGACTGAAATGCTAGGGCAAAAAGCGCAGGTCGCTCGGCAGAGTCGGCTCGCTCAAGATTTGCTCCATCCGCCTCCATCGCGCCTGTGGCGATGGGCCCGCGGCTTCGATGTCGGCGCGGACCATTGCTTCGCCCAGGCCATAGTTGATCACATAGCTTCGATACTGGCGAATGAACGCCACCGACTGTTTGGCGCGTGGTTCGGAGACGAGCTGGTACCGCCGCGTCAGGCGCACTGCCTCAGCGTCGTCGATCCGCCCGGCGAGAAGCTCGCTGGCGATGGTGAAACGGGCGCTAGCGAGCGACTTCATCGCGTCCAGCAGCTCAAGATACTTGGCCGCCTCGCCCGAGGCGATCCCGGCGAGAGGGTAAAGCGACCGAATCTCGTATTGGATTCGTTCGGGTCCGGGAAAGGCGAGCTCGATGCCGTAATTGGCCGATCCCTCGGCGATCAGCGACAGCGGCGAATAAAGCGGGTAGACGCTGAATTCGACCCAGCCGCGCTGCTTCACCAGTCGCTGCTCGAGCAGCGCGTTGAACACATGGTGGCCCGGATAACCTTCGTGGCAGCCGAGGTCGACCGCCCGGCTAATCCGAATCGGCAGATCGGTGTTGATCTCGATCCGGCTTTTGTAATCGCCAAGGTAATAATTATAGCCCGACCAGCTCTTGCCGGTAACGAATGCCATCTCGAACCGCTCGTTGGCGGGCATAGCGATGTGCGTCAGTGTCCGCGCCCTGCACTCGCCGATCGCCGCATCGAACACCGGTTTGAGGCGCTCCGCCGAAACGGTGAAGCGGTTGGCGAAGGACTCGACGCGGTCGGCCAGATCTCCGCTTCCGGGCATTAGTGCCTCGATTCGAGCGAGGACCGGATCGAATTCCGCCAAAGGCCTGAGCGCGGGGCGAACCCCGAACAGACCGAACGCTTCCTCCTCGAATGACAAGGTTTCGCCTCTGAGCATACGCAGCCGGGTGTGTGCCGCGGTTAGCTGGGCCTTGAGAAAGCGCAAGCGGCGCTGGTCAAATCCGTCGGGGCGAGCCTCGAGCGCCTGAAGCCGCGCCGACAAGGTAGCAACCCGCGCCGCTAGCTGCTCGAGCGACTGCGCAGCCGCCCCCGCTGTGGCTTCAGCCTGATACTGCGGCGGTCCGTAATAGGCGTCGATATAGCCTGGCTCTTTTTCGCCGATCGCCAGGCTCAACCTGACATAATCGTGAGCGACCAAATCCACGCTGTCGCTCGAACCCGCGGGAAGAGTCGCGCATGACGCGCAGGCTGAAGCGAGTAATGCAGTGAGGGCTTTAGAGTCGGGAACGGGCTTTCTCCTGGGGGCGTTTGCATCGTGAAGTTCAGCGCTTCCACTGGGGTTCGGCGACACCGGCTAGCATATCGATGTCGGTCCGGCGCCGGACCAGCGCCCAGCGGTCGCCATCGACCAGAACTTCAGGGGTGAGCGGGCGGCTATTGTAGCCGTTCGCCATAGTCGCTCCATAAGCTCCCGCAGTGCGGAACAGAACAAGATCGCCAGCCTCGACTGCGTCCATCGTTCGCGCAGTGGCGAAGGTGTCGCCACTTTCGCACACCGGGCCGACGACGTTGGCGGTCATCAGCCTCCCCGTCGCAGTCACCGCATCGATCGCGTGATAAGCATCGTAGAGCGCCGGCCGCATAAGGTCATTCATCGCCGCGTCAACGATCACCCACGGGGCTCGGGCCCCCGGCTTGACCCGCACCACCCGGCTGAGCAGGATCCCCGCATTGGCAACGATGAGCCGCCCCGGTTCGAACGCCAGCCGTATCCCCCAGTCACGCGTGACCCGGCGGACCATCGCTCCATATTCGTCGGGAGTCGGCGGGTGTGGCAGGCCCTGGTCGTAAGGTACCCCAAGGCCACCGCCGAGATCGGCGAGGCGAATGTCGAACTGCTCGGCGCGGAGCGCGGCGATCATGCTTCCGAGCCGTTCGAACGCTAACTCGAGAGGGTCGAGGCTGGTCAGCTGGCTGCCGATGTGGACAGTGACCCCCGACAAATCGAGCCCCGGAAGGTCTCGGGCCTCACGATAAGCGGCGAATGCCTCGGCGGCGGGAATTCCGAATTTGTTCTCGGCGGTGCCGGTGGTGATCTTGGCATGAGTTCCGGCAGCGACATCGGGGTTGATCCTGAAGCCCATCGGCGCTCGGGCACCCTGTTCGCTTGCCACCGCCGACAGCGTTCGCGCTTCCTCGACCGATTCGACGTTGAACTGGAGCAGCCCGCCGGCGAGCGCTTCGGCCATCTCGACATCGGTCTTGCCGACCCCCGAGAAGACAATCCGCTCGGGCGCGATTCCCGCAACTCGGGCGCGCCGATATTCGCCGATCGAGACGACGTCGGCGCCGAGCCCGGCCTCGGCCAGGACCCTGAGCACAGCGGCGTTGGGGTTGGCCTTGACCGCGAAGGCGACCAAGGGGTCGTCGGGGCCGGCGACGGCCTCGCGCATCACCGCAGCGTGGCGTCGCATGGTCGCGGTCGAATAGACATAAACCGGAGTGCCGACTTGCTCCGCGATGTCCGACAGTGCCACATCTTCGCAGTGGATCGTGCCGTCGCGAGGGGTAAAATGGTCCATGGGGCTTTACTTCTCAGAGGCTGAAAACAGGTCGCGGGCGACGACCCGGTCTTCGTCGGTGGGGGTAACGCTGGAGGCGAAGCGAAGCGCCGCATATCCGGCAAGCGCGGCAATCAGCGAGCCGACCAGAGTTCCGAGCTTCGCCGAATCGATCGATGCGGGATCGCCCGGGAAGGCGAGCGCGCCGATGAACAAGCTCATGGTAAAGCCGATTCCGCACAGCAGCGCCGCGCCGTGGATCTGGGGCCAGCTGGTGCATGCGGGCATCGGCGCAAGCCCGCTCCGAACCGCCAGCCAAATTGCGCCGAACACCCCCACCTGCTTACCCGCGACAAGCCCGAATATGATCGCCAGCGGAAGCGGCTCGGTGATGGCGCCCAGCCCGCCGGTCAATCCGACCCCCGCGCTGACGAAGCCGAACAAAGGGATAATCCCGAGCATTACCCACGGGTGAATCCTGTGCTCAAGCCGCTTGAGCGGCGAACGCGCCTCTCCCTGGCCGAGCGGGATAGTCAGCGCGGCCACCACCCCCGAGATCGTCGGATGGACCCCCGAAGCGAATGTCGCGGCCCACAAACATACAAAACCAATCAAGAACGGCGACAGCCGCCGAACCCCGAACATCCCCATCGCAGCCATCGTCGCGGTGATCAGCCCCGCAATTCCGAGCGCCACGGGATCGAGGCTCGAGGTGTAAGCCAACGCGATGATCGCGACTGCGCCGATGTCGTCGATGATCGCGACCGTGACGAGCAGCAGCTTGATCGACGGCGGAGCATGCTCGCCGAGCAAGGCAAGCACCCCGATCGCGAAAGCGATGTCGGTCGCTGCAGGGATCGCCCAGCCGCGAGCAAGATCGCTCCCCACTCCGACCACAGCGAGATAGATCAGCGCCGGGACCGCCATCCCCGCTGCAGCGGCGAGGATCGGAAGCCGTCGCTCGGCTGCGCTCGACAGCCGGCCTTGATACCATTCGCGCTTCACCTCGAGCCCGACAAGCAGGAAGAAAATCGCCATCAACCCATCGGCGACCCACAGATGGAGAGTCAACGCCCCGGCGCGGGGAAGTGTCGGCCCGATCGGGAATTCGAGGAGGGGATGATAAATTGGCTCGAGAGGAGAGTTGGCGGCGGCCAGCGCAAGCGATGCGCCTCCGATCAACAGCAGCCCCGCGAGCCGCTCGCGCGCTCGAATATCGTTCGCCACTTCGGACATGGCGCGGGCGATAGCGGCGCTTGCGCTGAAGGCACAGGAAAAACGGCCCGCTGCCGGGGAGCCGGGGCGGCGGGCCGTGGTTCGCGGCTGTTGAGCCGGAAGGCTAGTCGGTCGATGCGTCGCGATTAGCCGAACCGCGCGCCGAGCCATTGGCCGACCCGCTGGCCGATCTTCTGAGCGGGCAGGCGACTCGCCGTTCCGCAGCCGCGTAAAAAATTAACGATCAGCAAAATAGCTATTGTGCAGTGCAGCATGGGCCGTCATAGTCGCGTCATCAATCGGGGAGCGCATTTATGTCCACTGGTTTGTTCGAGGCCGTCGTCGCCAGCTTGCCGGCCGCAATCGCGCCTGCCTTCACCATCGACAAGGGCGATTCGGCGTGGATGCTGACTTCGACAATTCTCGTCCTGCTGATGATCATTCCCGGCCTCGCCCTGTTTTATGGCGGGTTGGTGCGCTCCAAGAACATGTTGTCGATTCTCAGCCAGGTGCTCGGAATCACTGCAGTCGTGATCCTTGTCTGGGTCGGCTGGGGCTATAGTCTGGCGTTCGACGCGGGCTCGCCTTACCTTGGCGGTACGACCAAATTATTCCTCAGCGGGATCACCGGCGACAGCGTTTCCGCCACTTTCAGCGAAGGCGTCGGTATCCCTGAGTTGCTGTTCGTCGCTTTCCAGATGACTTTCGCCGCGATCACCGCGGCTCTGATTGTCGGTGCGGTCGCCGAGCGCGTGAAATTTTCCGCGATGCTGCTGTTCACTGTGATCTGGGTAACCATCGTATATGCCCCGATCGCGCATATGGTGTGGGCCAGCGACGGACTGATTTTCGGTATGGGCGCCCTCGATTTCGCCGGCGGGACGGTGGTCCACATCAATGCCGGTATCGCCGGGCTGGTCGGAGTATTCTTCGCCGGCAAGCGCGTCGGTTTCCTTCGCGATGCGACTCCGCCGCACTCACTGGTCGCTACGATGACCGGAGCGGGCCTTCTGTGGGTCGGCTGGTTCGGGTTCAATGCCGGTTCGGCACTCGAAGCCAATGGCGGAGCAGCCATCGCGATGGTCAACACTTTTGTCGCCCCGGCTGCCGGAATCCTGGTTTGGATGCTCGCCGAGCGAATTGTCTCGGGCAAGCCGTCGATGCTCGGCGGGGCCTCGGGCGCGATCGCGGGGCTGGTTGCAGTAACTCCTGCGGCGGGAACTTCGGGCTTCGCTGGTTCAGTAGTCCTCGGCGGGCTTGCTGCGCTGGCTTGCTATGCTTTCGTAGCCAAGGCCAAGCATCGCTTCGAACTTGACGACACGCTCGATGTGTTCGGAATCCATTGCGTCGGCGGGATTGTCGGATCAATCGGCACCGGAATCGTCACTGCGCCCTCGCTCGGCGGATTCGGAGCGGAGGATTTCTCGATCGCCTCTCAGGTCGTGATCCAGCTGCAGGCGGTCGGAATCGCGATCCTGTGGTCTGGAATCGGATCGGCCATCGCCTTCGGGATCGTCAAAGCCGTTCTCGGACTGCGCGTCGGACCTGATGCCGAGCGCGAGGGCCTCGATATCAACGATCATGGTGAGCGTGCCTATACCTTCTAGGGGCGCGCGAAAGCTCGACAATTTTGCGCTTGCCAGTTGCGAAGCGACTCAGCAGAGCCCTTTTGCGGCGCAGCATCGCAGTGATCACTGCGCCCGGAAACGAACATGACCCGGACGCCGAAGACGCAAGGCCTGTACGACCCGACCCGCGAGCATGATTCGTGCGGGGTGGGCTTCGTCGCCAATATTCGTGGCGAGAAGTCCAACACGATCGTTTGCGACGGTCTTCGGATTCTTGCCAATCTCAACCATCGCGGCGCGGTTGGCGCTGATCCGTTGAGCGGGGATGGCGCGGGCTGCATGATCCAGCTGCCCGACGCATTGTTCCGCACTTGGGCGAGCGGACAGGCGATCGAGCTTCCGCCGCCGGGCGATTATGCAGTCGCGATGTGCTTTCTTCCCCAGGATGAGCAGGCACGAATCGCCGCCGTAACTCAACTCGAACGAGTGGTCGCAAGCGAGGGCCAGACCCTGATCGGCTGGCGCGAAGTTCCGGTCGACGCCGGGCTTCTCAGCGCTGCGGTGACGGCGACGATGCCGGTGATTCGCCAAGCGGTGGTCGGGCGCGGCCCGCGCGTCGCCGATCAAGACGCGTTCGAACGCAAGATCCTCGTCATCCGCAAGCAAATCCTCAATCCGCTGATCGCGCTCGCGGGGAGCAGGCAGCTTCCGCAACTCGCTGATTTCTATATCTCCAGCTTTTCCACGCGGACTTTGGTCTATAAGGGACTGTTGCTCGCCAATCAGCTCGGAGAATTCTACACCGACCTCGTCGATCCGCGCACGGTTTCGGCGCTGGCGATGGTCCATCAGCGTTTTTCGACCAATACCTTCCCGTCGTGGAAGCTGGCGCATCCCTATCGCTTCATTTCGCACAACGGCGAGATCAATACCGTTCGTGGTAACATCAATTGGATGAACGCGCGTCGGAGGACGATGGAATCGCCTCTGCTCGGCGCCGACCTCGCCAAGATGTGGCCCCTTATTCCCCACGGCCAGTCGGACACCGCGTGCCTCGACAATGCGCTCGAACTGCTGGTCGCGGGGGGTTATTCGCTGCCCCATGCCATGATGCTGCTGATCCCCGAGGCGTGGGGCGGGAATGACGGGATGGACCCCGCGCGGCGTGCATTTTACGAATATCACGCTGCCCAGATGGAACCATGGGACGGCCCCGCAGCGGTCGCCTTTAGCGATGGTCGGCAGATCGGCGCGATGCTCGACCGCAACGGGCTTCGGCCGGCGCGGTTCAGCCTCACCGCCGATGGCCGGCTTATCCTCGCCTCCGAGAGCGGGGTGCTCGACATTCCCGAGCAGGATATCGTCCGGAAATGGCGGCTCGAACCGGGCCGGATGCTTTTGCTCGACCTCGAACAGGGCCGGATAATTGAGGACGAGGAAATCAAGGCCTCGCTCGCCGATGCCGAGCCCTATGCCGAATGGCTGAGTGAGACCCAGATTAAGCTTGAGGAGCTTCCCGCGGTCGCCGCCGAGCCGCGCAGCGAGGCCCGGCTCCTGATTGAGCGCCAGCGCGCGTTCGGCTATACCGAGGAAGACCTCAAGCTGATCCTCCTGCCGATGGCGATGGGCGAGGACCCGCTCGGGTCGATGGGCACCGACACGCCGCTCGCGGTGCTGTCGCGGCGGCCGCGTCTATTATTCGATTTTTTCAAGCAGAATTTCGCTCAGGTCACCAAACCCGCGATCGACCCGATCCGCGAATCGATCGTCATGTCCCTAGTCTCGATCATCGGGCCGCGCCCCAATCTGTTCGGCCATCATGCCGGGACCTTCAAGCGGCTCGAGGTCGCGCAACCGATCCTGACGAACGAGGACCTCGCCAAGATCCGTTCAATCAGCGACGTGGTCGACGGCGCATTTCGGACCGCGACGCTCGATGCGACCTGGACCGGAAGCTCAGGCCCCGCGCTCGAAGCAGCGCTTCAGCGCTTGTGTGGGGAAGCGACCGAAGCGGTACTCGCTGACATCAATGTGCTGATCATCTCGGACCGCGCTACCGGACCCGACCGGATCCCGATCCCTGCGGCGCTCGCCACTGGAGCGGTGCATCATCAGCTTATCCGCCAAGGCTTACGGGTCCAGACCGGGCTTGTGGTCGAGACCGGCGAGGCGCGCGAGGTTCACCATTTCTGTGTCCTTGCCGGCTATGGCGCCGAAGCGATCAATCCCTATTTGGCGTTCGATACACTCGCGGCGCTCGGCGCTGGCGAAGACGGCGCACGTGCTTATTCGAAGGCCTCGGGCAAGGGCATTCTGAAGGTTATGTCCAAGATGGGCATCTCAACCTTCCAGAGCTATTGCGGCGCACAAATTTTCGATTCGATCGGGCTTTCGAGCGAACTGGTCGAGCGATATTTCACCGGTACTCCGACCACCATTGGAGGGATCGGGATCGACGGGATTGCCGAGGAATCAGCACGGCGCCATGCGCGCGCCTATCGCGTCGACGGCGGCTCGGTGCTCGATTTCGGCGGGCTTTATGCCTATCGGGTCAATGGTGAGGATCACGCCTGGACCCCCGAGACAATCGCCGACCTGCAACATGCGGTTCGGGGCAATCAGCATGCCAATTATCTCAACTTCGCCAAGGTGATCAATGATCAGAACCGCGACCGGCTGACCGTTCGCGGGCTGCTGGACTTCAAGCCCGCCTCATCGCCGGTGCCGATCGAGGAGGTCGAGCCCGCCGCCGAAATTGTTAAGCGGTTCACGACCGGGGCGATGAGCTTCGGTTCGATCAGCCGCGAGGCGCATACCACGCTGGCGATCGCTATGAACCGGATTGGCGGACGCTCGAATACCGGCGAGGGCGGCGAGGAAGTCGACCGCTTTAAACCGATGCCCAACGGCGATTCAATGCGCTCAGCGATCAAGCAGGTCGCTTCGGGACGGTTCGGAGTGACTGCCGAATATCTGGTCAATGCCGACGAGATTCAGATCAAGATCGCACAAGGCGCCAAGCCCGGCGAGGGCGGGCAATTGCCCGGGCACAAAGTCGATCGCCATATTGCCGCGGTGCGTCACTCGACTCCTGGGGTCGGGTTAATCTCACCCCCGCCGCATCACGACATTTATTCGATCGAAGACCTGGCCCAGCTCATCTACGACCTCAGGAACGTCAATTCATCGGCTCGAATCTCGGTCAAATTGGTATCCTTGCGCGGCGTTGGAACCGTCGCCGCCGGGGTCGCAAAGTCGATGGCTGACCATGTCACCATCGCGGGTTATGAAGGTGGAACCGGGGCTGCGCCGCTAACTTCGCTCACTCATGCCGGATTGCCGTGGGAAGTTGGGCTCGCCGAGACTCAGCAAACGCTTGTGCTCAACGGACTCCGCGGGCGAATCCGGGTGCAGGCCGACGGGGGGCTCCGTACCGGGCGCGATGTCGTGATCGCCGCTATCCTCGGCGCCGACGAATATGGCTTCGCAACCGCGCCGCTGATCGCCGCGGGCTGCATCATGATGCGCAAATGCCATCTCAACACCTGCCCGGTCGGCATCGCCACTCAGGACCCGTTGCTGCGCGCGCGGTTCGCAGGTCAGCCCGAGCATGTGATCAATTATTTCTTCTTCGTCGCCGAGGAAATGCGCGAAATCATGGCCTCACTCGGGGTTCGGACGGTAGAGGAGATGATCGGCCGACCCGAGCTGCTCGAGGCGCGATCTGCAAGCCCCGACTTCGAACCGCGCGGAATTGATCTCAAAGCTCTGCTTCATTCACCAAGTGAACAGGCGCATTTCCTGCGCTTCAACAGCGGCGCTCAGGTCCACGATCTCGGCCAGATCATGGACCGCGATCTAATCTCGGCAGCGGCGGCCGCGCTCGATCACGGCAAGCCGGTAACGATCCAACGCTCGATCCGCAACGTCGATCGAAGCGTCGGCGCGATGCTCTCGGGGGAAGTCGCTCGCCGCTACGGTCACGCCGGTCTGCCCGACGACACGATCCGGCTGCGGCTGAGCGGAACCGCGGGGCAAAGCCTCGGCACCTTTCTCGCGCACGGAATCACGCTCGAGCTCACCGGCGACTCGAATGATTATGTCGGCAAAGGACTGTCGGGAGGCCGGATCATCGTTCGCCAGCCGGCCGAAGCGCGGCGCGACGCGGCTGCCAACATCATCGTTGGCAATGCTGTGCTGTACGGAGCGATAGCGGGCGAGGCGTTCCTCAATGGAGTAGCGGGAGAGCGCTTTGCGGTTCGAAACTCAGGCGCAGTGGCGGTAGCGGAGGGCGCGGGGGACCATGCCTGCGAATATATGACCGGCGGGATCGTCGTTCTTCTCGGCGAAGTCGGGCGTAATTTTGCAGCCGGAATGTCGGGCGGCATCGCCTATGTCTACGATCCCGACTCAAAGCTTTCAACGCTGTGCAACACCGATGCGACGAGCCTTTCGCCGGTCGAAATGATGGGTGACGGCACCCCGATCGACCTCGGCAATTTACTCCGGTTCGATGCCGAGCGTCTCGAGACTCTGGTCCGGCGCCATTTCGAGCTGACCGGAAGCGCGCGCGCGCAGATGCTCCTCGACGATTGGCAGAGTGCGCTCGGGCATTTCGTCAAGGTCATGCCGCCCGAATATCGGCGCGCATTGATCGACCTCGACTCGGCCGCGGGCGCACCTTTGTTCGAGGCCGCTGAATGACCCTGATCGTCAAGTCCCCGACCGCCTTCCTCGAAATCGATCGCCACGACCGCAAACCGGCGCCGGTGCCCGAGCGGGTCACGCATTGGCACGAGTTCTTTAAGCCTCCGGCGGTGATTGAGGTGCGCGCTCAGGCCTCTCGCTGTATGGAATGCGGGATCCCATTCTGCCACAGCGGCTGTCCGGTCAACAATCTCATCCCCGACTGGAACGACCTCGTTACGCAGGACGATTGGCGCGGGGCGCTTTCGCGGCTTCACCAGACCAATAATTTTCCTGAATTCACTGGCCGCGTATGCCCCGCGCCATGCGAGGCGGCATGCACGCTCAACCTCGTCGATGCTCCGGTGACGATCAAGTCGATCGAATGCGAGATCGTCGACCGCGGCTGGCGCGAAGGCTGGATCACCCCCGAGATGAGCCGGCGCGGAACCGGCCGGCGGATCGCGGTGGTCGGATCAGGTCCGGCAGGACTCGCCTGCGCGCAGCAACTCGCCCGGCTTGGCCATGCTCCGACAGTGTTCGAGAAAGCCGACCGCATCGGTGGCCTGCTTCGTTATGGAATCCCCGATTTCAAGCTCGAAAAAATGCAGATCGACCGTCGCATCGCCCAGATGGAAGCCGAAGGCGTGGTGTTCCGTCCGAACATGCATGTGGGGGTCGATGTCCCCGTCGGGCGCCTGCTGGATGAATATGATTTGCTGGTGCTAGCCGGTGGAGCCGAACAGCCGCGCGACCTCGACATTCCCGGGCGCGAGCTCGCTGGGATTCATCAAGCGATGGAATATTTGCCCCAGCAAAACCGCCGCAATGCCGGCGACGACGAAGCGCGCGCTGCCCCGACCGGGACGATCTCGGCTAAGGACAAGAACGTCGTGGTCATCGGCGGTGGCGATACTGGCTCGGATTGCATCGGCACCGCACACCGCCAAGGCGCTCGCTCGGTCACTCAGCTCGAAATCATGCCCCAGCCTCCGCTCAAGGAGGACAAGCCGCTGGTATGGCCTAATTGGCCGATGAAACTGCGCACTTCGACCTCGCAAGAAGAAGGCGCGGTTCGCGAATTTTCGGTGATGACCACCCGGCTTTCCGGTGCAGATGGGCGGATCACCACGCTCCACTTCGAGCGCGACGGTCAGGCGATGACTCTCGAGGCGGATCTCGTGCTTCTGGCAATGGGGTTCACCGGAGCGCGCAAGGAGTCCATTCTCGAACAATGCGGCGTGTCGCTCGACCAGCGCGGGGCGGTCCGCGCCGACCGCTCGACCTATATCGCCGGGGACCGCATTCTCGCGTGCGGCGACATGCGCCGCGGCCAGTCGCTGGTCGTCTGGGCGATCCGCGAAGGCCGCGAATGCGCCGCTTCGATTCACTTGGCATTACAGGACATCCCTCGCTGAATCGGGATTAGCGGATAAGCAGCCTTCGCAGTTCGCTGCTCTCGCCGGCGGGTGGGGGCTCCCCGAAAAATAATTCGAATGCCGATGCGGCCTGTCCGACAAGCATCGTCAGCCCATCGACCGCATCGCCGCCATTGGCGCGCGCGGCATCAAGGAACGCGGTCTCGAGCGGCTTGTAGACCATGTCGAACGCGATGGTGCCCGCGGCATGCTCTGCGATGCAGGCGAGGAGGCCGGGGGGCATCGGCGCTGCGCCCTCCATTCCCATCGGGCTTGCGTTGATCAGTACCGCGGCGCCAGCGATCGCGCGCTCGCACTGGTCGAGCGAATAGATTTCAATCTCGCTGCCCGCTCGGTCGTGCCGCCGAGCCGCCTTACGCGGATCGCGCACTAGCATTGCGATCTGCGCCGCGTTTCGTAGGCGCAGATAATGGATTGCGGCAAGAGCACCTCCGCCAGCACCGATCATCATTACCTTCGCGCCCTTGAGCTCCGCCTCATCGAGCGCCGCGGCAACTCCATCGACGTCGCTGTTATGCCCGACCAACCGGTCGCCGTCGCGAGCGACGCAATTGACCGCGCCGACCGCCAACGCACCGGGCGAAAGCACGTCGATCAGGGGCATCACCTTCTGCTTGTGCGGGATAGTAACATTGCACCCGCGCCAATCGGCAATTCCGCGCCTCGCGGAGAAAAACGCCCCAAGATCCTTTGCCGCTACCCGCGTCGCGCGATAATCGGCTTCTATGCCGAGCCGCTCGAGCCAATATTTATGGATGATCGGCGACTTCGACTGCGCGATCGGATCCCCGATCACTTCGGCGAATGCGATTCCCATCAGCGCCGCGAATCGAGAAATGCCTCGACCTCGCCCAGCGCAACGTCCTTGTCGACGAAGGCTTCGCCGATTCCTCTGGCCAATATGAAGGCGAGCCTGCCTGCCTGCATCTTCTTATCATGCATCATATGGCCGACCAAGGTTTTGCCATCGGCGGCGATTCCTGCGTCGGCAAGGCTCACGGGCAATCCCGCCGCGGTGAGGTGAGCGAGAACCCGTTCAGCGTCCGCGGCGGGGCACAAGCCACGCTCGACCGAAAAGTCGAAGGCGAGGACCAATCCAACGGCGACCGCTTCGCCATGGAGGAGCCGGTCCGCAAAGCCCGCTTCGGCCTCGAGCGCATGGCCGAAGGTGTGGCCGAGGTTGAGCAGTGCGCGCCTGCCCTTGCTCTCCCGCTCGTCCTCGGTGACGATCCGCGCCTTGCCCGCGACGCTGGTCTTAATGGCGTGGTGTCGGCTTCCCGGATCTCCGGCGAGCACAGCTGGACCATGCTGTTCGAGCCAGTCAAAGAAGGACGAATCCTCGATCAGCGCATATTTGACTATTTCGGCATATCCCGCGCGAATCTGGCGCGGGTCGAGGCTGTCGAGGCAGGTCGGGTCGATCAGCACCAGGGAGGGTTGGTGAAAAGCGCCGACGAGGTTCTTGCCAGCGGTTACGTTGATCCCGGTCTTTCCGCCCACCGAGCTGTCGACCTGCGCGAGCAGGCTGGTCGGGATCTGGACGAAGTCGCAGCCCCGATTGACGATCGAAGCGGCGAAACCGGTGAGATCGCCGATCACTCCGCCACCGAACGCAAGGATATGGTCGGTTCGTTCGATTCCGAGTTCGAGTAACCGGTCGATCAGACTCGACAGGCTCGCCCAGCTCTTGCTCCCCTCGCCCGGCGCAAGAAGGATAGGAACTAGGCTGATTTCGGCCAGCGCGCTCGATAGCCTTCCTCCCTGGGCCGCCCAGACCGTCTCGTCGACGACGACGATCAGCCGCCCGCCGCGCGCGAACGGGGCGAGCAGATCGCCCGAGCGGTCGAGCAGCCCATCCTCGATGATGATGTCATAGCTGCGCGCGCCCAGCTCAGCCCGAATGTCTGCCATCGCGCCTACCCGCACTGCGCGCGGTGGAGCAGTTTCTGGTCGGCGAGGACTAGAGCCATCATCGCCTCGACCACCGGAGTGCCTCGAATTCCAACGCACGGGTCATGGCGGCCCTTGGTGCTGATTTCGGTTTCCTTTCCGTCGCGATCGATCGTCGGGACCGGAGTAACTATCGAGGAGGTCGGTTTGAATGCCACTCGAACCACCACCGGCTGCCCGGTGGAAATTCCGCCCGCAACCCCCCCGGCGTGATTTGACAGGAAGGCTGGCGCTTCGGGGCTTCCCGAACGCATCGCATCGCTGTTTTGCTCGCCGCTAAGACGAGCGGCGGCAAACCCGTCGCCGATCTCGACTCCCTTGACCGCATTGATCGACATCATTCCCGCTGCAAGCTCCGAATCGAGCTTGGCATAGAGGGGCGCTCCCCAGCCCGCCGGAACATTGACCGCGACGCATTCGACCACCGCGCCTAGCGACGAGCCCGCTTTCCGCGCCCTGTCGATCAATTGCTCCCAGCGCTGGGCTGCCTCCGGATCGGGGCAAAAGAATGGGTTGGAGCCGATCGCGGAAGGATCGAATTTCAAGCGATCGATCGGATCGCCGCCGATCTCGGTCACGAAAGCAATGATCTCGACCTCTGGAATTACCAGCCGCGCCACCGCCCCCGCTGCCACCCGGCTGGCGGTTTCACGCGCGGAACTCCTCCCGCCGCCGCGCCAGTCACGAAAGCCGTATTTCGAGTCATAAGCGTAATCCGCATGACCTGGCCGGTAGGCAGTGGAAATCTCCCCATAATCCTTCGAACGCTGGTCGACATTATCGATCATCAGGCTGATCGGGGTTCCAGTCGTCCTGCCCTCGAAAGTGCCCGAGAGGATCCGGACCAGGTCGGGCTCGCGCCGCTGGGTGGTGAAGCGGCTGGTTCCGGGACGCCTGCGGTCCAGCCAAGGCTGGATGTCGACTTCGCTCAACGCAAGACCCGGTGGGCATCCGTCGACAACCGCACCGATCGCGGGTCCATGGCTTTCGCCCCACGTTGAAAAACGCAACACTCGGCCGAAACTGTTAAAGCTCATGTCGACCTCTTCGATAGCTCGCGTTCGAACAGGCAGAAACGGGTGGCGTTGTCGGGCCGGTCATGCACGTTCCGCTTGAGGATATTGAGCCCATAGGCCTCGGCCGCGGCCTCGGACGCAACCACACCCTTGAGCGGCGAATCCAGCGCCTTCGCGGCGAGCGCGGTGTTGGTCGCTTCCTCGATCGACATTCCGAGCGCACGCAGGGTCTCGGCGCATTGGGCAAGCGCCATCGGATGCGAAACGACAGTCCGGATGTCCTCGAGCCGCGCCCCGGGGAGCGCGAGGATGTGCAGCCGGACGGCAAGCTCGTGAACTCCGGTCACCGAGCAGCCGCTCTCGTCGAGCAAGGCGCGGGCACCCGGGACCGGGCCGGCGTACCGGTTCTCGATGGGAAGGATTCCGCGCTCGGTCTCTCCGCTCTCGACCGCCTCGACAACCGCGGCGAAGCTCGGCTTGGCTACCGGGACATCATCGGGCGCGAAGGCGAGGCAGGCTTCGTGGCTGAACGCTCCGGGGCCGCCCTGATAGGCGATGCGCATCACTCGAGGTCCGCTCCGATCGAGCGCATCAGCGCGGGGAAGCCCGGAAAGGAAGTGGCGATCATCCCTGCGCTGTCGACGCTCACCGGCGCCTTGCTCGCAAGCCCGGCGACGAGGAAGCTCATCGCGATCCGATGATCGTGATGCGCCGCGATCCGGGCGCCGCCGGGAGGAGGTCCGCCCGCGCCTTCGACGATCAGGCTGTCATCGTCGCTATGCGCCTCGACCCCGCAGTGCCGAAGCGCGGCGATGGTCGCGGCGAGCCGGTCGCTTTCCTTGACCCGAAGCTCGGACAATCCGTGCATTACGGTGCGGCCGCTGGCGTACGCCGCGGCGACCGCGAGGATCGGATATTCGTCGATCATCGATGGCGCATCAGCCGCGGGGACTTCGATTCCGCGGAGCGGCGAATAGCGCGCGCGGATGTCGGCGACGGGTTCGCCGCCGACACTGCGCCGGTTTCCCAAGTGGATGTCGGCGCCCATTTTGTCTAATGTTTTCAACAGGCCGGTACGCAGAGGGTTGGTCATTACCGAGCGCACGACGACCTCCGATCCGGGGACCAGCAGCGCGGCGACGAGCGGGAAAGCGGCCGAGGAGGGGTCGCCGGGGATCGACACGGGGCAGGCGAACAATGTGCGACGCGCGCCGAGGCGGATCGAAGCGCCGTCGACGAGGACGTCGCAGCCGAAGGCGCGGAGCATGTTCTCGCTATGATCGCGGCTCGGCACCGGCTCGATCACGCGCACCGGTGCGGCGGTGCCGAGACCGGCCAACAGGATCGCCGATTTGACTTGGGCGGAGGCGGGCGCGTTGCGATGCTCGATCCCGTCAAGCCGAGTGCCTTCGACCGCCAGCGGCAGATGCTCGCCGCCATCGATGATCGCCCCCATTCGCGCGAGCGGTGCCGTCACCCGCCGCATCGGCCGCGCGCTGAGCGACGCATCGCCGGTAAAAGTCGCGGCAACCCCGGGCATGCCCGCGACCGCCCCGATCAGCAGCCGGGCGGCAGTGCCGCTGTTGCCGCAATCGACCGGTTCCTCCGGAGAGCGCCATTCAGCGCCGCGCACCCGCCAGTGACCTGGTCCGACCTGCTCCACCTCGGCGCCAAACGCAGCGACCGCGCGGGCCGTGGCGAGCACGTCATCGCTTTCGAGCAAGCCATGGATCTGGGTTTCGCCGTCGGCCATCGCGCCGAGGATCAGCGCGCGATGCGAGCAGCTTTTGTCGCCAGGCACCGCCGCTTCCCCGCGCAGCGGTCCGCCAGGACTTGCAACGAGCTTCATGCCAGCAGCGCGATCAGATGGTCGGCGAGATCAGGGGACGTATTCATTGCCGCCGCCCTAGAGCCTGATCGGCGGATGAGGAAGCGCTTTGCGCTTTTGCCGATGGCGTGAATCAGGCGCTAGGCAAATGGTCGAGACCTTGGATCGGCGCTTGCCAAAGCGGGCGATGATCGCTCTGCTGAGATTGGGGAGGTTCACGGCTATGACGAGATCGCGGTGGTGGAGCCATGCCTATGTCCAGGTGCTGGCGGCGATCGTGCTCGGCGTGCTGGTTGGTCATTTCGCACCCGTAACGGGTGAGGCGCTGAAGCCGCTCGGCGATGCGTTCATCAAGCTGGTCAAGATGATCATCGCGCCGGTGATCTTCCTGACCATCGTCACCGGCATCGCCGGGATGCGCGATCTTGCCGCGGTCGGCCGCGTCGCCTTGAAAGCCTTCGCCTATTTCCTGTTCTTCTCGACCTTGGCTTTGATCATCGGCCTCATCGTCGCCAATGTCGTGCGGCCGGGCGAAGGGCTCAACATCGACCCCGCCACGCTCGATGCGAGCAAGATCACCGACTATAGCGACAAGGCTCACGCGACGACGATTACCGGCTTCCTGCTGGATATCATCCCCGATACGTTCGTCTCGGCTCTGACAGCGGGGAATATCCTCCAGACCCTGCTCGCTTCGATCCTGTTCGGGATCGCGCTGGCACTCGTCGGCGACAAGGGCACGCGCATCCTCGATGGCCTCAATCAGCTGTCAATCGTCATGTTCAGGCTGGTGGCGATCATCATGAAGGTGGCGCCATTGGGCGCATTCGGGGCAATGGCCTTCACGATCGGCAAATATGGCCTCGGCAGCCTGGCCAACCTCGCCGAGCTGGTGGCGACTTTTTATGCGACTTCGCTGTTGTTCGTGCTGCTCGTCCTCGGAACGGTCGCGAGGATTGCCGGATTTTCGATCCTCAGCCTGATCGGCTATCTAAAGGCCGAACTGCTGCTGGTGCTCGGCACTTCGT
>JBKKAQ010000076.1:0-5281 GCA_046714555.1 Sphingomicrobium sp. | reverse complement strand
GCTTCGATCCGCTGCCGCAGCTGCTCAAGAATGTCCGCTTCGCCGGCGGCGCGCCGCTCGAAACCGAAGGCGTCAAGAAGGTGATCGCCGAGGCTGAGGCCGAGCTCGACGGGCGCGGCCGGCTTGTGATCCGCAAGTCGGGCACCGAGCCGCTGATCCGGGTGATGGCCGAGGGCGACGACCCCGCGATGGTCGAACGGCTGGTCGAGGAAATTTGCGCGGCGGTCGCGGCGGCGTGAGCATCCCGCGGATCCTCGTCATCGCGGGTTCCGATTCGGGCGGCGGTGCGGGGCTGCAGGCCGACATCAAGACGATCACCATGCTAGGCGGACACGCAATGACCGCGGTCACCGCGATCACCGCTCAGAATACGCGCGGAGTAAGCGCGGTGATGGCGGTGACGGAGGACATGGTGCTCGCCCAAATCGACGCGGTGTGGAGCGATCTCGGCGTCGACGCGGTCAAGATCGGAATGATCGGATCGCCCGAGACGGCGCAGGCGATTGCCGACCGGCTCGAGGGCTGCGGGGTTCCGATCGTGTTCGACTCCGTGATGGTCGCGACCAGTGGAGCCGCGCTTGCCGACACACCGACGATCGCGGCGTTCGGGCGGCTGATGCGAATCGCGACTCTGACCACCCCCAATCTGAGCGAGCTTGCAGCGCTCGGCGGAGACGAGGCGCTGATTGCAGCCGGGCTGACCTTCCTCGCCAAGGGCGGCGATTCGCCGGGTGACACGCTGATCGACCGGCTGGTCGGGCCGGACGGCGAAATCGCGCGGTGGCAAGCTCCGCGAATCGACACGCGGCACAATCACGGCACCGGCTGCACCTTGGCGAGCGCGATTGCGGTCGGCCTGGCGAGCGGCCAGCCGCTCGAAGTTTCGATCGAGCGTGCGAGGGCCTTCGTCCGGGCGGCGCTGGCCGAGGCGCCTCGGCTCGGAGCGGGGCACGGACCGATCGGCCATGCGCTCGGCGAAATTCCGTTCGACCGAATCCAGCTCCCGCTCTAAGTCTGGCGAGGATGGCTCTGCCCTGTTTCCGAATCGAACGTGAATTCGCCGAGCCGCTTGCCGGGGTCGACGAGGCGGGCTGCGCTCCGCTTGCCGGGCCGGTGGTCGCGGCAGCGGTGATTCTCGACCGCAAGCGCTTTCCGCGCGGGATCGACGATTCGAAGAAACTGCCCGAGCCAAAGCGCGAGGCGCTCTACGCGAGGCTTCAACGGGTCGCCCGTATCGGGGTAGGGATCGTCTCGGTCGAGGAAATCGACCAGCTCAACATCTACTGGGCGCGAATGCTCGCGATGGTTCGGGCGGTCGAGGCGCTGGGGATCGTTCCGGCGACGGTGCTGGTCGACGGCAATCGCTGCCCGAAGTGGGATCACCGCTCGAAAGCGATCGTCGCCGGCGACGCCAAGTGCCGCTCGATCGCCGCGGCGTCGATCATCGCCAAGGTTACCCGGGACCGGATCATGGTCGATCATTCACGCACACACCCGGGCTATGGCTGGGAGCGTAACCGCGGCTATCCGACCCCCGAGCATATCCGCGCCCTCGACCAGATTGGACTGACCCCGCTTCACCGGCGAAGCTTCGCTCCGGTCCGCGAGCGGCTGCTCCACGTCGCTCAGGGCGACCTGCTGGCCGAAATCGCGGCGCCGAGTCCTTTGAGCCACACCACTACCGATTGAGTCTACTCTTCGTCGCGGGACTCCATATCTTGTGTCCGCGTTCAAACGGACCGGCTTCGTACGCGCCGCCGCCAAGCGATGTCCGAGACCCGACATATTGACCGCGCACCCCGGCTGACTCACCGTGCGCGTCCAACAGGGGGCGTCGCCTACATGAATCTCGAGACTCGACTTACGGAGGGCCGGGGCCGCTTGCGGCCGCGCACCAGTCCGCGTTCGAACCATCAACCGGGCGACCAGATCATCAAAGGCGACTGTATCGCCGCGATGGCGGCGATGCCCGATAAGTCGGTCGACATGATCTTCGCCGACCCGCCTTACAATCTGCAATTGGGGGGCGATCTGTTCCGGCCCGAGGGCGGACGGGTCGATGCGGTCGACAATGCATGGGACAAGTTCGACAGCCTTGGCGCCTATGACGATTTTACCCGCGACTGGCTCGCCGAGGCGCGGCGGGTGCTCAAGGACGATGGAAGCATCTGGGTCATCGGCAGCTATCACAACATCTTCCGGGTCGGATCGCTGCTTCAGGACGCAGGCTATTGGATCCTCAACGACATCGTCTGGCGCAAAGCCAATCCGATGCCCAATTTCCGCGGTACGCGCTTCACCAACGCCCATGAAACGCTGATCTGGTGCGCCAAGGACGAAAAGGCGCGCTACACCTTCAATTACCAGTCGATGAAGGCCTTGAACGACGATCTGCAGATGCGCTCGGACTGGACGCTGCCGATCTGCGGCGGTGGCGAGCGGCTCAAGGGCGAGGACGGGCACAAGGCGCATCCGACGCAAAAGCCCGAGGCCTTGCTCTATCGAGTGCTGCTCGCCTGCACCAGGCCGGGGGATATCGTCCTCGACCCGTTCTTCGGGACCGGGACCACTGGAGCGGTGGCTCGACGGCTCGGACGGCGATGGATCGGGATCGAGCGCGAGCCCGATTACATCAAGATTGCGCGTGAGCGGATCGATTCGACGCTTCCGCTCGATGAGAGCGCGATGGTGGTGATGGCCGACAAGCGCTTGGCGCCCAAGGTCGCATTCGGGCTTCTGGTCGAAAGCGGCGCGGTCGCACCCGGGACCAGGCTGACTGACAGCAGGCGACGCTTTTCGGCAACCGTCGGGGTCGACGGTTCGATTGCCTGCGACGGTCACTCAGGATCGATCCACAAGGTCGGCGCCGCATTGATGGGGGCGCCGTCCTGCAACGGCTGGACCTTCTGGCATGTCGAACGGACCGGGATGATCGAGCCGATCGAGGTGCTTCGCCAGCGCCACCTCGCGGCGCTCTGACATCTTGCGCACATTGCTCCGCGCGACCGGAATGGTCGATTCGCCGTTCGGACATGACGGCAAGGTCGCCCGGCTAGCGGGCGGGCTGATCTGGTTCGCCAATGTCGAATTGATCAAAATCGAGGATGGCCGGCGCGCGACGACCGAGCTGGTTTCGGTCGAGGGGATCGAAGCGCGGTTCGATGACGAAACCGCGGCGCAGTGGAGCCGGCTGACCCAGGCCCGCGCTCCGCTCCTGCTTGGGTCGCGCACCGTCAGGCTTGATCAGCCGCAGGTCATGGGGATATTGAACGCGACCCCCGACAGCTTTTCCGACGGTGCGCGCTTCGTCGATTCGGGCGAAACGGCCGCGGCGGGAAGCGACATGAGCGCAGAGGGCGCAGCGATCATCGATGTCGGCGGCGAATCGACCCGTCCGGGCGCCCGGCCGGTATGGGAGGGCGACGAGGCTGAGCGGGTCGTCCCGGTGATCGAGCGGCTCGCGACGAGCGGGGTCGCGGTTTCGGTCGATACCCGCAAGGCCAGCGTGATCGAGGCCGCGCTTAATGCGGGGGCGCGGCTGGTCAACGATGTTTCGGCGTTGAGCTTCGATCCGCGCTCGGCTGAAGTGGTCGCTTCGGCGGGAGTGCCGGTGGTGCTGATGCATCATCAAGGCGAGCCCGGATCGATGCAGGATTCGCCGCGCTACACCGATGTTCTGGTCGAGATCTATCTATGGCTCGAGCAGCGGATTGCGGTGGCCGAAGAGGCGGGAATCGCTCGCGAAAAGATCATCGTCGATCCGGGAATCGGCTTCGGCAAGAGCGTCGCCCACAATCTCGAACTGCTCAACGGGCTCGCTTTGTTTCACGGTCTCGGCTGCCCGGTGCTGATCGGCGCGAGCCGCAAGCGGACGATCGGCGCTCTGTCGAACGAGGCGCCCGCCGACCGCAGGCTCGGCGGAAGCCTCGCGCTCGCGCTCAAGGCGCTCGATCAGGGGGCGCAGATCGTCCGCGTGCACGACGTGTTCGAAACGGTTCAGGCGCTGCGGGTGTGGCGCGGACTCAAGGATACGGCTTTGACCCCGCGGGCCTGATTGCGAGAACCAACGGCCCGAGCGGAACGCACGCAGCTCAGCGCCGCGGTCGCTGACCACGTCGCGCTCAGGCGGCGGTGTCGATCCCGAGCTCGCCCAATTTGCGGTACAAGGTCGAGCGGCCGATCCCGAGGCGGCGGGCAACTTCGGTCATCCGCCCGCGATAATGGCCTATCGCTAGGCGAATGATATCCGCCTCAATGTCTTCGAGGGTGCGCAGATGGCCGTCGCCGCCGAACAGGGTCACCCCGGGCGAGCCGGCAAGCGCGGCATCGCTCGAAACCTTGGTGATATTGGGCGAGACGTCGTTGGAACGGCCGGTGAAGCGCGACTGGATCGCGATGTGCGGGAAGTCCTCGGCGGTCAGCGACGAGCCCCCGCACTGCAGCGCTGCTCGAAACAGCACACCGGCGAGCTGCCGGACATTGCCCGGCCAGCCGTAGCGCATCAGCACCGCGAGGGCATCATTGCCGATCGAGATCTGGCCAAGCCCGGGTTGGTTGGCGAAGCGCGCGAGGAAATGGCGCGCGAGCGCCGGAATGTCGCCGCTGCGTTCGCGCAAGGGGGGGACCGCTACGCTGGTCGCGGTAATCCGCTCGGTAAGCGCCGAGTCGAAATGTTCGGGAAGCGGCCGGCTCGAGGTCGCGATTAGCCGGACGTCGATTGAATTGCTTCCGTTGCACCCGACCGGTCGCACTTCGCCGGTGGCGAGAACGCGCTCGAGCATGACTTGGGTCTCGGCCGGGAGCGCTCCGATTTCGTCAAGCAACAATGTGCCGCCGTCGGCTTCGACCAGCCGGCCGACCTTCTCGGCGAAGGCACCTGGGAAGGCTCCGGCGGCGTGGCCGAACAAGTGGCTGTCGATGATATTCGCCGCAACCGCCTTGCAATCGACCTCGATCATCGGCGCCCGCGAGCGAAGGCTCGCCGCATGAATCGCCCGGGCGATGGTTTCCTTACCACTTCCCGGCTCGCCGACGATCAAAATCGGCAGTCGGCTGCGTGCGCCCTTGGCGGCGATGGCCAGCGCCGAGCGAAATTCGGGGGCGGCCCCGATCAGATCCTCAAGCGACAGTTCGGGAGCGAGCTTCTCCGACAATGGAGCAAGCTCTCCCTCGGCGCGGCGGCGGTCGGCGTTGACCGCGAGCACTTCGAGCAACCGTTCGGGAGCGACCGGCTTGACCAGAAAATCCGATGCATTGGCGCGCATTGCCTCGACCGCCAAAG
>JBKKAQ010000075.1:0-6342 GCA_046714555.1 Sphingomicrobium sp. | reverse complement strand
AATAAAGATCGGTGACGCGATCGTCGTCGAATCAGGTCACACAGTGCGCCTGATCTGTGACTGGACTCCGGTCTTGCGCGGCGGACGATGCTGGGCCCGCAACGTTGACGGCGGCTCGATCGCCGCTGCGCCGTCGAGCGATCCGGCCTTGATCACCTGTCTGAAGGCCGCTCATGCAATGCTCGAGAAGCACAACGCATCGCCATTGCGTCCCGATCGTCATTTGCACGCGCAAGCTGCACCCGATCAGCGAGGGCGCAGGTTGATGAATCTGGGTCTGCTCGCGCCTGATCTGCAGCGCGCCATCCTCGAGAATCGTGGCCCGGCGGGTCTCACTGCCAACACAATCCTGTCGATGGACCTTCCGATAGGATGGGTTGATCAGCGCCGGGTGCTTGGATTGGCGGGCTGACCGATGGCGCCGACTCGCCTATATACCTGACCCGGACGAGCGGCAGATGCGCAGCAACTCCTACATGGCTGGACACCGGTCCGCGCCAACGTCGATCGCATCACTTGCCCAATCCGTGCTGCTGAACAGGGGGCCGGAGACTGGGGCCCAAATCTGCCGAAAAACCCCGATTTTTTGTCTCCTGCCGTGCCCTACCAACACGGATATCTCGCGTCTTTGGCGCAGAACTCCGGGACTTTTGGCGTGTTCGTGCCGAGAGCCGGAGATCTTCAAGACTGTATGGAGGCCCGAGCCGGAATCGAACCGGCGTGCGAGGATTTGCAGTCCTCTACGTAACCACTCCGCCATCGGGCCGCGGCGCGGGCATTGGGCGAGGGCGGCGCATCTTGTCAACCGCTCGCGGGGAAGGCTTGCGACCAACGGCGGCGGTGGCCGCTTGGCGCGGGCCGCGGGGAGCGATATGACATGTCTTGCGGACGTACTGTATTATCGGCATATAACAGCGCTGACGCTCTGGCATCGGGGGAATTATATCGACATGGAGGATTATGCGGGCGCCCGCCGGGCGATGATCGACAGCCAGCTTCGCCCTGAAGCTGTGGTCGACGCGGGCGTCATTGCCGCGATGGCGAGCGTTGCGCGCGAGGATTTCGTCCCCGCCGCAGCGCGTGCGCGTGCCTATGGCGACCGGCCAGTCGCGCTCGGCAAGGGCCGCGCATTGGCTCCGCCCGCGGTGACCGGGCGGCTATTGAGCGAACTTGCCCCGCGGCGCGGGGAAAAGGCGTTGGTGGTGGGAGCGGGCACCGGCTATAGCGCGGCGCTGCTCGCGGCGATCGGACTCGATGTCATTGCGCTCGAAAGCGATCGCGAACTGAACACGCACGAGGCCGCCTTGTTCGAGCGGGTCGAGGGTGAGCTTGCTGCGGGACATCTCGCCCGCGCGCCCTACGACCTTATCCTGATCGAAGGGGCGGTCGAGCAGGTCCCCGATGCGATCGCTGCCCAACTGGTCGAAGGCGGCCGCCTTGGCACCGCGCTCGGCGACCGCGGAGTGAGCCGGCTGGCGGTCGGACGCAATATCGGCGGACGGCTCGGGCTTCGCACCATCGCCGACGCCGATGTCGCCCCGCTGCCCGGCTTCGAACGGCCCAGGGCATTCGTGTTTTGAGCAGAGGGCAGGCCATGACCCGCGATCTTTCGCTCGGCGCGCTGGTTGCCTTGCTGTTTGCCGGAAGCGCTTCGGCGGACACGCTGCGCGAAGCTCTGGTGTCGACCTATGCGACCAATCCGACGATCACCGGACAGCGCGAATCGCTTCGAGCGACCGACGCCAATGTCGCGATCGCGCGAGCCGCCGGCCGCCCGCAGCTCGGCGCGACTGGGGGGCTCAACCAGGATTTGACTCGTACCGGCGGAGGCAATGGCCGCAATCTATCGGCCGGGGTCGACCTCAGCTACCCTTTGTTCAACGGGGGCCGGATACGGAATTCGATCGACGCCGCGAAAACCCGGGTCGAAGCCGGGCGAGCGACTCTTCGAGCGGTCGAAGGCGATATCTTCACCGAAGCGGTGGCGTCGTACATGGACGTCATTCGCGACCGCGCGATCGTCGAACTGAACGACAATCAGGTGAGGGTGCTGACGACCAACCTCGAGGCGACCCGCGACCGTTTCGAGATCGGCGACATCACCCGTACCGATGTCGCCCAGTCCGAAGCGCGGCTGTCGCTCGGGCGCTCGGCGCTGGTCACCGCCGCGGGGCGGCTCGCGGCGAGCGAGGAAAATTACCGCCGGGTGATCGGCAAGCGCCCCGAAGCGCTCGCTCCGCCGCCGCCGCTACCGCCGCTTCCGGCAACCCCGGACGAGGCGGTGCGGATCGCATTGGTCAATAATCCCGACCTGATCGCGGTCACCCGCCAGGCTGCCGCCGCGGGGATCGACGTCCGCGTCACCCGCGCCGACCGGCTGCCGACGCTCTCGGCCATCGGCAGCGGGCGCTACACAGATTATCTCGGAACCGCCGACGACCAGTTCGGGCCCAATGCGGCCAATTCGACCACCGCCACCGGCGCCGGGGTCCAGGCGCGAATCCCCTTGTACCAGGGCGGGCTTCCGGCGGCGCGGATCCGCCAGGCGCAGGCACTAGAGGGCCAGTTCCTCGAACAGCGGATCGGGACCGAGCGCGCGGTGGTCTCGGCGACCCGCTCGGCCTTCGCGATCTATCAGGCGGCGCAAGGCGCGATCGCCTCGAACCAGGTCGCGGTCAAGGCCAATGAGCTCGCGCTCGAGGGGGCGCGCGCTGAAAACAGCGTCGGCACCCGAACCATCCTCGACGTCCTCAATGCCGAGCAGGAGCTGCTCAACAGCCAGGTCGCTCTGGTCACCGCCCGGCGCGACGCCTATGTCGCGGGGTTCCAATTGCTCAATGCGATGGGTCAGGCCGAAGCCGACGACCTCGGGCTCGAGGGTGGACCGCTCTACGACCCGCTCGGCAATTACCGCAGCGTCGCTGGAAGCGCCAATGATTGGGCCTCCGACAAACGCCACGATCCGGCCGCTACCCGCACCGTCACTCCGCTCGAGGAGCCGCAAGGGGTGACTCCGCCGACGCGATAGGTAAAAGGGCGAGGATGCAGCCCACTGGCCGTGAACCTTCGATGGAAGACATCCTCGCGTCGATCAAGAAAGTGATCGCCGACGAAAAGGAAATGCGCACCTCGGCGCCTTCTGCTTGGGGAGACTCGGCCGCGGCGGATGCGGAGGACGAGGAAGAGGATATTCTCGACCTTGTCGAGCTCGTCGAGCCGCCCGCTCCCGCGCCTCCGGTTGATCTCGGCCCGCCCTTGGTCGCCGAAGCCGCCGCCGACGCTACCCGCCAGTCGCTCGAGACATTGTCCAGCGTCGCGGCGAGCGTCCCGCCCCCGCCCGAAGTCAATCCGATGGAGGCGATGGTTCGCGAAATGCTCCGGCCAATCCTCAAGCAATGGCTCGACGATCATCTGCCGGGGATCGTCGACGAGCATGTCCGCCGCGAAATCACCCGGATCACCGGCCGCCCGCTCTGACTAAAGTTCATTCCTGGCCAAAAGCCGGGGAGGGGGACCGCCAGCGACCTGGTGGGCGAGGGGCATGGCGTTTCCCCTCCCCCACGCCGCTGCGCACGCGGTCCCCTTCGCCAATTTCTCGTCCGCGAGGATCGCTTGCCTTGCCGCATTGCCCTGCTACCCAAGCGCGCATGATCAAGCGCCTCGCCCTTGCCGCGCTCGCGGCTTCTGTTTTTGCTTCCGCCCCCTCGCTCGCCCGCCCAATGACCGCGGCCGACATGCACATGATGCATCGCCTCGGGGCTCCGCAGGTTTCACCCGACGGGCGGCATGCGCTGGTCGCGATCAGCGACACCGACATGGCTGCGAACAAGCGCAACGACCGCCTTTACCTGATCGACCTGCGCTCGAAGCGAGCCGCACCGCAGCCGATTGCCGCGCTCAACGACAAGAAGCCGCGCGATGCGCTGTTCGGTCCCGACGGAAGCATCTATTTCCTCTCGGCGGCGTCGGGCAGCGACCAATTGTGGCGGATGCCGATCGGCGGGAATCCGGTCCAGCTGAGCAATTTCAAGGGTGCGATCGGCGGTTTCAAGCTCGCCCCGTCGGGTGACCGGGTGGCGGTCTGGGCCGATCGCGACCTGCGCTGCAGGGACCTCGCCTGCGCCGACCTTCCGCCCAAGCCCGCGGCGGGAAGCGCCCGGGTCTATGACCAGCTGTTTGTCCGCCACTGGGACACATGGGCCGAGCCCGGGGTTCGCTCGCGGCTGTTCGGCTTCGCGCTCGAAGGCGGCAGGCTGGCCGGCGCGGGAATATCGCTGACCGGGGCGCTGGTCGGCAACACTCCGTCGAAGCCGTTCGGCGGGGGGGAGGAAATCGCTTTTTCGAGCGACGGCCGGACGATCTTCTTCACCTTGCGCGAAGCAGGGCGGATCGAGCCGACCTCGACCAACCTCGATATTTTCGCGAGCCCGAGCGACGGAAGCGCTGCTCCGGTCAATCTGACCGCGGCGAATGACGCCACCGATACGCTTCCGGCAGTCTCGCCCGATGGCCGCACATTGGCCTATGTTGCAATGGCGAGACCCGGGTTCGAGGCCGATCGCCAGGTCATTCAGCTGCGCGACATCGCCAGCGGAACCACGCGCGCGCTGACCCAAGGCTGGGACCGCTCGGCCGCGTCGCTGGCGTGGAGCGGGGACGGCATGAGCCTGATCGTCGACGCTGCCGACACGCTCGAAAATCCCCTGTTCCGGGTCGACGTGCCAAGCGGCCAAGTCACCCGCTTGACCCGTGAGGGAAGCGCGCACAATGCCCGTCCGCTCGCCGACGGGAGCGTCCTCTACACCTCCGACAGCCTGTCCGCGCCCGACGATCTGTTCCGGGTCGACCGCCGCGGACGGATCGCGCGGCTGACCGACGTCAATGCCGCGCTGCTTGGCGAACTCGACCCGGTCGCCTTGACCCGCTTCAGCTTTGCCGGCGCGGGCGGGCACAAGGTCTGGGGGTTCAGGCTCAAGCCCGCCGCCGCCAAAGGCAAATTGCCGATCGCCTTCGTCATCCACGGCGGGCCGCAGGGAAGCTTCGGCAATGGCTGGTCGTTCCGCTGGAATTCGCGGCTGCTGACCGCTCCGGGGTATGGCGTGGTCAGCGTCGATTTCCACGGATCGACCGGATACGGCCAGGCCTTCACCGACTCGATCAGCGGCGATTGGGGCGGAAAGCCGTTCGAGGATCTGAAGCTCGGGTTCGCCGCCGCGACCGTCGCCGACCCGCAGCTCGACCCCGACCGGGCGTGCGCGCTCGGCGCGAGCTACGGCGGCTACATGGTCAACTGGATCGCGGGCAATTGGCCCGACCGCTTCCGCTGTCTCGTCCAGCACGACGGCGTGTTCGATTCGCGCGCGATGGCCTATGAAACCGAGGAATTATGGTTTGACGAGTGGGAGCATGGCGGGACTCCTTACGATCAGCCCGAAGCCTATGAAAAATACAACCCGGTCAACCATGTCGCCAAATGGAAGACTCCGATGCTGGTGATCACCGGCGAGAAGGATTACCGCATACCCTATACCCAGGGGATCGCCAGCTTCACCGCGCTCCAGCGCCGCGGAATCCCGTCGAAGCTGTTGGTGTTCCCAGACGAGAATCACTGGGTGCTCAAGCCCAGGAACGGGATCCAGTGGTATAGCGAAGTGTTCGCCTGGCTCGACCGCTGGATGGGGGCTGGCGCGAACTCCGCCGCCCGCTAAAGCGCGCGCATGACCATACTCGCCAAGACCTTCGAACCCGGGCCGATCGAGCAGCGCTGGTATCGGCGCTGGGAGGAGGGGGGCGCCTTCCGCCCTTCGCGCCCCGATGCCGTCCCGTTCACGATCGTCATGCCACCGCCCAACGTCACCGGCTCGCTGCACATCGGCCATGCGCTCGACATTACCTTGCAGGACATCTTGATCCGCCACGCGCGGATGCAGGGCAAGGATTCGCTGTGGGTGGTCGGGACCGACCATGCCGGGATCGCCACTCAGATGGTGGTCGAGCGCCAATTGGCCGAGGCGAAGGACAAGCGCACCAACTACAGCCGCGACGAATTCCTCGCCAAGGTGTGGGAGTGGAAGGCGGAAAGCGGCGGCCAGATCACCCAGCAGCTGCGCCGCCTCGGTGCGAGCTGCGATTGGGCCAATGAGCGCTTCACCATGGACGTGGGCTTCTCGGCCGCGGTGACCAAGGTGTTCGTCGACTTGTACAACAAGAGCCTGCTGTATCGCGATAAACGGCTGGTCAACTGGGATCCCAAATTCCAGAGCGCGATCAGCGATCTCGAAGTCGAGACGCGCGAGGTCCAGGGCAAGTTCTGGCATCTGAAATATCCGCTGGCGGACGGGA
>JBKKAQ010000074.1:0-7535 GCA_046714555.1 Sphingomicrobium sp. | reverse complement strand
GGCCAATCCCGCCGCGGTCGCCGGAACGATCGAGCAGCAGGCGCAGGACATACGCGACGGCCGGATCGGCGCCCTGTTCAATGGCTCGGACGCCGGATGGCACCGGCGGATGCAGGAGGTCGCGGTCAATCAATCGCGGCTGAAAATCCCGTTGCTGTTCGCGGCCGACGTGATCCACGGCTTCGCAACCGTGTTCCCGGTTCCGCTGGGCGAGGCGGCGAGCTTCAATCCCGAGCTTGCCGAGCGCACCGCGCGCGCCGCGGCGGAAGAAGCCACCGCGGCGGGGATCGCGTGGAATTTCGCGCCGATGGTCGATATCGCGCGCGACGCGCGGTGGGGCCGCGGGGTCGAGGATGGCGCGAGCGGGCCAATCGATTGATGCAATTCTACATGGACGACCGCCGCCCCGCGGCGTGGAACGGATGGGCCGAAGTGGTCGGCCGGGGCCTGCGCGAAATCCGCTTCATCGGTGACATGCCGCACGCGTGGATCAGCTCCGACTTCATCCGCTCGATGCTCGACATGTTCTATTACGAGCGCGAGGCCGACCGCGCGCTGGTGCTCGCCGCGGGGATTCCGCGCGAATGGCTGACGGGCAAGGGGGTCGCGATCGAGCGGCTGCGGACGCCCTATGGAAGCCTGGCTTATTCGATCCGCCCGAGGCGCGACACTCTGGTCCTCAGCCTGTCGGGCGATGCTCGCCCGGATGGCGGATTCGTCTTGCCGTGGCCGTTCGAAGGCGAGGCCGGAACGGCGAAGATCGACGGGCGCGAGGCGCATTTTGTCGATGGCGCGCTGGCCATCCCGGCCGATGCCAAACGGGTGGTGCTAAGACGCCGCTGAGCGTTTTTGACGCTGCGCGGCGAGGCGCGGGAAGGCCAGCCCGTCCGCATCGAACAGATAGGCCGAGTGCGGATCGGCGCCGAAGCGAACCGCATCGCCCATCGCGAGATGGACGCTCCCGGGGAGCTGGACAGTGAGGGTCGATGCGGCGCCGGGGACTTCGACATAAGCGAAGGTCAGCACCCCCAATTCCTCGACGAAGCGCACCGTCCCGCCAAAGCCGTTGCCCGCGCCGTCGAGCGCCATCTGTTCGGGGCGGATGCCCAACGCCGCCCGGTCGCCGGGCGTGGCGCGCGAGGCGTCGACCGCGGCCTCGAACGTCTCGCCCGAAGGAAGCCGCAATCGCGCCGAGCCTGCCGAAGCCTCGAGAATCTCCACCTCGAGCAAATTGATCTTGGGCGAACCGATGAAGCTCGCGACGAACAGATTGTCGGGCTGTTCGTAGAGGTGGAGCGGGGTTCCGACCTGTTCGATCGTGCCTTGCGACAAGACCACGATCCGGTCGGCGAGAGTCATGGCTTCGACCTGGTCGTGGGTGACATAGATCATCGTCGTCTTGAGCTTCTGGTGAAGCCGCGCGAATTCGTAGCGCATGCTGACGCGAAGCGCGGCGTCGAGGTTGGACAAGGGCTCGTCGAACAGGAACACCTTGGGCTGGCGGACGATCGCCCGGCCGATCGCGACCCGCTGGCGCTGCCCGCCCGACAATTGCTTCGGCTTGCGGTCGAGCAAGGAGGTGATGTCGAGGATGTCGGCGGCGGCGCGGACCTGGCGGTCGAGCTCGGCGCGGTCGATCCTGGCGAGTTTAAGCGCGAAGGCGATATTGTCGTAGACGGTGAGGTGCGGATAGAGCGCGTAGGAATGGAACACCATCGCGATCCCGCGGTCGCTCGGGCCGCGGTGGGTGACGTCGGTGTCGCCGATCAGGATCGAGCCCGCGCTGACCTCCTCGAGCCCCGCGATCAGCCGCAGCAAGGTCGACTTGCCCGAGCCCGAAGGCCCGACCAGGACAAGGAATTCACCATCGGCAATTGTCAGGTCGGTCGGCCGGACCACTTCGGTCTCGCCGAAGCGCTTTTCGACCGCGATCAGTTGGACTTCAGCCACTTGCATTCGCTCCGTCTTGCCGCCGCACGTTCGGACGGAAGCCCGGCTACGTCAATGCCCGCCGAAGCGATTACAGTGCCTGCGCCGCGGCCCAGCCGCTCGCCCACGCCCATTGGAAATTATAGCCCCCGAGCCAGCCGGTCACGTCGACCGCCTCGCCGATCGCATAGAGCCCGCGCACGCGCTTCGATTCCATCGTTCGCGACGACAGTTCGGCGGTGGCGATCCCGCCCGCGGTGACTTCGGCCTTGGCGAAGCCTTCGGTGCCATTGGGGTCGAAGCGCCACGAGCGGAGCCGGGCTTCGGCCTCGGCGAGGCTGCGATCGGGAGAGTCGCCGAGCGGGCCGCCAAGCCCGATCCGCTCGCTCAAGGTTTCGGCAAGCCGGTCGGGTAATGAGGCGGCGAGCCGGCGGCGGAGCAGGCTGCGCGGCTGGTCGCGCTTTGCCGAGCGCAGCCAGCCCGGAGGGAGGTGGGGGAGGAAATCGACCGCGATCGGTTGGCCGTGGCGCCAGTAGGACGAGATCTGGAGGATCGCCGGGCCCGACAGTCCGCGGTGGGTGAACAAGGCCGCCTCGCGGAACGCGGTCTTGCCGAAGCGCACCTCGATCGGAGCCGCAACCCCCGACAAGGTGCGGAACAGGACGTCGTCTCCACCCAGCGTCAAGGGCACCAGCGCCGGGCGCGGCTCGACCAGTCGAAGTCCGAAGCGGCGGGCAATGTCATAAGCGAAACCGCTCGCTCCAAGCCTGGGAATCGCCGGACCGCCGCATGCGATCACCAGCGCGGGGGCGACCATTTCGCGCCCCCCGCTCGATAGCCGGAACAGGCCGTCGCCATGGTCGATCCGATCGACGCTCTGGCCGAGCCTGAGATCGACCCCGCCAAGGTCGCACTCGGCAAGAAGCAGTTCGACAATCTGGCGCGCCGAGCGATCGCAGAATAATTGGCCGAGAGTCTTTTCGTGCCACGCGATCTTGTACCGGTCGACCAGCGCGATGAAGTCGGCGGGGGTGTAGCGCGCCAGCGCCGACTTGGCGAAGTGGGGGTTGGCGCTGAGGTAGCGGTCGGGCGCGGTGTGACGATTGGTGAAGTTGCACCGCCCCCCGCCCGAGATGAGGATCTTGGCGCCCGGCGCGTCGCGATGCTCGATCAGCGCCACGTTGCGCCCGCGCTTGCCTGCTTCGGCGGCACATCATCCCCGCCGCGCCCGCGCCGATCACGATCGCGTCAAATTTTTGCTGCGGCGAACTCAACCCGGCTCTAATGGCATTTGAACCGGTCGAACGGCTCCAGGCAGGACTTGCAACGCCATTGCGCCTTGCACGGGGTCGAGCCGAAGCGGCTGACTTCTTCTGTATCGGCCGAGTTGCAGCGCGGACAGATCGCCGCTTTGGCAAGGTCGGGCGTAGCGATTCCATAGGCCTTGAGCTTGGCCATGCCCGCCTGGCTGATCCAGTCGGTGGTCCACGGCGGCGAGATGCGGGTTTCGATTGCGACCTCGCGGTAGCCCGCACCATCGAGCGCTTCGCGGATCGCGCGCGCGATGAACGAGGTCGCCGGACAGCCCGAATAGGTCGGGGTGATCAAGACCCGCGGCGGATCGCCGGCAAGACCGCGGACGATCCCGAGCTCGACCACCGAAATCACCGGAATTTCGGGATCGGGAACGCCTTCGAGGACGGCCATGATTGCGGCCTCGTCCACCGCTTCAGCCGACGCGTTCGAGCGCCAGCGCGATTCCCTGGCCGACCCCGATGCACATCGTGCACAGCGCGCGCGCCGCTCCGCTGCGCTGCAATTCCTCGGTCGCGGTGAGGGCGAGCCGGGCGCCCGACATTCCAAGCGGGTGGCCCAATGCGATCGCTCCGCCGTTTGGATTGACATGCGGCGAATCATCGGCGAGGCCGAGCTGGCGCATCACCGCGAGACCCTGCGCGGCGAAAGCTTCGTTAAGCTCGATCACATCGATCTGGCCGATCCCGAGGCCGAGCCGTTCGAGCAATCGCAAGGTCGCGGGCGCGGGACCCATTCCCATGATCCGCGGAGGAACTCCGGCGACCGCCGCGCCGAGGATTCGCGCGCGCGGGGTCAGTCCATATTTGTCAACCGCGACCTGGCTCGCGACGATCAGCGCGGCGGCGCCGTCGTTGACCCCCGAGGCGTTGCCCGCGGTGATCGTGCCGCCTTCGCGAACAATCGGCTTGAGGCCGGCAAGCGCTTCGAGGCTGGTCAGCCGCGGGTGCTCGTCCTGGTCGAAGATCAGCGGATCTCCCTTGCGCCGGGGAATCGAGACCGGGGCGATCTCGGCGGCAAAGCGGCCGCTGGCCTGGGCAGCGGCGGCGCGAACCTGGCTCTGGTAAGCGAACAAGTCCTGGTCGTCGCGGCGCACCTGAAACTCCTCAGCGACATTTTCGGCGGTCTCGGGCATCGAAGCGACCCCGAATTCCACCTTCATCGCGGGGTTGACGAAGCGCCAGCCGAGCGTCGTGTCATGGACCGCGGTGGAACGTGAGAAGGCGCCGTCGGCCTTGGGCATGACGAACGGGGCGCGAGTCATGCTTTCGACTCCTCCGGCGACGATCAGATCGGCTTCGCCGGCCTTGATCGCCCGGGCGGCGATCGCGACGGCGTCGAGCCCCGAGCCGCACAGCCGGTTGACGGTGGTTCCTGGCGCGCTGGTCCCAAGCCCGGCGAGGAGCGCCGCCATTCGCGCGACGTTGCGATTATCCTCGCCCGCCTGATTGGCGCAGCCGAGAATGATGTCGTCGAGCCCCGCCCAGTCGATTCCGGGGTTGCGCTGCTTCAGCGCGCGAAGCGGAATCGCGGCGAGATCGTCGGGTCGCACCGCGGCAAGAGAGCCGCCATAGCGGCCGATCGGGGTTCGCACCGCGTCACAGATGAAAGCGTCGGTCATTGGGCTTCAATTACTCCCCGGCGGATCTGGTCCAACTCGATCGATTCGAACAATGCCTTGAAATTGCCCTCGCCAAACCCTTTGTTGCCCTTGCGCTGGATGATCTCGAAAAAGATCGGTCCGATGACATTCTGGGTAAAGATCTGGAGCAGTAGGCCTTGTCCCTCGGTCGGAGCGCCATCGAGCAGGATGCCGCGCTTTTCAAGTTCGGCGGCGGGCTCGCCATGGTTCCTCACCCGCTCGTCGAGCAACTCATAATAGGTGTGCGGAGTTTCCTGAAATGGAATTCCGCGCGAGGCGAGAATATCGACCGCCGAATAAATATCGTCGCTGCCGAGCGCGATATGCTGGATGCCTTCGCCCTTATATTCGCGAAGAAATTCCTCGATCTGGCTTTTGTCGTCCCGGCTTTCGTTGAGCGGAATCCGGATCTTGCCGCATGGCGAGGTCATTGCCTTCGAGAATAGACCGGTGACCTTGCCCTCGATGTCGAAGTAGCGGATTTCGCGGAAGTTGAAGAGCTGTTCGTAAAATTGCGCCCAATGCGCCATCCGCCCGCGGTTCACATTATGGGTCAGATGGTCGAGGTAGACGAGGTGCGAAGCCGCGGCGGCCATGCGTTCGGCGGCGTCGAGCTCGAAAATGAAGTCGACGTCGTAGATTTCATGATCGCCGTAGCGGTCGACGAGGTACAGCCGCGATCCGCCAATGCCTTCGATTGCGGGGAGGAGCAGTTCCATCGGCCCCGGATCGGTCGCGACCGCGGTTGCCCCGAGTGCGAGCGCGCGTTTGTAGGCGGCGGGGGCGTCCTTGACCCGAAAGGCCATCGCGCAGGCGCACGGGCCATGTTCGCGCGCAAAGACCTGCGCGAAGCTGTCGGGCTCGGCGTTGATGATGAAGTTGATGTCGCCTTGGCGGTGGAGGGTAACGTCCTTGCGGCGATGGCGGGCGACCGCCGGGAACCCCATCTTGGTAAACAGGTCGCGCAGCAGCTGCGGGTCGGGAGCGGCATATTCGACGAATTCGAACCCATCGGTGCCCATCGGATTGTCGAGCCCGAGCGGACCCTTGGCGGCGCTGGCCATGATCGGCCTCCTTCGTCCATCTCACTGCTACGCAAGGCCGGGCTTTGCAAGGACGAGGCAAAGCGCCATACTATGCCCATGGCGCGGCAACCACCCCCCGGATGGAGTTTCGATCCCGATGGCAAGGCGCTGACCAAGCGCTTCACCTTCGCCGATTTCGCCGAGGCGTTCGCGTTCCTGACAAGGGTCGCGGCGCACGCCGAGGCGGTCAATCATCACCCCGAATTCACCAGCGTCTGGAACCGGGTCGATTTCCGGCTGACCAGTCATGACAAGGGCGCGGTGACCAGCCGCGACTTCGCGCTCGCCGAAGCGATCGACGCACTGGCGCTGAACTGGTTTTCGCCGGCCTGACTCGGGCTAGAACAGCAGCAGAGCATTCATGCCGCCGCCGGGGGAGCTTCGCGGGCTCCGCGCGAGCGTTGGATCAATCGCAACAGGATGACGACCAGCCCTCCGACGACCAGCCCGACGATCGAAGCGCCGATCGCAATGGCGAGCCATTCGGTCGCTCCGCCGAAGCTTCCGATCCTGCTCGAAATCGCCTCGGCTGAGTGATGGACGATGTCGGGGACGGCGTGGAAGCCCAGTTCCTCGATACCGTGGAGCAGGATTCCGCCGCCGACCCACAGCATCGCCGCGGTGCCGATCGCCGAAAGCGCCGACAATAATCTGGGAACGCCGGCGACCATCGCCCGGCCGATCGAGCGCGTTGCGGGCGAGTTACGCTCGGCGAGGTGAAGCCCGACGTCGTCGAGCTTGACGATGATCGCGACCACCCCATAGACCACGGCGGTAATCGCAATGCCGACCAGCGCGAGCGCTCCGGCCTGGGTAGCAAGCGTCAGCTCGTCGAGCTCGGCGAGCGCGATCGCCATGATTTCGGCCGAGAGGATGAAATCGGTGCGGATCGCCCCGGCGACTTGCCGTTTCTCGAGCGCGGCGGGCTCGTCGGCCTCGGCCAGGCTGTCGGCGTGGTGATGGTCGCCGGTGATCACTTCGAGGATCTTTTCGGTCGCCTCGAAGGCGAGATAGGCGCCGCCGAGCATCAGCAAGGGGGTCACCGCCCAGGGCGCGAAGGCGCTGAGCAGCATCGCCACCGGAAGCAATATCAGCAATTTGTTCTTGAGGCTTCCGATCGCGATCTTGGCAATGATCGGGAGCTCGCGGTCGGGGGTCAGCCCGGTAACATAGCGCGGAGTGACCGCGGTATCGTCGATCACCACCCCGGCGGCCTTGGTCCCCGCCTTGCCGACCGCCGCGCCGACATCGTCGATCGAGGCCGCGGCGAGCTTGGTCAGTGCCGCGACATCGTCGAGCAGTGCAATGAGGCCGGACGGCATGGACGCTCCTGTGGTCTGGAAAAATCGCCTGTTAGGGCAAGACGAACCGCGCGCCAATCGGCTGCGGCTTGCCTCGAGCGGCGCTTTGTCGCACTTGGCCGGGGATGCTGAGCATGGACTTCATCCGCGAACAGCGCGACGCGGTCGAGCGGGCGATCGCCGCCAAGCGGGTCGATCTCGACCTTGGGGGGCTGCTCGGCCTCGACGACGAGGTCCGCGCTCTTAAGGCGGCTGTCGATACTC
>JBKKAQ010000073.1:0-11342 GCA_046714555.1 Sphingomicrobium sp. | reverse complement strand
AGGCGGGGGGAACTCCGGTCGATTTCAACACCATCGTCGTCACCGACGGGATTGCGATGGGCACCCCGGGAATGCGCGCCTCGCTGATGAGCCGCGAGGTGATCGCCGATTCGGCCGAGCTCGCGGTGCGCGGGCACAGCCTCGACGCAGTGCTGTTCCTGGTCGGCTGCGACAAGACCATTCCGGCGGCGGCGATGGCCGCGGCGCGGCTCGATCTGCCGGCCGTGATTCTCTACGGCGGGTCGATCATGCCGGGCAGTTTGCGCGGCAAGGCGATCACCATCCAGGAAGTATTCGAGGCGGTCGGAGCGCATAGCGCCGGGTCGATCGACGACAAGGAATTGGACGCGGTCGAGAAAGCCGCCTGCCCCGGGGCCGGGGCGTGCGGCGGCCAGTTCACCGCCAATACGATGGCGTTGGCGATGACCTTCCTCGGATTGTCCCCGATGGGGCTCAACGATGTGCCGGCGGTCGATCAAGCCAAGCCCGATGCGGCGGTCGAAGCCGGGCGGATTCTGGTCGAGGCGGTGCGCGAAGGGCGCAACGCGCGGCAATATATTACCCCCGCGAGCCTGCGCAACGCGGCGGTCGCCGGAACCGCGACCGCGGGGTCGACCAATCTGGTGCTTCACCTGCTGGCGATCGCGCGCGAGGCGGGAATTCCCGAAAGCGAGTTCGATATCGATTTGTTCGACGAGGTGTCGCGAGCGACCCCGGTGATCGCCGACCTCAAGCCCGGCGGGCGCTTCATGGCTCCAGATATGGCCGCCGCGGGAGGCTCGCCATTGCTCGGTCTCCGGTTGATGGAGGCGGGGCTGATCGCCGACGCTCCGACGGTGACGGGGAAAAGCCTGTTCTCCTATTTCGCGGACGCGAAGGAAACTGCGGGGCAGCAGGTGATCGTTCCCGCCGCAACCCCGATCAAGAGCCGCGGCGGTTATGGTATACTCTACGGCAATATCGCTCCCGACGGCTGCGTCGCCAAGCTTGCCGGGCATGACCGACTGCGCTTCGAAGGCCCCGCCAAGGTGTTCGAGGGCGAGGAAAGCTGCTTCGAGGCGTTGACCCATGGCGGGATTGTCGCGGGGGATGTGATCGTCATCCGCGGCGAAGGCCCCGCGGGCGGCCCGGGAATGCGCGAGATGCTCGCGATCACAGCGGCGATCCAGGGTCGCGGGCTGGGCGACGATGTCGCTTTGGTCACCGACGGGCGCTTTTCGGGAGCGACCTATGGCTTCATGGTCGGGCATGTCGCGCCCGAGGCGGCGCGCGGCGGGCCGATTGCCCTGCTCAAGAGCGGCGACCATATCGTCATCGACGTCGAAGCGCGGGTAATCGAAACCACCGCCGACCTTGCCGCCCGCGGGCCGGCGGCGGTGCTTCCGCTGCCCAGGGAGGTGACCGGGGCCTATGCCAAATATGCGCGGCTGGTCGGATCGGCCTCGCAAGGCGCGGTGACCAGCGGCGCCGACCTCTAGGCGGTCACTCTGGCAGTATCGAGCACTTCCGCGAGTGCGGCGAGATCAGCCGGGATCGCAATCTTGCTTGCCTTGCGCCCGACGATCGCTTCGAGCGCGGGCGGGGCCTCCAGAGATCGCTCGATCAGCGGCTCGACGACGTCGGCGAACTTGTAGGGGTGAGCGGTCGCAGCGGCGATCCACGGCCGTTCGGACTGACGCTCGGCGGGCATCCGTGCATAAGCTTCGGCGGCGGTCGCCGAATGCGGGCACCAGACATAGCCGCTGGCGCGATACTCCTCGGTCACACGGGCGCGGATGACATCGTCCTCGACCAGCTCGACGGCGACCTCGCGAAGCTTGGGCGAAAGGTGAGCCACGCGCTCGAAATTGCTCGGGGCGCCGACGTCCATCGCATTGGCGATCGTTGCGACCGAGGCGCGCGCGGCATAGTCGCCGGTCCGCTGCCATTCGGACAAGGTGCGGTTGGCGTTGGTGACGAGGACGATCGGCCCGACCGGTAGCCCCAAGGCGCGGGCGTAGAGCGCGGCGAAGCCGTGGCCGAGATTGCCGGTAGGAATGATCAGGCCCGGCTCGACACCGCCCTCGGCGAAGACACGCGAAGCGGCGAAGCCGATATAGGCCATTTGCGGGAGCAGCCGGCCGATGTTGATCGAATTGGCGGAGGTCAGCCGGTGCGCGTGCGACAGCTGGGGGGTGGCGAAGGCGGCCTTGACCAGCCGCTGGCAGTCGTCGAAGTCGCCCTCGACCTCGAGCGCCCGGACGGGTTCGTCCCAGCAGGTCAGTTGGAGCTCCTGGAAGGTCGAAACCCGCCCCTTAGGGTAGAGGATCAAGGCGCGAACCGCGACGCGGCCTTCAGCGGCGCAACCGACTGCGCCACCAGTATCTCCCGAGGTCGCGGCAAGCACCGTCAGCGGCTCGGCGGGATCGCCGATGCGGTCGAAGCAGGCCATCAGGCAGCGGGCGCCGAAATCCTTGAACGCTCCGGTCGGGCCATGGAAGAGTTGAAGCGCTCGAAGCCCGGGACGGGCGGGGTCGGGGGTGACCAGCGGAAGCGGGAAATCAAAGGCCTCGTCGCAGATCGCTTCAAGCTCGTTTTCGAGCGGGTCGCCTTCGAAAAAGGGTGCGAGCATCGCTGCAGCGAATTGTGCGAGGCTAGAGGCGCGGGGAAGGCTGGGGAGGCGAGGAAGCGCTTCGGGCATGTACAGCCCCCCGTCGGGGGCGACTCCATTGCGGATTGCCTCGCTCAGGCTGGCAAGGGGAGCCTTGCCCCTGGTGCTGACGAACTTCATACCGGCTCGGCGATGCGTTCGACGCGGACGCCTCCGGAATGCACCGGGGCGCGATAGGCATTGGCGCTAAGTCCGGCATCGCGGAAGGCGGCCGACATCGCATCGTTGACCGCGTCGGCGTCCTGATCGAGCGCCCAGGCGAACACCGAGGGGCCCGAGCCCGAAAAGGAGCAGCCGAGCGCCCCGGCGCCGAGCGCCGCCGCTTTGACCGCGAAAAAGGGGGCAAGCAGATGCGCGCGCTGCGGCTCGACCAGCACATCTTCCATCCCGCAGCGGATCAGCCCGAGATCGCCACTCGCGCAGCCGGCGACGAACGCCGCGAGCCTTCGGCTATGCTCGACCAGCTGGCCCATCGGCACTTCGGTGCGGAGGAGCGCGCGCGCGGCTTTGGTCTCGGTTTGGACCGCCGGATGGAACAGCACGGTAACCACCCCGTCGGGGACGGCAAGCCGCTCGACCCTCGGCGGATCGGCGCGCGCCGCGAGCACCAGCCCGCCAAGCAGGCTGGCCATGACATTGTCCCAGTGGGGCGGATCGGAGGTCACCCGCTCGCCCTCGAGCGCGAAGCCGAGCAGCTCATCGACCGTATAGGGCATGGGCAGCAAGGCGTTGACCGCCGCGACCGCCGCGACCGCCGAGGCCGCCGATCCGCCCATTCCGGCCGAAAGCGGCACCCCCTTGTCGATCGCCAGCCGCACCCCGAACGGATTGCCCGCAGCAGCGAGCAGGGCGGCAGCGGCGGCGAGCGCGGTGTTCTTCAAAGGATCGTCGGGGAGCACGTCGACCAGCCCGGTAACCTCGCCAAGGCGCACCCCGGGCTGGCTCTCGCGAGTCGCGGTGACGGTATCGCGCACTGCATCGAACGCCTGGCCGAGGACGTCGAAGCCCACCGCGACATTGCCGATGCTTGCAGGAGCGCTTGCGCAGGCTGTTTGCAAAATTCCACCCTTCATGCCCGGAGCCGAACCGCCGAGGTTTCGACCGGCAACGCGGCGGGTCGCTGAAGCAAGCCGCGCTGAAGGTCCATCACATCGGCGAACACCGCCGCGGCGGTCGGCCAGCGGCCAGCGCCTTTGCCATGAAGATGGTGCACCGCGCCATCCATATCCTCGACGAGGAAACGATTTTCCTCGTCGAGCGCTCCGGCGAGCGGATGATCGGCGGATAGTGCGACGATTTTCACTTCGGCCTCGATCCCGCCTCCGGCCAGCACCCGGCGATGCCCGACCTGCTTGAGCACTTCGCCGCGGGCGAGCGCCGCCTGCGCCATCTGGGGAGTGAAATCGCGCAGCGACTGCCGGGCGATCAGCGCGGGCGGGAGCGCCACTCCGAACGCTTCGCGGGCAAGCAGCGAAAGCTTGTCGGCGGCGTCGTGCCCGTCGAGATCGGCGGAGGGATCGGCCTCGGCAAAACCGAGCAACTGCGCCTGTTCCAGCGCATCGTCGAACTCGCAGCCTTCGCCGAGCCGGGAGAGGAGGTAATTGGCGGTGCCGTTCATCACCCCCTCGATGCCGACGACTCGCCCGTCGAGCCGGCCGAGCAATTCGAGCACCGGAGTCCCGCCGCCGACCGCGGCCGAATAAGCGAGGCTTCCACCGCCGGCGGCGGCGGCGGCTTTGAGTGCATCATAATGGCGCGCGATCGCGGCCTTGTTGGCGGAGACGACCTGCGCCCCCGAGCGAAGTGCCGAGCGCATGATTTCGGCGGGGTGATCGGCGCCCCCCAGCAACTCGATGACCATGTCGGGGCGAGCCTCGAGCGCGACCTCGAGCCGGTCGGTGAACTGCGCCGGGTCGCCGTGGCGCTCGGGGTTGCGGACCAGCACCGGGTTGAGCTCGAACAGATCGGGGCGGCCGCGAACGAAGGCGAGCACCCCAGCGCCGACCGCTCCGCAGCCAAGCAATGCGACCCGCAACCTCGCGCCGCGAAGCGGCCGCGCCTTGCGCGCGGGCTGATGCGAGATGCTGGTCGCCTCGCGCGCGCCGAGCGAGGCGACTTCGATCAGCACGTCCTCGGCCTCGGCGGCAAGGATCGCCTTGGGCTGGATCAGCCCCGAGCTCGCTTCTCCGGCTTGGGCATAATCAAGTTCGGCGTAGCGCTCGGCGAACGGGTTCTTGGCCGGATCCTCGGCATAGACCCCGTCGACATCCTTGATCAGCCGGACGCGGTGAGCGCCGAGCCGCGAGGCGAAAAACACCGCGCTGAGATCGGTCCCGCCGCGGCCGAGAGTGACGACACCATGTTCGGCGTGGCCCGCCGTGAAGCCTGGGACGACGACGACATCATGGTCGTCGATCTTCGCCTGCACCGCCGCGGCGTCGAGCGAGACGAGGTTCGAATCGAGCGGCTCGCCCTCTGCGACCAGCCCCATCTCGTGCGGGTCGAGCGTGCAGGCGCTGACCCCGAGGCGGCTCAAAGCGAGCGCCATCAGCGCCGCCGAGTGAAGCTCGCCGACCCGCGCAAGCCGAGCCACCAGCCTCGCCGGAGCGGCCCCGCCGACCCGCGCGGCATGGCCGAACAGAGCGTCGGTCTCCCCGGCGAGCGCCGAGACCACCGCGACGACCTTTTCCCCGTCGCGGACGTGACGATAGATTTCGTGAGCGGCCGCGGGATAGTCGCTTTCGACCCCCAACACCGAGCTTCCGAATTTCAGGACGCACAGCGGCTTTGGACTGGGCTGGACGGGTTGGGGACGGGCCATTTGCAATCTCTTTTCGGTTGGGATGATGGTATCGAAGCAATAAAAAACCCGCTCGCCGGGATCGGGAGCGGGTCAGGGAAAACTCTGGTTGTATGACCGTCGTCAGCCGCCTCCGCCCCGCGTACGGGTGGTTGTGGTGCTGATGATAATGGTCATGGTCGAAGCCGGCACGGCGCTACCCTCGCCAGTGAAGGCGCTTCCTGAGTGGAACGGGTGAACGGGCTTGCTCATCGGCAGCGGGATAGGGGCAGGAGGTCAAATTAGTCAAGCCGACATGTCGCCGGTGAAGCCCGAAATGGGACAAACGAGACTCAGGGCCGCATCTGGCCGGTACCGCGGACGACATATTTGAAGGTGGTGAGCTGCTCGGGCCCGACCGGACCGCGCGCGTGGAGCTTGCCGGTGGCGATGCCGATCTCGGCGCCGAAGCCGAACTCGCCCCCGTCGGCGAACTGGGTCGAGGCGTTCCACATCACGATCGCGCTGTCGACACGGTCGAGAAATGCCTCGGCGGCAGCGGAATCCTCGGTGACGATCGCTTCGGTATGGCCGGTGCCGAAGGTCGCGATATGGTCGATCGCCTGTTCAAGCCCCGAAACGGTTCGGACCGCGAGGACCGGAGCGAGATATTCGGTCGCCCAGTCCGATTCGTCGGCGGCGGTCATGTTGGCGAACTTGCGGCTTTCGGAATCGCCGCGCAATTCGCAGCCCGCAAGACGCTCGGCGAGCCGGGAAAGCAGCGCAGGGGCGACGTCGCGGTCGACCAGGAGGGTTTCGGTCGCTCCGCAAATCGAGGTTCGGCGCATCTTGGCGTTGGCAATAATGCCGAGCGCCATCTCAATGTCCGCCGAAGAGTGGACGTAGGTGTGGCACAGCCCTTCGAGATGGCCGAGGGTGGCGACCCGCGCTTCGCGCTCGACCCGCTCGACCAGCGCCCTGCCGCCGCGCGGGATGATCAGGTCGATCGCCCCGTCGAGCCCGCCGAGCATCGCACCGACCGCGTCGCGATCGGCGGTCGCGACGATCTGGACGCAGTCTGCGGGAAGCCCGGCCTCGGCGAGTCCCGAGGCGATCGCCGAGTGGATCGCGATCGAGCTTTGCAGCGCGTCGCTGCCCGACCGGAGGATCACCGCATTGCCCGATCGGACGCAGATCGCAGCAGCGTCGGCGGTGACGTTGGGGCGGCTTTCGAAAATCATCCCGATCACCCCGATCGGGGTGCGGACCCGGGCGATATCGAGCCCGTTGGGGCGGGTCCAGCGGGCGATTTCCTCGCCGACCGGATCGGGAAGCGCGGCGACGTCTTCGAGCGAGGCGGCAATCCCCTCGACCCGCTGCTCGTCGAGCCTCAGCCGGTCGATCATGTCGGTTGCGGCCGCGACATCCTGTTTGTTCGCGGCGAGCACCTGCCCGGCCTCGAGACGGAGGTGGCGCGCCATCGCGGCGATCGCCGCGCTTCGCTGATCGGCGGAGCAGGTTCGCAGGACCAATGCGGCCTCGCGCGCCTTGCGGCCCATGTCGTTCATCGTCGTGGAAAGGCTCATAGCAGCACCATGTCGTCGCGGTGAATCAGTTCGTCGGGGCCGCTATAGCCCAGCCGCTCGACGATTCGATTGGTCGTGCAGCCGAGAATCGCGCGCGCCTCGAGCGCGGTGTAGGCGGTGATTCCGCGGGCGACCTCATGCCCGTCGGGATCGAGGATTCGAAGGCAGACCCCGCGCTCGAACTGACCGGTGACCGCGGTCACCCCGGCGGGCAGCAAGCTCTTGCCCGCTTTGAGCGCCTTCGACGCCCCGGCGTCGATCGAGAGGTCCCCGGCGGGAGCAAGCGATCCCCCGATCCATTGCTTGTAGGCGGTGGCGGGCGAGCCCTTGGCGGCGATCACCGTCGCTCTGGCGCCCTCGACCAGCCGCTGGATCGGATTGTTCGCATCGCCCGCGGCGATGATCGACGCGCAGCCGAAGGCGCAGGCGATCCGAGCCCCGGCGATCTTGGTCCGCATTCCGCCGGTGCCGACCCCGCTGGTCCCCGATCCGGCGGCAAAGCCCTCGATCTCGCCTGTGATCTGCTCGACGAACGGGATGTGCTTCGCATCACGGTCGCGCGCCGGGTCGGCGGTGTAGATGCCGTCGACGTCGGACAGCAGGATCAGAACATCGCTTTGGATCATCTGCGCGGCGCGCGCCGAGAGCCGGTCATTGTCGCCATAGCGAAGCTCGTCGGTGGCGACGCTGTCATTCTCGTTGATCACCGGAAGCGCGCCATGAGCGAGCAGCACCTCGATCGTCGCCCGGGCGTTGAGCCAGCGCCGCCTCTGTTCGGTGTCGTCGAAAGTCAGGAGCAATTGCGCGGTCGGGATCCCATGCGGCGCGAATGCGGCTTCCCACGCTTGCATCAGCAGCGCCTGGCCGGCGGCGGCGGCGGCCTGCTTGTACGCCAGCCGGTTGGAGCGCTGGAGGCCGAGATGGACCCGGCCGAGCGCGACCGATCCGGAAGAGACGAGGACGATCTGCTTGCCGCGGGCGCGAAGCCCGGCAATATCGCTGGCGATGCTGTCGAGCCATTCGCTTCGAACGCCGCGCTCGCGACGGTCGATCAGCAGCGACGATCCGATCTTGATCGTGATCCGCCTGGCCGCGTTGACCAGGCTGGCCGCATCGACTGGCGGAAGGGGAGCGCGGGACGACATTGCGCCTCCCTATGGGGCCGCGCCGCTACGCACAATCACTTCGCGCCCGATGCAAACCCCGATCAGCGGCCTTGCCGGGCTCGAGCGCGGAGCGCTAAGGCGGGCCGATGCCGCTTTATGCACTCGATGATCTTGCACCCCAGCTCGCCGAGGGGGCGTGGGCGGCGCCTTCGGCCGACCTCATCGGCGATGTGCGGCTCGGGCGGCGCGCCAGCGTCTGGTTCGGTGCGGTGATCCGTGCCGATAATACCCCGATCCTGATCGGCGAGGAGAGCAATATCCAGGACGGCGCGGTCGGGCATTCGGACCCCGGCGCGCCGTTGATTATCGGCGCGCGAGTGACCGTCGGGCACCAGGCGATTCTCCACGGCTGCACGATCGGCGAAGGGGCGCTGGTCGGGATGGGAGCGCGCATTCTCAACGGCGCGATGATCGGTGCCAATTGCCTGGTCGGGGCAGGAGCGCTGGTGACCGAGGGCAAGATTTTCGAGGCGGGATTATTGATCGTCGGAAGCCCGGCACGAGCGGTCCGGGCGCTAAGCGAGGAGCAGATCGCTGGATTAGCACGGTCGGCAGAGCTATATGCGCTCAAGGCGGCGGTCTATGCGCAAGGGCTTCGGCAAGTTAGCTGACGCTTGATGGCGGGCACGAGCCTCCCCATCTGTTGGCGATGATCGATATTAGACCTTTTGCCTCGCTTGGCCATGCCGACCACGGCTGGCTCGACGCCCGCCATCATTTCTCCTTCGCCAATTATCAGGACCCGTCGCGGATGGGCTGGGGTCGGATCAGGGTGTGGAACGACGACCGCATCGCCGCCCAGTCGGGTTTCCCGCCGCACCCGCACCGCGACATGGAAATCATCACCTATGTCCGCAGCGGGGCGATCACTCATCGCGATTCGCTTGGCAATGAGGGCCGCACCGGCGCGGGCGACGTCCAGGTGATGAGCGCGGGCAGCGGAGTGACTCACGCCGAGTTCAACCTCGAAGACGAGGATACGACCCTGTTCCAGATCTGGGTCGAGACCGACCGCCCGGGATCGCCCCCGGGATGGGGCGCCAGGCCGTTCCCCAAGCAGGCGCGCGACGGGCAGTTTCAGCTGCTCGCGAGCGGCGACGCCGCCGACGGCGCGCTGACGATCCACGCCGACGCCCGGGTGCTCGGAGCGACAATAGGTGCCGGCAAGAGCCTGTCATACGACGCCGATCCTTCGCGCCACCTCTATCTGGTCCCGAGCGGTGCGGTGCGCATCAACGGCACCGCTGCGGCCAAGGGCGACGGAGTGGCGGTGACCGGCGAAGTAAAGCTGACGATCGAGGCCGATGCCGACGCCGAGCTAGTGCTGGTCGACGCCCGCTGAGCTAAGCGGCGGGTTGAAGCGCTCGGGCTTGCGAGGCATGGCGCTTGCCAGGCAATCAGAAGGTTGATGATCAGGCGATGGTGAAGCGGCGTTATTCGCCCCGGGGATGGAGCGTGGCGCTTGCGCTCGCCGGGCTTGGCGCGTCGCCGGCCGCCGCGCAGGACAATCTCGCTAACGCCACCGTCGTCACCCCCGCCCCGGCGCCAGCCCCCGACACCGTCGGTCCCGAGCAATTGCGCGACTTCTCGCTTCCCGGAACGGTCACTCGGCGGACCGAGCCCCCGGTTGCGAACAGCGTGGCGCCGCGAGCGGCCGAACCCGAGGCCGAGCGTCCGGCCCCGGCCAGGCCCGCGCCGCGCCCGAGCGCGATCCGCCCCGTTGCTCCGCCGGTGGCGCGTTCGGTTACGATTGCGCTTCCCCCACCCGATCCACTTACACGGCGGCCGACGCTAGCGCCGCCGATCGCGGAGACCACAGCGCCGCCCGCGGTCTCGTCAAGCGGGGCAAGCGATGCGGTCGTTGCGCCGCCGCCTGACATGAGCGGGAGCAGCGGCTTCTCGCGCTTGCCGTGGTTGGTCGCGCTGATGGCGCTCATGGCTGCGGCGGTGGCATTCGCCTGGCGCAAGCGCAGCGCGCGAGCCTTTGGCTATGCAGGTGGGATCGACGAGGCGCCGGACAATGCCTTTGTCGCGCCGCCGCCCGCTCCGCCCGGTCCCGGCGCGCGTTACGCCCAGCCGGCGCCCGCGCCACCGCGCGGCGACGGGATCGTGTCGATCAGGCTGCGGCCGTGGATCGCGATCGAGTTCGCCGCCACCCGGGCGGTGATCACCGACGACAATGCGACGGTCCACTTCGACATCCTGCTCTATAATTCGGGAAGCGCGCCGGCGCGCGAGGTGCTGGTCGAAGGACGGATGTTCAACGCCGGGCCCGAGCAGGATCGCGAGATCGCCAATTTCTTCGAAAACCCTGTCGCCAAGGGCGACACGATCGCGCAGATCCCGCCGCTGAGCCGGGTCGAACTCAAAAGCGCGGTGTCGATGCCACGCGCGTCGTGCCGCGAATATCAGGTCGACGGGCGGCGATTGTTCGTTCCGCTGGTCGGCTTCAACGTTCTGTATCGGTTCGGTTCGGGCGAAGGACAGACTTCGGCGAGCTTCATCGTCGGGCGCGGCGGCGAGGATGGCGGCAAGATGGCCCCGCTGCGGTTCGACCTCGGCCCGCGGATCTTCCGCGGCCTCGGCCAGCGCGAGCATAATGTCGGAGTGCGGCGCTAGCTCGGCCGCTGGTTGTGGTGCTTGATCGCCGCGGTGAGCGCTTTCAGCCCGGCGTTGATGAGTTCGGCGTCCTCGCGGTTCAGGCGCTGGTCGATGAGCGCATCGAGCTCGGTCCGGATGCCCGCTGCATCGGGCGATTCATACCCCAACAGTCCCCTCGCCTTAGCGAGATGGACGATCCGCGCGTCGCTCCAATTGTCGAGCATCAGCTGGAATTGAGCCTCGGCGGCTTTTTCGAAGCCGCTCTGCCCGGCTACTTCGGGAGAGCGAATCTGCTTGTTCATCACACCGAGAAAGGCGGCGCGCTGCGGTGTGACCTGGCGGATGATGTAGAGATCGAGCTCGGCGGTCAATCGCTCCTCGATTTGCGCCGCCGGCTTTTGATCCGCGGACGCGGGGGGCTCGGGGGACTTCGCGGGCTTGACCCTGGGCTTGCGCCTCCAAAACCTGAACATCCGACTGCTCCCGGGCACGGTCGGCCCAGCAAGTTTCGGAATTTAGGGCATTTGGCGCGATTCGCATAACCGGATCCTATCCAGATC
>JBKKAQ010000072.1:0-9929 GCA_046714555.1 Sphingomicrobium sp. | reverse complement strand
GTCGGGGTCGCAAAGCAATATGCCCACCGCTTCGACAATATGCAGCTCGCTGCGCTGTAGGAGCCCTATCCGGTGCGCATCGCGACCTACAACGTCAACGGAGTCAACGGGCGGCTACCGGTCCTGTTGCGCTGGCTTGGCGAGACCAGCCCCGACGTGGTCTGCCTTCAGGAATTGAAGGCGCCAGACGAGCGCTTTCCGCAGGCCGCGCTTGCCGAGGCCGGCTATGGGGCGATCTGGCACGGACAGAAAAGCTGGAACGGAGTCGCGATCCTCGCGCGCGGTTGCGATCCGCTCGAAACCCGCCGCGGGCTTCCCGGCGATCCCGGCGACCTGCACAGCCGCTACATCGAGGCCGCGGTCGGCGGAGTCCTCGTTGGCTGCCTCTATCTGCCCAACGGCAACCCCAAGCCGGGCCCCAAGTTCGATTACAAGATGCTGTGGATCGAACGCTTCATCACGCTCGCCGCCGAGCTGGTCGCGACCGACGCTCCGGTGGTTCTTGCCGGCGATTACAACATCATCCCGACCGACCTCGACGTGTACAAGCCCGAACGCTGGCTCAAGGATGCCTTGTTCGCACCCGAAGCCCGCGCGCGGTTCGTCGAACTGCTCGGCCAGGGCTGGACCGACGCGCTTCGGACGCTTTATCCCGACGAACAAATCTTCACTTTCTGGGATTATTTCCGCAACTCTTTCGCGCGCGACGCCGGGCTACGGATCGATCATCTTCTGCTCAATGCTTCCGCCGCCGCCCGGCTCAAGTCCGCAGGCGTCGACCGAAGCACCCGGGCGCACGAAAAGACCAGCGACCACGCTCCGGTGTGGATCGAGCTTGGGCCCGACTGACATGCCCGCGCCGTTCGAACCGATGGAAGCGCTCCTGGTCGAACAGCTGCCCGAGGGCGAGCGCTTGCAATATGAGCCCAAATGGGACGGCTTTCGTTGCATCGCCGAGCGCGATGGCGGCGACGTTGCTCTATGGTCCAAGTCGGGCAAGCCGCTCGACCGCTACTTCCCCGAAGTCGCCGCGATGTTCGCCGGACTCAACGCCAAGCGCTTCATCATCGACGGCGAACTGATCATCGAGCTTGGTGGCACATTGTCGTTCGAAGCGCTCCAGCATCGGCTTCACCCCGCCGAATCGCGGGTCCGTCGCCTCGCCGCCGAAACCCCGGCGCAATATATGGCATTCGACTGCCTCGCGCTCGGCGGCAAGCCGCTCGCCGGAGAGTCGCTCGAACAGCGCCGGGCCGCGCTCGATGGCCTGCTCGAAAGCGAGGATCAGCCAGGCTTGCTGCTGTCCCCGAGGACGCTCGATCGGGCCATCGCCACCGCCTGGCTCGATCGCAGCGGAGGCGCGCTCGACGGAGTGATCGCCAAACGACTCGACGAGCCTTACCGCCCCGGCGAGCGGGCGATGCTCAAGGTCAAGGTCCGGCGCACCGCCGACTGCGTCGTCGGCGGCTTCCGCACCGACCGCTCGGGCGCAGCGGTCGCCTCGCTCCTGCTCGGGCTTTACGACGAGTCCGGGCTGCTCAACCACGTCGGCTTCACCTCGTCGATCCCCGCCACCAACCGCGCCGGCTGGACCAGCGAGCTGGAAGCGCTTGCCGGCGCTCCCGGTTTCTCCGGTAAGGCGCCCGGCGGGCAGAGCCGCTGGTCGACCGAGCGCTCGACCGAATGGCGGCCGGTCAGGCCCGAACTGGTGGTGGAAGTGCTTTACGACCAAGTCTCCGGGAATCGCTTCCGCCACGGCACGCGCCTGCTCCGCCGCCGTCCCGACAAGGCGCCGCGCCAATGTACGATGGATCAGCTCAGACACGCACTGACCCCGGCCGAGCTCGCGGGGCTGATGGCGCGCTGACGATGCGCGACCTTTTTTCCGACCCGCCGGTGCCCGGCCTGGTGATGTGCGGTGCGATCATCGACCTGGCCGAGGAAGCGGCGCTGATCGGCCATATCGAGGCGCTCGACCTCGCCCCGTTCGCCTTTCACGGCTGGCTCGGCAAACGGAAGACTCGCAGCTTTGGCTGGCGCTATGATTTCACCAATGCGAGTTTCGCCGAAACCGATCCGATTCCCGACTGGATGCTTGCGCTTCGCAGCCGCGCCGCGGCGCTTGCCGGCCTCCCGGCGAGCGACCTCGTCCAGGTGCTGGTCACGCGTTACGATCCGGGCGCCGGGATCGGCTGGCATCGCGATCGCTCTGTGTTCGACAAGCTCGTCGGAGTGTCGCTCGGCGCGCCCGCGATCCTTCGCTTTCGTCAGCGCAGCGACAAGGGTTACCGCCGCTTTGCAGTGCCGCTGGAGCCGCGCTCGGCCTATTTGCTCAGCGGCGACGTCCGCAGCCGCTGGGGACATGGCATCGCGCCCGGAAAACTGTTGCGCCTTTCCATCACTTTTCGAAGTCTCGTCCGACCAATTGCTCCAAGATGAGTTTTTTGTGGACTCCACGTCTTCGATTGGTAACAATTGCACTCAGGAGAGTCCGCGTCTCGCGAAAGCGAGGCTTTTTTCGCCGCGAACACCGCAAAGCGGGTCGACGGCTTGAACCGGGGGACCTCTCATGCTGCCTTTTCGCCATCTTGCACTAAGCCTTGCCTTGCTCGTTTCGACCGCTCCGGCGTTCGCTCACGACGAGCCAGCCGCGCCCACGCCTGCGTTCACCGTAACCGGCGGAGTGACCGGCGTATCCCAATACCGCTTCCGCGGAGTATCGCTGTCGAACGAGGATCCGGCGATCCAGGGAACAATCAACCTCAATCACAGCTCGGGCTTTTACGCCGGCGCCTGGGCCTCCTCGCTCGACGGCTTTGGCGAGCTGGGCGGCTCCAACCTCGAGCTCGACCTCTATGCCGGCTACGGGCGCGAGATCGGTGGCGGAGTCAAGGTCGACGGGGGACTGCTTTATTACGCATATCCCGGGTCGACAGGTGGAGACTTTGAATTTTTCGAGCCCTATCTCAGCGTCACCGCACCGGTTGGCCCGGGGGCGATCAAGGTCGGCGCGGCCTATGCCCCGAAGCAGGATGCGATCGGCGACGAGGATAATCTCTACCTCTACGCCGACCCGAGCATCTCGATCCCCAACACTCCGGTGACCCTCAAAGCTCACCTGGGCCGTTCGATGGGCGACAGCTTCCTCACCTTCAGTGGCCAGAATTACTGGGACTGGATGGTCGGAGCCGACGTCAAGCTGATTGGTCCGCTGACCGCCGGGGTCGCTTATGTCGACACCAGCCTCAAGTCCAGGGACCTGGGCTTCGACAGCTCTCTGAGGGATCAGGTCGACAGCGCGGTGGTCTTTTCACTAAGCGCGAGCTTCTAAGCCACCGCCTCAAGGCAGATCCGAGCCGGGCCCGGCAGCAGGGCCCGGCTAGCTTTTTGTTGCGCGCTCACTCAAGCGCTTGCAAAAAACCTTGCGCGTCAGCCGCCGCTTAAATCCGCTTCAGGCTAGGCGGCGGCTTTGACCCGGTACATCGCCTGGTCGGCGCGGGCCATTACCGTCATCGGCGTGTCGTCCTGCTCGATCGAGGTGACCCCGATCGCGGCGCTCAGCGGGACCGCGATGCCGTCGTGGATGAAGTCGCAGTCGGCGATGATGTTGACCAGCCTGCCGGCGGTTTCGATCGCGCTCGCTTCGTCCGAATGATCGAGCAATATGGCGAATTCGTCGCCGCCGACGCGCGCGACGCAATCGCTCGACCGGACTCCCTCGACGAGCAGCCGGGCGACCCGGATCAAGGCGGCATCGCCGGCGCTGTGGCCGAAGCTGTCGTTGACCAACTTGAGACCGTCGAGATCGACGAACAGCATCGCCGCGGGCGTTCCGTAGCGCTGGGTGCGGGCGATGAGCATTTCGAGGTGGCGGACGAGCCCGCGCCGGTTGGGCAGCGGGACCAGCGAATCGTGGTGCGCGAGCTGATCGAGCTCTTCGACTCGCGCTTCGAGCCGGGCGACCTCGCCGCGCAATTGTGCGATGGTCGCCATCAACTGGTCCGGATCCGAGCAGTCGAGTTGTCCCTGGTACATTCGAACGCTCCCCGGAGAATTGGGACTTAGTACCCCAAATCAAAGGAAAAGTGGAATCCCGCTTTGGTACGATTGCGCCGCCGCCGCCATCTTCCTAAACCTCCGCGCTTGACGAGGCGGGGGGACAGCATGAGCGGGACGGTGGTCGGGATCATCATGGGCAGCAGTTCTGACTGGGAAACGATGCGCCACGCCGCCGAGACGCTCGACGCGCTGGGGGTCGGGCATGAAACGCGGATCGTCTCGGCGCATCGCACCCCCGAGCGGCTGGTCGATTATGCCCTCGGCGCGAGCGCGCGCGGATTGAAGCTGATCATCGCCGGTGCCGGGGGAGCGGCGCATCTGCCCGGAATGGCGGCGGCGATGACCCAGCTTCCGGTGCTCGGAGTTCCGGTCGAATCCTCGGCGCTCAAGGGGCTCGACAGTTTGCTGTCAATCGTCCAGATGCCCGCCGGAATTCCGGTCGCGACCCTGGCAATCGGGCGCGCGGGCGCGGTCAATGCGGGCTTGCTCGCGGCGGCAATCCTCGCTTTGAGCGACGAGGCGCTCGCCGGCCGGCTGGCCGATTATCGCGCCGCGCAGACCCAGGCCGTTCCCGACCGGCCGGCATGATCGTCCCACCGGGTTCAACCATCGGGATCGTCGGCGGCGGGCAGCTTGGCCGGATGCTCGCGATTGCCGCGGCGCAGCTCGGCTATCGCTGTCATATTTACGCCCCCGACGAGGATCCGCCCGCGGCGGCGGTTGCGGCCAAGCATAGCCGAGGGTCGTTCGACGATGGCGAGGCGCTCGGGCGATTTGCGCAAGCAGTCAACGTAGTCACCTATGAATTCGAGAATTTGCCGGTGGCTCCGCTGGCGCGACTGGGCGACAAGCTCCACCCTGGAGTGCGCTCGCTCGAGATCGCTCAGGACCGAGCGGTCGAGAAGAAATTCATCGAAAGCGTCGGAGGGCGGGTCGCGCCGTGGCGGGAGGTGAACGGGCCGGATCAGCTTGCGGCAGCGATCGACGCGCTCGGGCCTCCGGTGGTGCTCAAGAGCCGGCGGCACGGCTATGACGGCAAGGGACAGGCGTGGGTGAGCGATCGGGGCGAGGCCCATGCCGCGTGGAGGGAGATCGGCGAGCGGCCCGCGGTGGCCGAGGCAGCGGTCGATTATCTCGCCGAATTTTCGGTGTTACTGGCGCGATCAGTGAGTGGCGAATGCGTGCTGTGGGATAGCCCTCGTAATCATCACGAGGGCGGAATGCTTCGCCGGTCGGTGCTTCCCGCCGGGGAAGAGATCGCCGGACTGGTCGGCGAAGCGGCGGCGCTCGCGGTCGAAATCGCCGCGGCGCTCAACCATGTCGGGGTGCTGACGGTCGAATTTTTCGCCTGCGCCGACGGGTCATTGGTCAACGAGATCGCTCCGCGGGTGCATAACAGCGGGCATTGGACAATCGAAGGAGCGGCAACCTCGCAGTTCGAGCAGCATATCCGGGCGGTGTGCGGGCTTGCGCTGGGGTCGTCCGAGCGCAGCCCCGGGCGGGTGACGATGGACAATCTGATCGGCGACGAAATGGACGGGTGGCGGGCGATCCTTGCCGAGCCAGGGGCGCGGCTCCATCTGTACGGCAAGGGGGAGGCGCGCGCCGGGCGCAAGATGGGGCATGTGACGCGATTGGGGTAGGCGTTGCCTCATTCCCTTCACCACCCCCTCCCCGGCCAATGCCGGGAGGATATTAGCGCGGTCGGGCGAGGTGGATGGGGAGCTTGAGCTTGTCGAGCTGGGGGCGGATTTTGGCGGCGTCGCCGACTACCACCCAGACGAAGGCGTTGGGGTCGACCGCCGCCCGAAGCGCCGAATCGAGCCTGGCGCGGGTCTGCGCTCGGTAGCGGTCGGCGAGCAGCTCGTAATAATTGTCGGGGCGGCCGTAGAGCGCGTTGGTCTGCATCGCCGAAAGCACCGCGCCCGCGGTTTCGAACCGGCCCGGGAGTTCGTTGATGTTATTGGCGACGGTGCGCGCAAGTTCTTCCTCAGTCGTGCCCCGGGGTCCAAGGAAAGCGGCAATCTCGCGGTTGAGGGCAAGGATCGAATCGCCGGTGCGGTCAGCCTGGACCGGTGCCCGGACGATGTATGGCACCGCGTGCTGGCTGAGCGCGACCGAGCCGCTGACTCCATAGGACCAGCCGCGCTTTTCGCGCAGGTCCATGTTGATCCGCGACAGGAAGCCGCCGCCGAGAATGTCGTTAGCGCTGGCGATCGCGGTAACGTCGCTGCGCGGGTCAATCGGGGTGATCTGCCCGCCGTAGATGATGGACTGGGGCGAGCCGGGGCGGTCGATCAGGACGATCCGCGGCGATGCGGGGCGCGGCGGCGGGGGCGCGAAGGTCTTTGCCCCGCGCGGGACCGGAGGGGTCGCCCAGCGTCCGAAGCGTTGCTCGAGCAGCGGCTGGATTTCGGCCAGCGGGCGATCCGAAACGAGGAAGATCTCGAGATTGTCGGGGCGAAGCCAGCGCGACTGGAAGCCGACCAGATCGTCGCGGGTGAAGCGGGTCACCGCCTCAGCCTCGCCGAGCCCGGTCGAGGAATAGGGGTGGGCCTCGCCGTAGATCAAGGCCGGAAGCGCGCGCGAGGCGATCGATCCCGGGTCCTTTTGCGCCTGGGCGATCGCGGTCAGGGTTCGGGCGCGGACCCGGTTGATTTCGCCCGGAGCGAAGGTCGGACGCTGGATCATCGCCGCGACGAGGTCGAGCGAGGGTGCGAGATTGGCGCTGAGCGCGGACAGCGAAACCAGGCTTCGATCGGCTGAGCCGCCGGCGCCGATCTCGGCCCCGAGCCGCTCCTTGGCCTCGGCGATCTGCTGTGATGTCAGCCCGCCGAAGCCTTCTTCGAGCAGGGCGAGGGTGAAGCTCTGGATGCCGCGCTGGACGGGAGCGTCGGCGGCGAAGCCCGCGTCGAACGACAAAGCGAGCTGAGTGATCGGGACCGCGTCGCGCTGCGCGTAGGACAGGCGGATGCCGTTCGATAAGGTCGTGTGCGATATTTCGGGGAAATCGAGCGCGGCGAGGCTTTCGAGCGGGGGAATGGCGCGCTTTGCGAGCGGCACAGCGGGCTTCGAATTACGCCTGGGCTTGGCGGAAGCGACCGCTTTAGCGTCCTGATAGGCGGGGCGGTCGCCGGGCTCGAGCCGGATCGTCAAGGCCGGGCGGCTGAGCCATTCGGCCATCGCCGAGCGGACTTCGGCGGTAGACACACCGGCATAAGCGGCGAGCGTTTGCTTGTAAAAATCCGAATCGCCCGCATAAACCTGCCCTTCGGCGAGCGCGACCGCCTTGCCGCTCGAGCCGCCGACCTGTTCGAGCCCGTTGATCCGCGCGGCAAGCTCGCTGGTCACCGCGCGGCGGACCTCGTCATCATTGGGACCCTGCGCGATATAGTCGGCGACGAGTTGGTCGAGCCGCCGTTCGACCAGCGCCGGGTCGCCCCCGGGCTTGACCGTCGCGCTGACGGTGAACAGCCCGACCCGCTGCAACGGGATCAGGCCCGCTGAGACCCCGACCGCAAGCTGCTCGTCGCGCACCAGAACCTTGTCGAGCCGCGAGCTCGCAAGCCCGCCGAGCACCGAGCCGGCGACGTCGAGCGCGACCAAGCGGCGATCGAGTAACCCGGGCACCGGCCAGTAGCGCTGGATTTGTACCGCCGCGATCCGGTCCTTCATCACGATCGACCTGGGAGCGGCGAGCGTCGGGACCGCGGCATCGGCGGGGAGATTGACCGGGCCGCGTGCGATCGACCCGAAATATTTGGCGACCAGCGGCCGCGCCTCGTCCGCGCTGATATCGCCGGCAAGCACCAGCACCGCATTGTTGGGACCATAATTGTCGGCGAACCAGGCCTTGACATCGGCGAGGCTCGCGGCGTCGAGGTCGGCCATCGAGCCGATCGGGCTGTGGTGGTAGGGATGGCCTTCGGGAAAGAGATTTTCGAGCACTTCGTAGAACACCAGCCCGCCGGGCTGATTATCGCGCTGGCGCTTTTCGTTCTGGACCACCGCGCGCTGATTATCGAGCACCTCTTGAGTCACCGCGCCGAGCAGATGGCCCATCCGGTCCGATTCGATGAACAAAGCCCGCTCGAGCGCGCCACGCGGAACGGTCTCGTAATAATTGGTATAATCGAAGCTGGTCCCGCCGTTGTAGTCGGTCGCGCCGATCTGCTCGAGGTAGGCAAAGACATCGCCGGGAAGATTCTCCGAGCCGTTGAACATCAGATGTTCGAACAGATGCGCGAAACCGGTCTTACTCCCGGGCTCGTCCTTCGACCCGACATTGTACCAGGCGCTGACCGCGACCACCGGCGCCTTGCGGTCCTCGTGGACGATGACGGTGAGGCCATTGTCGAGGCGGAAGCTCGAGTGCGGGATCGCGACTTCGGCGACCAAAGCCGACACCGGGGCCGGCTCGGCCGGCGCGGGTGCCTCGAGCCGAACCGCCGCGGCTTCGCGCACCGGAGGGGTCGCGGCGCAAGCGGCGATCAGCGACGCGGTCGAGAAAATCAGGCTCAGGTAGGCATGACGGCGCATAAGTGGAAAGCTCCGGAGGATTCGGCCGGACATTAGAAGCGCTTGGCGAATGTGCAATCGCGATAAACCAGCGGCGGCGCGAGGCGGCGGCTCGCACTGGCTGCGCGCCAAGCTCTCTGCTAGCGGCGCTCGAATGACTCCGCTTTCCAATATCCGCAATTTTTCGATTATCGCCCACATCGACCATGGCAAATCGACCCTCGCCGACCGGCTGATCGAGCGCACCGGGGGCCTGACCGAGCGCGAAATGTCGAGCCAGGTGCTCGACAATATGGATATCGAGAAAGAGCGCGGGATCACGATCAAGGCGCAAACGGTGTGCCTCAAGTGGAAAGCCGCCGACGGCGAGGATTATACCCTCAATCTGATGGACACGCCGGGCCATGTCGATTTCGCCTATGAGGTCAGCCGGTCGTTGAGCGCGTGCGAGGGGGCGCTGCTGGTGGTCGACGCGGCGCAGGGGGTCGAAGCGCAGACATTGGCCAATGTCTATCAGTCGATCGAACATGATCATGAGATCGTTCCGGTGATCAACAAGGTCGATCTGCCCGCGGCCGAGCCCGAGCGGGTCCGCGCCGAGATCGAGGAGGTGATTGGGCTCGACGCGTCGGGGGCGGTGCTGGCGAGCGCCAAGACCGGGATCGGGATCGACGAGGTGCTCCAGGCGATCGTCGATGTCATCCCGCCGCCCAAGGGCGACCGCGACGCGCCATTGAAGGCGATGCTGGTCGACAGCTGGTACGACCCCTATCTCGGCGTGGTGATCCTGGTGCGGGTGATCGACGGGGTGATCGCCAAGGGCCAGCAGATCCGTTTCATGGCCGCCCGGAGCAACCATCTGGTCGACCGGGTAGGCTGCTTCCGCCCCAAGATCGAGCAATTGGGCGAATTGGGCGCCGGCGAGATCGGCTTCATCACCGCCCAGATCAAGGAAGTCGCCGAGACCCGGGTCGGCGACACCATCACCGACGCTCGAAGGCCGACCGCCGAGGCGCTTCCGGGGTTCAAACTGGTCCAGCCGGTGGTGTTCTGCGGACTGTTTCCGGTCGACGCCGCGGATTTCGACAAGCTTCGCGAATCGCTCTATAAATTGCGGCTCAACGACGCCAGCTTCAGCTTCGAGATGGAAACCAGCGCGGCATTGGGCTTCGGTTTTCGCTGTGGCTTCCTCGGGCTGCTCCACCTCGAGATCATCCAGGAGCGGCTGACCCGGGAATATGATCTCGACCTGATCACGACCGCCCCCTCGGTGGTCTATCAGATTCATCTGTCGCATTCGAAGACCGAGCCCGCCCAGGTCGTCGCGCTCCACAACCCCGCCGACATGCCCG
>JBKKAQ010000071.1:0-9105 GCA_046714555.1 Sphingomicrobium sp. | reverse complement strand
CCCTATGCGCGGGCGATGGTGCGGGTGTGCAAGGAGGAGAGTTTCCACCAGCGCCAGGGCTATGAGATCATGATCGCGATGGCGCGCGGCAGCCCGGAGCAGAAAAGGATGGCGCAGGACGCGCTCGACCGCTGGTGGTGGCCGAGCCTGATGATGTTCGGGCCGCCCGACGCGAACAGCCCCAATTCGGCGCAAAGCTTCCGCTGGCGAATCAAGCGCGACAGCAATGACGAGCTTCGCCGGAAATTCGTCGATATCACCGTTCCACAGGCCGAATATCTCGGGCTGACCGTGCCCGATCCTGACTTGAAGTGGAACGAGGCGAAGGGCGGGTACGACTTCGGAGCGGTCGACTGGGAGGAATTTGCGGCGGTGCTGCGGGGCGAGGGCCCGGTGGCGAAGGAGCGCATGGCCGAGCGCCGGGCGGCGTGGGACGAGGGCGCCTGGGTGCGCGCGGCGGCGGCGGCGCATCAGGTCAAGCGCGCGGCAAGGGCGGCGGCGTGAGTAGGTTTCAAGGTCCTCCCTGCGCGAGGCGGGAGGAGATCTTCAGGTGAGTGACTGGGCCTTGTGGGAGGTGTTCGTGCGGGCCAAGGGCGGGCTGGCGCATCGCCATGTCGGGAGCGTCCATGCGCCCGATGCCGAGCTTGCGCTTCGCCATGCGCGCGACACCTATACGCGGCGGATGGAGGGGGTCAGCCTGTGGGTCATCCCGTCGGCCCAGATCGTCGCTTCCGATCCCGCCGAGGCCGGGCCGATGTTCGAGCCCGCCGAGTCCAAGATTTACCGCCATCCGACTTTCTATGACATTCCCGACGACGTGACTCACATCTGATGCCGTCGCTCGCGCGAAGCGCGGTGGGCGAGCCCGCGCGGTTCGATTATTTCCTCCGGCTGGGCGACGACGCGCTGATCCTCGGCCAGCGTTTGTCCGAATGGTGCGGGCATGCGCCCTCGCTCGAGGTCGATTTGAGCCTCGCCAATCTCGCGCTCGACCAGATCGGCCAGGCGACCCTGCTGCTGAGCGCGGCGGGTGAGGAGGAAGGCGAGGGGCGCGACGCCGACAAACTGGCGTTCCACCGCGACGTGCTCGATTACCGCAACTGCCTGCTGGTCGAGCAGCCCAATGGCGATTTCGCGCGGACGATCGCCCGGCATCTGCTGATGGCGACGTATCAGCATCTGCTCTACGCAGCGCTCGCCGGGTCGAATGAGATCGGCTTGCGCGAAATCGCGGCGAAGGCGGTCAAGGAGGTCGCTTACCACCGCGAGCTTGCCGCCGAATGGACGGTTCGGCTTGGCGACGGAACCGCCGAAAGCAGAGCGCGGATGGCGACAGGGATCGACTGGTGCTGGCGGTTCATCCCCGAACTGTTCGAAGTCGATACGCTGCTCGAAGGGCTGATCGAGCGCGGGATTGCGGCCGATCCGCGCGCGTTCGAGGGCGAGTATCGCGAGTCGATCGGCGCGGTGCTCGCCGAGGCGAGGCTCGAGCCTCCGCCCGAGCAGCGGGCGATCCTCGGCGGGCGGCGCGGTCATCACAGCGAGCAGCTCGGTCATCTGCTCGCGGTGATTCAGCATCTGCCGCGCACTTACCCCAACGCCATCTGGTAAATTGGGCGATGGCCGAACGATTCCATGCGTTGAGCATCGCCGAGATCATCCCCGAAACCGACGAGGCGGTGTCGATCCGCTTTGATGTGCCGGTAGAGCTGCGCGAGGCGTTCGCATTTCGCGCCGGGCAGCATCTGACGCTTCGGGCAATGATCGGCGGCGAGGAAGTGCGGCGCAATTATTCCTTGTGCACCGCGCCCGCCGAGCGCGACTGGATGGTGACGGTCAAGCGCATCGCGGGGGGCGTGTTTTCGAACTGGGTCGGCGACCGGCTCAAGCCCGGCGACACGATCGAGGTGATGCCGCCGCACGGAAGTTTCACCATCGCCTTCGAACCCGCGAAATCGCGGCATTATGTCGGCTTTGCCGGGGGATCGGGGATCACTCCGATCATCTCGCTGATCCGCACCGCGTTGAGCGAGGAGCCAATGAGCCGGTTCACTTTGTTCTACGGCAATCGCGACAGCGCTTCGATCATCTTCCTCGAAGCGCTTGGCGGATTGAAAGATCGTTATATCGAGCGGTTCGAGCTTTATCATTTCCTGGCCGAGGAAGCGGGCGAGATCGCCTTGTTCAACGCGATGCTCGACCGCGCGACCTGCGACGCGGCGATCGGCGAACTGGTCGAGGATCCGGGGCAGGTCGACGGCTGGTTGATCTGCGGGCCCGGACCGATGATGGACGCCGCCGAGGCTGCGCTGATCGACCGCGGAGTGCCGGGCGAGCGGATTCACATCGAGCGCTTCACCGCTGGGCGGCCGTCGGCGGCGGCGGTCGCCGAGATCGCCCAGTTGCAGGAAAAAGCGGCGGGGGCGGCGATCAGCGTCACCCTCGACGGGCGCACGCGGCGAATCGCCTTCGATCTCGCGGCGGGCAATATCCTCGACAGCGCGCGAGCCGCGGGACTCGCAGCGCCGTTCGCGTGCAAGGCCGGGGTGTGCGCGACCTGCCGCGCCAAGGTCACCGCGGGCAAGGTCGAGATGGCGGCGCGTTTCGGCCTGACCGACGAGGAAGTCGCGGCTGGCTATGTGCTGACTTGCCAGTCGGTTCCGGTCGGCGAAGGGGTCGCGGTCGACTACGACGGTTGAGGGTTTGGGAGCAGGGATTTTTGCGCGCCACAGTTTTGCGCAGGGGCGGATTTGGCGCTAGATGCGGGTCATGCTCAACGATCAAGACATAATCGAAGCCGGGCGGCTGGCCGATCTCAATCCCATTCCGAGCGACGCCTTGCTCGCATTGATCGCGCTCGCCAATGCCGACCCGAGACCCGACAAGATCGACGTCGGGGTCGGAGTGTTCCGCGACGCAATCGGGCGCACCCCGATCCTTCGCGCGGTCAAGGCCGCCGAGCAGAAGCTGTGGGAGAGCCAAGAGACCAAATCCTACCTCGGCGGGGCGGGGGATATCCGCTTTGCCGAACTGCTGCGACCGATCGTGCTGGGCCCCCACGCCAGGGACGAGCGCATCGGCGGGGTGCAGACACCGGGCGGATGCGGGGCGCTGCGGCTCGGCTTCGCGCTGATTGCGGCGGCCAATCCGGCTGCGCGGGTGCTGGTCGGAACTCCGACCTGGCCCAATCATCCGGCGATCATCGCGGGCTGCGGGCTCGAAACCCTTGATTACGATTATTATGAGCGCGACCGTCGCGAGATCCGCTTCGACGCGATGATCGCCGCGCTGAACCAAGCGCGCGCGGGCGATGTCGTATTGCTCCACGGCTGCTGCCATAATCCGACCGGCGCCGATCTCGATCCCGGGCAATGGGCCGAAGTCACCCGGATCATCGCCAAGCGCGGGCTGCTGCCGTTCGTCGACCTTGCCTATCAGGGATTGGCCGCGGGGCTCGAGGAGGATGCGGCGGGAGTGCGCGGGATCGTCGGCGCGTGCGACGAAGTGCTGGTCGCGCAGAGCTGCGACAAGAATTTCGGGCTGTACCGCGACCGCGTCGGGGCCTTGTTCGTCAAGACCGGCGACGCCACTTCGACCGTCAACGCGATGGCGCATGTCAACCAGATGTCGCGTGAAATGTGGTCGATGCCGCCCGATCACGGCGCGGCGACGGTGCGCCTGATCCTCGATGACGAGGCGCTGTCGGCCGACTGGCGCGCCGAGCTCGAAACGATGCGCGAGCGGATCGCAAGCGTGCGCTCGCGGATTGCCGCCGCCGACCCGCGGCTGGCGTTCATCGGCGAGCAATTCGGCATGTTCTCGATGCTCCCGCTGAGCCGGGAGAAGGTACTAGCGCTGCGTCAGGAGCATTCGATCTACATGGCCGACAGCGGGCGCTTCAATGTCGTCGGAATGGCGGACGATCTGGTCGACCGCTTCATCGCCGCAGTGGTTGAGGCGATGGATGGGTGATGGCGATCCGCGCCGATTGACCGCACATATCGACTGGCGCGAGGTCGCCCGGCTGGTCCAGACCAGCCGAGCGCTCGACCAGCTCGAAGAAACCCGGCTGGTCCCCGAAAAGAAGATCTTCTATCAATTTTCGGCGCGCGGCCACGACATGGCGCAGGTGCTGCTCGGGCTCCGGCTCAAGGACGGCGACGCGGCCTGCGGCTATTACCGCTCGCGCCCATTATTGCTCGCGCTCGGAGTCGATATCGCCGACGCGCTCGGATCGGGAATGGGGCGAGCGGGGGGCTATTCGGACGGGCGCGACATCGGCGTGGTGTTCAATTTCCCCAATCCCGGCGGAGCGCATGCGCTTCCGATGTGCGGCGGGGTCGGTGCTCAATATGGCCCGGCGACGGGCTGGGCGCAGGCAATCGTGTATAAGGAAAAAGTGCTGGGCGAAGGGGCAGGCGACAGCATCGCGCTGGTGCTTGGCGGAGACGCGAGTTGCGCGACGGGGGGATTCTGGTCGGCGCTGACGATCGCGACGACCCAGGCGCTGCCCTTGCTGTTTTACGTCGAAGACAATGGGTTCGGGATCTCGGTCCCCTCATCGTTCCAGACCCCCGGCGGCGATATTGCGGCGAACCTTGCCAGCTTCAGTGGACTGGCAATCTTTTCGGGTGACGGCACCGAGCCGGTCGAGGCCGAGCGATTGATCGCCGATGCGGTCGCGCATGTCCGGACGCGCAAGGGCCCGGCGCTGCTGAGGCTGACCGTTCCGCGCCTCGAAGGGCATAGTTTCCAGGACAGCCAGGCTTACAAGAGCGCGGAGCAGATCGCCGCCGAATGGGCGCGCGATCCGCTGCCCAAGCTCGAGGCGCATTGCATAGCGCTGGGGATCAACGACTGGGCGGCGATCGGCGAGGGCGCGGCGGCGGCGGTCGAAGCCGCTCTGGCCGAGGCCGAGGCTCGCCCGGTTTCACTGCCGCGCGATGTCGAGCGGCATGTCCATTTCCACGGCGAGCTGCAAATGGTCGGGGGGCGCGCGGGGCTCGACCTGCCATCGAGCGACCGGCCCGCGCCCGAGGGCCAGCGGATCAACATGGTCACCGCGATCCGCCGGACGCTCGACCAGGAGCTTGCCGCCAACCCGCGCGTGCTGTTGTTCGGCGAGGACGTCGGGCCGAAGGGGGGCGTTCATGCGGTGACGCTCGGGCTGCAGCGCAAATATGGCGAGACGCGGGTGTTCGACACCTCGCTCAACGAGGAAGGGATCATCGGCCGGGCGGTCGGGATGGCGCTCGCCGGTTTGATGCCGGTGCCCGAAATCCAGTTCCGCAAATATGCCGAGCCCGCGACCGAACAGATCAACGATTGCGGGACGATGCGCTGGCGCACCCACAACCGCTTCGCGGCGCCGATGGTGCTGCGCATTCCGGGAGGCTATTTCAGATGCGGCGATCCGTGGCACAGCCAGACCAATGAAGTGCAGTTCGTCCATAATCCGGGCTGGCTGGTCGCGGTGCCGTCGAACGCCGAGGATGCGGCCGGGCTGCTTCGCGGGGCGCTTCGCGGCAATGACCCGGTGATCTTTTTCGAACATCGCGCGATGCTCGACGATGCCTGGGCGCGGCGGCCGTGGCCGGGCGATGCATATGTCCTGCCGTTCGGGCGCGCGAAGAAGACCCGCGAGGGCGAGGCGATCAGCATCGTCACCTGGGGAGCGATGGTCCCGCGCTGCGAGGCGGCGGCGGACGGCGTTTCGGCCGAAGTGATCGATCTTCGAACGTTGATGCCGTGGGACCGCGAGATGGTGCTGGGCAGCGTCCGGCGCACCCGCCGCTGCCTGATCGTCCACGAGGATCTGCGCACCGGGGGGTTCGGTGCGGAGATCGCCGCGGTGGTCGCCGACGAGGCGTTTCTCGACCTCGACGCGCCGGTTGCGCGAGTGACCATGCCCGACATTCCGAGCCCGCATCACCCGTCATTACTCACCGCCGCGCTTCCATCGGTCGAGCGGATCCGCGCCGAGATCGACCGGTTGGTGGGGTTTTAGATGAGCATCGAGATCCGCGTTCCCGACGAGCAGGAAGGCACCAGCGCGGTGGTTCGCGCCTGGTACAAGCGGGTCGGCGACCGCGTTGCGATCGACGAGCCTGTGGTCGAGCTCGAGACCGACAAGGTCACCCTGGAGGTCGCTTCGCCCGTCGCGGGGGTGCTGAGCGCAATATGCATCGAGAGCGACGGCGAGGCGGTGCCGGGAGCTTTGCTTGGGCGGATCGAGGAAGAGACGTCGGTTCGTCCTGAGCCTGTGCGGGTCGAGGAGGTCGCGCGGCGCCCCTCGACTTCGCTCGGGACGAACGGAGTTGGGGAGGAGCGGGGAGACCGGGAGGAGCGGTTGTCGCCATCGGTCAGGCGTGCGCTGGCGGATCATGGGATCGACCCGGCGACGCTGAGCGGGACCGGGCGCGGCGGGCGGATTCGTCGCGAAGATGTCGACAAGGCGGTCGCGCTGGCCGGCGATCGGCACCCGGATGGGGGCGATATTCGGCACGACCCGATGCGGCTGCGGATTGCCGGGAACCTGGTGCGCGCGGTGAGCGAGGCGCCGCATGTCACGGCGATGTTCGAAGCCGATTTCTCGGCGATTGCGGCGCACAAGAATGCGCTTGCCGAAAAGGGGACCAAGCTCAGCTACACCGCCTATCTGGTCAAGGCGGCGGGGGAGGCGATGGCGGTCGCGCCGGCAATCAACGGCCGCTGGGAAGCGGACCGGATCGCGGTTTCGCCGACCATCGACATCGGGGTCGGGACTGCGCTCGGCGACAAGGGGCTGGTGGTCCCGGTGGTCAGGGACGTCGCCTCGCTGACGCTCGAACAGGTCGGCGCGACGCTCGACGACCTTGTTGCGCGAGCGCGGGCGGGCAAGCTTGGCGCGGGCGATGTTGCGGGGGGCAGCTTCACCATCTCCAACCATGGCGTGTCGGGAAGCCTGTTCGCGGCGCCGATCATCCTTCATTCGGGGCAGGCGGCGATCCTCGGCATCGGCAAATTGGACAAGCGAGTCGTGGTCCGCGAGGTCGACGGCCAAGACCGGATGGTGATCCGTCCGATGGCCTATGTCAGTCTGACCATCGACCATCGGGTGGTCGACGGTCACCAGACCAACGCCTGGCTGTCGCGCTTTGTCGAGATCGTCGAGAGCTGGCCTGACGCCTGACTCGTTTCGTCGTCGTTCCGAACAGATTCAACAACTTATCCCGCGAGTCGAGGAACCGCGCCGCCTCCGCGCTGGTTGTCCCGGCACGGTGATCGCCTGTTACGACGTCGCCCCTATCCAAGCGGAGAATGACCATGCCGAGCGCAGCCGACAGCGATTCGAACAGCGAGTCCCCGACCAGGCAGCGCGTGCTGATCGGCGCCGGAGCGGTCGCCGCCGCCGCCGGTGCGGCTTTTCTGTTCAATCGCAAGCGCAGTGACGGCAAGCGCGAAGGTGCAAGGATCAGCGACGCTCCGCCGTGGACCTTCACCGACAAGCCAAAGGGCGCCAAGGGACCGCTGATCGGGCGAAGCGTGACGATCAACCGATCGCGTCAGGAGATTTACGAGCGCTGGCGCGACTTCACCCGCTTTCCCGAATTCATGGACAATGTCCGAAGCGTCGAACGGGTCGACGAAAAAATTTCGCGCTGGACGATCGAGGCGCCCGCGGGGAGGACCGTCGAGCTGGTCACCCAAATGACTCACGACGTCCCGGGCGAGCGGATCGCGTGGAAAAGCGTCGAGGGGTCCGAGATCGTCACCGCGGGCGAGGCGATGTTCCTCGACGCCGCTCCGGGGCGCGGGACGGTGGTGCGGCTGGTGATGACCTATGCTCCACCCGCCGGCGGGCTTGGCAAGCTGATCGCGAAGCTGTTCCAGCGCGAGCCCAATGTGCAGGCGCGGCGCGACCTTCGGCGGTTCAAGCAATTGCTCGAAACCGGCGAAGTGACGACCAATGCGAGCCCGTCGGGCCGCACATCGGAATCCCCCACCGAATCCCGGATCTAGGAGCTCACCGATGCGCGCACTTACCTGGCATGGCCGCCACGACGTTCGGGTCGATAGCGTTCCCGACCCCGAGATCGTCAACCCGCGCGATGCGATCATCAAGATCAGCTCGACCGCGATCTGCGGATCGGACCTCCATCTGTACAGCGGCTATATTCCGGCGATGCGTCCCGGCGACATCCTCGGCCACGAGAATATGGGCGAAGTGGTCGAGGTCGGGCCGGGCAGCACGCTCAAGAAGGGGCAGCGGGTGGTGATCCCGTTCACCATCTCGTGCGGGAACTGCTTCTTTTGCGAGCGGCAGCAGTTCGCCGCATGCGACAACAGCAATCCGGCCGAGACTTCGGACGCGTCGGAAATCGCCTACGGCTATCCGATGGGCGCGGCGTTCGGTTTTTCGCACCTCACCGGCGGGTTCGCCGGGGGGCAGGCCGAATATCTGCGGGTGCCTTATTCGGACGTCGGTCCGATCGTCATTCCCGACGGGCTGGAAGACGACAAGGTATTGTTCTTGTCGGACATCCTCCCGGCCGGCTGGATGGCCGCCGAAAATGCCGAGATCGAGCCCGGCGACACCGTCGCGGTGTGGGGCTGCGGCCCGGTCGGGCTGTTCGCGATCCAGTCGGCGTTCGTGCTTGGAGCGCACCGGGTGATCGCGATCGACCATTTCCCGCGGCGGCTCGAGCTTGCGCGGTCGATGGGCGCCGAAGTGCTTCACTTCAGCGAAGTCGACGTGCGCGAGGCCTTGTTCGAAATGACCGGCGGGATCGGCCCCGACGCGTGCATCGATTGCGTCGGGATGGAGAGCCACGGCCTGTCGGTCGACAATATCATCGACACGGTCAAGGCGCACAGCATGCTTGGCACCGACCGCCCGGCGGCGCTTCGCCAGGCAATCCTCGCCTGCCGCAAGGGAGGGCGATTGTCGGTTCCCGGGGTCTATGGCGGGGTAGCCGACAAATTTCCGATCGGAGCGCTGATGGAAAAGGGTTTGAGCCTCAAGACCGGGCAGACCCATGTCCAGAAATATACGCGCAAGCTGCTCGAGATGATCGGCGAGGGCAAGCTCGACACGACCTTCCTCATTTCGCACCACGCGAGCCT
>JBKKAQ010000070.1:0-6501 GCA_046714555.1 Sphingomicrobium sp. | reverse complement strand
GTTTCACACTATCGATACAGGCGGCATATTCTGCGCGGGGCGTGCGCAGGAACTTGCGCCGCGCCGGGACCTTGTCGAACAGGCCTTCGACCCGCACCCGGGTTCCCGGCGGGCACGCCGCAGGCCCCTCGCCCGCGGCCGCGCCATGGTCGATCGCCACCCGCCAGCCATCGGCGCCGGCCAGACGACTGTCGATCGACAGCCGCGCGACGCTCGCGATCGACGGAAGCGCCTCGCCGCGGAAGCCGAAGCTTGCGACATTGTCGATCCGGTCATCGGGCAGCTTCGAGGTCGCGTGACGCTCGAGCGCCAGGTGGATATCGGATGGGGTCATTCCGGAGCCATCGTCGGCGACCTCGACCAGATCGAGTCCCCCAGCGGCGAGCCGGACCGCGATTGTGGACGCGCCCGCATCGAGAGCATTTTCGACCAGTTCCTTGAGCGCGCTCGCCGGCCGCTCGACCACCTCGCCGGCGGCGATCCGGTTGACCAGTTCCGAAGGAAGCCTTCTTATTGACATGAGGTAGGTCCTAGCCCAATCGGACTAGGCTCGCGAAGCGCTGATTTTTCCTCGGAATTCATCACGCTTTGAGAGGGGTGAATTTAATTCTCCGTAAAGCCGAAGCGCTGCTCAGGCAGAGCGCACGAGCGGCACGGGCAGGCGAAAGATCAACGGTCACATGTTCTGGGCGCGCTGGTTCAAATGGATGTCGCACGACATGGCGATCGATCTCGGGACGGCCAACACGCTGGTCTATGTCCGCGGGCGCGGGATTGTCCTCAACGAGCCGTCGGTGGTTGCGATCGAGACGATCAACGGCGTCAAGCGAGTCAAGGCGGTCGGCAATGACGCCAAGTTGATGATGGGCAAGACCCCCGACCAGATCGAAGCGATCCGGCCGCTTCGCGACGGGGTGATCGCCGACATCGATGTCGCCGAGCAGATGATCAAGCATTTCATTCACAAGGTTCATGGCGGCAAGATGCGCGCCTGGCGCTTTCCGGAAATTGTCATTTGCGTTCCCTCGGGATCGACCTCGGTCGAGCGCCGAGCGATCCGCGACGCCGCGTCGAATGCCGGTGCGAGCCAGGTTTACCTGATCGAGGAACCGATGGCCGCCGCAATCGGCGCCAATATGCCGGTAACCGAGCCGATCGGCTCGATGGTGGTCGACATCGGCGGCGGAACCACCGAGGTCGCGGTGCTGTCTTTGCGCGGGCTTGCCTACACCACGTCTGTCCGGGTCGGCGGCGACAAGATGGACGAGGCGATTTCCTCCTATGTCCGCCGCAATCATAATCTGCTGATCGGCGAAGCCACCGCCGAGCGGATCAAGCAGGAAGTCGGGATCGCCAAGCCCCCGGTCGATGGAATCGGCAAGACCGTGCACATCAAGGGTCGCGACCTCGTCAACGGAGTTCCCAAGGAGATTTCGATCAACCAGGGCCAGATCGCCGAAGCCCTGTCCGAGCCGGTCGGAACGATCGTCGAGGGGGTGCGGATCGCTCTCGAGAATACTGCCCCCGAACTTGCCGCGGACATTTGCGACCAGGGGATCGTGCTTACCGGTGGCGGAGCCTTGCTCCAGGGTCTCGACGAGGTGCTCCGCGACGAGACCGGGCTGCCGGTGACGGTTGCGGAAGATCCCCTGACCTGTGTCGCTCTCGGCACTGGCCGCGCGCTCGAGGAAGAGCAGTTCCGCGGCGTGCTCCAGACGGCCTGAGGGGCTGATCCATGGCGCCGCCGTCGGGGCCGCGCCCAGGATGGTCGAGACGCGCGCAATACGGCCTGTTTTTCAGCTTCATCGCGGCGATCGCCGCGCTGGTCATCGGGCTGATGCTGCTAATTCTGTCGCTGGTCGCGCCTGAGCGTTATCAGACCGTCCGTGGAATCGCGCTCGACTTCACCGCGCCGCTTACCGGGGCGCTAGGCGAAGTCAGCACAACCGTCGAAGGCCTTGCCGGGGGCGCGGGTAATTATTGGGATGCGGCGCGCCAGAACAGCAGGCTCAAGGCCGAGCGCCGCGCAATGCTCCGGCGAATGGTCGAAGCCAAGGCCATCCGTCAGGAAAATCACCAGCTCAAGGCCGCATTGCAGTTGCGCGAGCGAAGCCGCGCGGCGGTCGCCAGCGGGCGAATCGTCGGTTCGAGCTTCGAAAGCCTGAGGCGATTCGCAGTCCTGTCCGCAGGCACCAGCGAGGGGGTCCGAATCGGAATGCCGGTTCGCGCCGCCGACGGGCTGATCGGCCGGGTGGTCGACGCCGGCCGAATTGCTTCACGGGTGCTGCTGATTTCGGACCGCGCCAACATTGTGCCGGTCAGGATGCTGCGCACCGGAATGCCGGTCATTTCGACCGGTCGCGGCGATGGGACGGTCGACCTGCGCCCGCTTGAGGTTGGGCGCAATCCGTTCAGGCGGGGCGATATCGTCGTGACATCGGGGACCGGCGGGCTCTATCCCCCGTTGGTCCCGGTCGCGCGGGTGGTCAGACTCGATGATGACGGGGCGATCGCCATTCCGCTCGCCGACCCTTCCGACAGCAGCTTTGCTTTGGTCGAAGCGCCTTATGAGCAAGCGGCGATCGCAGCGGCTCAGGAGCCCCGCTGATGGTTCGGTCGGCACTCAAGGCGCGCACCGGCGCGATCGACCGCGGGCCCGCAATGGGCGTTGACGCGATCCCGCCGGTTTCGGTCCTCGTCGGCTCGATGCTGGCGCTTTTGCCGATCGTCACCCAGATTGGTTGGTTTCCCGATATCGGCTTCATCCTGCTGATCGCCTGGCGACTTTTGCGCACCGACGTCTGGCCGGCTTGGTGGGCGGCCCCGCTCGGCCTGATCAATGACCTTGTCACAGGAGCGCCGATCGGGGCGTCGGTTGCGCTTTGGACCGCTGCGATGCTCGCACTCGAGCTCACCGACCGGCGGACGATGTGGCGCGATTACTGGATCGAATGGGCGTTGGCGGTGCTTCTGATTAGCGCAAGTGAACTGGCGCATTGGCGGATTGCCGGGTTGATGGACGCTCCGATCGATCTGCGCAGCGTTGCGCCGCGGATACTCATCGCGGCTTTCTGCTTCCCGCTCGGCGCCTGGGCGGTGGCGAGGATCGATCGCTGGCGGTTTGGCCGGTGAAACCCGTCACGCGAATTACGGGTGCGTATCAATCGCTGAGCTTTTCGCGGCGAATGCTGTTCGTCGGCGGTGCCCAGGTCGCGTTTGGCGGAGTGCTGCTGGCGCGGCTGGGGTGGCTGTCGGTTGCGCAGAACGAGCATTATCAGCTTTTGTCGGAGGGCAATCGAGTCCAGCTGATCGTCGTTCCGCCTCGGCGCGGGTGGATCATCGACCGGCACGGCAAGCCGATCGCGATCAACCGGAGCGATTTCAGGGTCGATGTCATTCCCGAGCAGATGACCGACCGCGCGCGGACGATGGCGATGCTTGTCCGGTTGCTCGCGCTGACCCCCGACGAGGTCGACCGGATCGAGCGCGAAATCGCGGCGGCGAACGGGTACAAGCCCGTTCAGATCGCCGAGAACGTCCCTTACGAACGTTATGCCGCGGTGACGGTCCGATTGCCCGAACTGCCCGGGGTCCAGCCGCAGCGGGGATTTTCGCGTTACTATCCCGACGGCGCCGCGGTTGGCCATCTGGTCGGATACGTCGGCACCGCATCGGCCAAGGAATATGAGAAGGAGAAAAATCCGCTGTTGGTTACTCCGGGTTTCAAGATCGGCAAGGAGGGACTGGAAAAGACGCTCGAAAAGCAGTTGCGCGGAACTCCCGGCGGTCAGCGGGTCGAATTGACCGCGCGCGGCAAGTTGGTGCGCGACTTGACCCCCAAGCCCGATCGCAGCGGCCAGACGGTGCAATTGAGCATCAACGCCGGCTTGCAAGCCTTTGCGGCGCGACGGCTGGGCGAGGAATCGGGCTCGGTCACGGTGCTCGATTGCCTGACCGGGGACATTCTCGCGATGGTGTCGATGCCCGCTTATGATCCCAACAGTTTCTCCGACGGGATCGGCCGCAACGAATGGCGCATGCTGTCCGAAGACGAGCGCCGCCCGCTCAACAACAAATCGCTCTCGGCGCTTTACCCCCCCGGATCGACGATCAAGCCGATGGCGGCGCTGGCTCTACTCGAGAACGGTATCAAGGCTACCGACCGGATCTATTGCCCGGGCGGATACCGGCTCGGCAACCGCTTCTTCCGCTGTCTTGGCCGCCACGGCACGGTCGACATGCGCCGGGCGATCGCCAAAAGCTGCAACACCTATTTTTATGCGATGGGACACCGGGTCGGTTATGACGCGATCGCGCCGATGGCCAAGCGGCTCGGGCTTGGAGAGAAATTCGACTTGCCGGTAGTTTCACAGAGCTACGGAACCGTCCCCGGCAGCGTTTGGAAGCAGCGCCGCTACAATCAGAAATGGACAGCGTCGGACACGCTCAACGCATCGATCGGTCAGGGCTATCTGCTGGTCAATCCGCTTCAACTGGCGGTGATGGCGGCACGGATCGCGTCGGGCCGCGATGTCGCTCCGCAACTGATCGGAGCGCACCGCAAGCCCTCCTCCCCGCTCGACATTCCTGCGGAGCATTTCGAAACGGTTCGCGGCGGGATGTGGCAAGTCGTCAACGGCGACGGGACCGCGGGACGAAGCAGGCTCGAGCTTCCCGGAATCGAGATGGGAGGCAAGACCGGCACCGCTCAAGTCCGGCGGATCACCGGAAGCCAGCGCGGCCAGAGCGGGGACTGGAAATATCGCGATCATGGCCTGTTCGTCTGCTTCGCGCCGACTGTCAGCCCGCGTTTTGCAGCGTCGGTGGTGATCGACCACGGGCTCGGCGGAGCCCGCGCGGCGGCGCCGGTCGCCAAGGACGTGCTGACCTTTTTGTTCGATCCGCCGCGCGCCTTGAAATCGCTCGATGCGCTCGAGCAGGCGTGGGGCGGGACGCTCGCCGAACGCATGGCGCGGCGCGCCGCAACTATTGAGGCGGCGACGGCGCGGACATGATCCTGAGCTCGATCATTCCGCAGCCGCTGGCCAAGCTCCCGTGGAAGCTGATCTTTCTCGTCACCGCAATCGCCGGCTTCGGGCTGGTGATCCTGTATTCGGCGGCGGGAGGATCGGTGAGACCCTGGGCGCTCAGCCAAGGAGTGCGTTTCATGTTCTTCCTTGCGCTGGCGATCGGCATGTCGTGGATCCGCGAGGAGGTGATCAAGCAAGCTGCCATCCCGCTCTATTTCGGGGTCCTGATCATGCTCATCCTGGTCGAGATGATCGGCTTTGTCGGCAAGGGCGCGCAACGCTGGATCGATCTCGGCTTCATTCGACTTCAGCCGTCCGAATTCATGAAGCCCGCCGTAGTGCTGGTGCTCGCACGCTTTTACGATCTGCTCCCGAACGGCGACATCCGAAGCTGGCGAGCGATCTGGCCGGCACTGCTGCTGCTTGGGGTGCCGGCGGGGCTGATCCTGATCCAGCCCGACCTTGGCACCAGCATGTTGGTCGTTGCCGGAGGGCTGACGATCATGTTTCTGGCTGGCGTGCCACTTCGCTTGTTCATCGGCGGAGCGGTCGCGGTCGCCGCCGCGCTTCCCGTCGCCTTCACGATGATGCACGAATATCAGCGCAAGCGAGTGTTGATCTTCCTCGATCCCGAAAGCGATCCACTCGGGGCGGGCTATCACATCAGCCAATCGAAAATTGCGATCGGCTCGGGCGGCATATGGGGCAAGGGCTACCTCAAGGGCAGCCAAAGCCATCTCGACTATCTGCCCGAGGGCCATACCGACTTCGTCTTCGCATCGATGGCCGAGGAATGGGGGCTGATCGGGGGGGTCTTGATCATCCTGTCGTTCGCCATGGTCATCCGCTGGGGAATGAGGGTCAGCTACCGCGCCACCAGCCGCTTCGCGCAACTCGCCGCGGCCGGGCTGTCGGCGACGATCTTCTTCTATGTCACGATCAATTTGATGATGGTCATGGGCCTTGCCCCGGTGGTCGGGATTCCACTCCCGCTGGTTTCTTTCGGTGGATCGGCGGTCATGACGGTGATGCTTTGCCTTGGGATCCTGATGGCGCTCGAACGCCAGCAAAGGACCAATTCGAGGCTTGAGGGGTGATCCGAGCCCGCCAAGCGGTTGCGCCTTGGCGGACCCCATGCTACCGGCCCGCCGCGCGCCTTTGCCATAGGCGCCCCCTCGCCGGCATCGGCACTGGACGCATAGCTCAGTTGGTAGAGCAGCTGACTCTTAATCAGCGGGTCCTAGGTTCGAGCCCTAGTGCGTCCACCATAACCTCCGGAATTAATGTAATTTTCAGAGCTTGCTGATGGTGCCTGTGTCGATATGCCACGGCTGTCTAACATTCTGTCTAACGGCGTTATGCGAATAATTTGCCGGTCGTTCGCCCAGCTCCCGCGGGAGACGCATGGGTGCCCGGGCAGAATCGGCAATGCTTCCGACGCCGCCACCTGACCGCGATCCAGCCGCTCGAC
>JBKKAQ010000069.1:0-1678 GCA_046714555.1 Sphingomicrobium sp. | reverse complement strand
GCGAATACATCGAGCCCCTTTTCGATCACGATCCGGCCGAGAAAGACGATGACCATCTCGTCGTCCTTGATCCCCAGGGACCTGCGCCATGCGGGATCGCGGCGCTCGGGATTGAACTGGTCGCGGTCGACCCCGCGCGACCAGATCGAGATGTCGCGGTTCATCCGCTGTGCGCGGAGCACCGCCGCGGTCGATTCGGCCGGAGCGACCAGCGCGTCGCAGCGGCGGTAGAGGCGGCGGATGATCGCGCGGACGGTCGGCTCGAACATCTGCAATCGGTAATAGGCAAGATAGGTTTCGAAGCGGGTGTGGACCGATGCGACGACCGGGATGTTACGCCGCCGCGCCCAGCTGACTGCCCGGTGGGCGAGTGGATCGGGGCTCGAGATATGGATGACATTGGGGGCGAAGGCGGCGAGATCGCGCTTGAGCCGCGCGCTGAGCCCGAGCGGGACTCGATATTCGGCGCGCCCGGGGATCGCCAGCGAGGGCACCGCGACCATCTCGCCGGTCGCCTCGAATGCGGGGTGGTCGACCATCGGCGAGTAGATGCGGACTTCGGCGCCCTGGCGAAGGAGATAGTCGACGAGGCGATTGAGCGCGCGGTTCGCTCCGTCGAGGACATAATTATAATTGCCCGAGAAAAGGGCGATTCGAAGGTCGCTCGGCTGCATGGCGACCGGCTTTAGCGGGGCCGAAGGCTTGCGCACAATGGCGCGGGGGGCTTTGCCATCGAGCGGAGATTGGAGCTATCGCGGGCGGCGATGATGGCCGAAGCGATCAAGACCTGCATGCCGCCGATCGCCGGGCCGGACACGCGACTATTCATCCTCGGTAGCCTTCCCGGTGACGCCTCGCTCGCCGCGCAGCGTTATTATGCGCATCCGACCAACCAGTTCTGGCGGTTGCTTGGAGAGGCGCTCGGCGAGCCGCTCGGCGCATTCGGTTACGACGAGCGGCTCGAGCGGCTGGCGAGCCGCGGGGTCGGACTGTGGGACGTGGTCGCCGCGGCCGAGCGTGCCGGCAGCCTCGACGGGGCGATCCGCAATGCCGCGACCAACCCGATCGCCCGGCTGATCGCGGATTTCCCGAAACTCGAGGCGATCGCCTTCAATGGCGGGGCCGCGGCGCGCGCCGGGCGGCGATTGCTCGGCGAGCCCGAGCAGGTAAGGCTGATCGACCTGCCCTCGTCAAGCGCTGCCTATACCCGGGCGTTCGCGGACAAGGCGGCGGTGTGGCGGGGGCTCGGGCGGTTTTGCGATACGGGGTTTGCGGACACGCAAAAACTGGGCAGAAACGCGGGATGAACGAAGATCTTCCCGACCCCGCCTCCGACCCCGAGAGCGAGACGATTCCGGTCAGCGATCTGTCGATGGTCGACGAGGCTTTGGTCGCCGGGACGATCGCCAACACCAATGGCTTGCTGGTGATCCTCGCCAAACTGGTCGCCAAGGGAGTGTTCGACCGCGCCGATCTCAAAGCCTTTTCGGACAGCTATTCCAAACCGCTCGACCATGTCGGGATGCGCGAGAATGAATTGGTCGGGCAGATGCAGGACCAGATGGAATCGACCTTGGCCGAACTGATGCATTTCCTTGCCGAGCGGCCGTAGGTCGCAAGACGCTGGATCCCCGCCGTCGCGCGGATGACGGGGGATGGGGAGCGCGCGGAGCGAGGG
>JBKKAQ010000068.1:0-10194 GCA_046714555.1 Sphingomicrobium sp. | reverse complement strand
CGATCGCGGTGTTCCGCGCCGCCGACGACCGGGTGTTCGCGCTGGTCGATCTGTGCCCGCACAAGCAGGGGCCGCTGAGCCAGGGAATCGTTCACGGGCACAGCGTTTCGTGCCCGCTGCACAATTGGGAGATCGCGCTGTCCACCGGAGAAGCGCAGGCCCCCGACAAGGGCTGTACCCCGACGATTCCGATAAGGATGGACGGCAACCGGATCCTGATCGGAGTTTCGCAAGACCAAGCCGCGGTGGCGGCCTGAAGCGATGGGGGCGGTGCGCACCACCTGCGCATATTGCGGAGTCGGTTGCGGAATCCTAGCCACTCCGACCGGCGGTCGGTCGGTGCAGATCGCTGGGGACGAGACGCATTCCGCCAATCGCGGGCGGCTGTGCTCGAAGGGCACGCACCTTGGCGAGACGGTCGGGCTCGAGGGACGGTTGCTCCACCCGATGATCGGCGATGAGCGCGCGCGATGGGAGGAGGCGCTCGACCTGGTCGCCCGGCAGTTCGCCGAGACAATCGCCGAGCACGGCCCCGACAGCGTCGCTTTTTACGTCTCCGGCCAGTTTCTCACCGAGGATTATTACGCCGCAAACAAGTTGATGAAGGGCTATATCGGCTCAGCCAACATCGACACGAATTCGCGCCTGTGCATGGCGAGCGCGGTTGCCGCGCACAACCGCGCATTCGGCGAGGACTTCGTCCCCGGATGCTATGCCGACCTCGACCAGGCCGATGTGATCGTGCTGGTCGGGTCGAACACCGCCTGGTGCCACCCCATCGTCTGGCAGCGGATCGAGGCAGCCCGCGCCGTGCGCGGAACCCGGCTGGTGGTGATCGATCCACGCCGCACCGAGACCGCCGAGGGCGCCGACCTTTTCCTTGCGCTGCGGCCGGGCAGCGACGTCGCTCTGTTCAACGGGCTGCTCGCCTTCATGGTCGAACGGGGCGCGGTCGACCTCGAGCGTGCCGATGCGACGTTTCAGGTCGATCCCGGTTTCTGGAACAAGCTCGCCGACTACGACCTCGCTAGCGTCGCTGCGACCTGCGATCTCGAAGAGTCCGATCTGGGCGCTTTTTTCGAGCTGTTCGCCGCTAATCCAAGAAGTGTCACTCTGTTCAGTCAGGGGGTCAATCAGTCGGTCAATGGTACCGACAAGGCCAATGCGATCATCAATCTGCATCTCGCCACCGGCCGCATTGGCAAGCCCGGAGCGGCGCCTTTTTCGATCACCGGCCAGCCCAATGCGATGGGCGGGCGCGAGGTCGGCGGGCTTGCCTCAAGCCTCGCGGCGCACATGGATTTTGCACCCGCCAACATCGATCGAGTGCGCCGCTTCTGGGGCTCGCCAGCCTGCGCGTCCCGACCGGGGCTTAAGGCGGTCGACCTGTTCGAGGCTGTCGGCGAAGGCCGGATTAAGGCGCTGTGGATCATGGCGACCAACCCCGCGGTGAGCATGCCCGACGCCCGGCGGGTGCGCGAGGCGCTTGGCCGGTGCCCTTTCGTGGTGGTGTCCGACATCATCGCCGATACCGACACGAGCCGCCTTGCTCATGTCCGGCTGCCCGCGTGCGGCTGGGGCGAGAAGGATGGAACGGTGACCAATAGCGAGCGGATGATCAGCCGCCAGCGCGCCTTCCTCGACCCTCCCGGCGAGGCGCGTCCCGACTGGTGGATGATCGCCGAAGTCGCCCGGCGGCTCGGCCATTCGCGCGACTTCACCTGGGCAACCCCCGCCGCTATCTTCCGCGAGCATTGCGCGCTGACCGCTTTCGAGAATCGCGGCGAGCGGCGGCTTGATCTTTGTGCCTGGGCAGGAATCGACGACAAGGAATATGACGCGCTCGAGCCATTCCAGTGGGGCGGCGCGCGGATCAGCTTCGCTCCCGGGGAAGCGCGGCTGGTATCGGTCACGCAGCCGCGGCTCCGGAATGTGCCGATGGTCGTCAACACCGGCCGCTACCGCGACCAATGGCACACGATGACCCGCACCGGGCTCAGCCCGCGGCTTTCGCAGCACCGCCGCGAGCCTTTGGTCGAGCTCAACCCGATCGATGCCCGCCAAGCCGGGCTGGGCGAGGGCGACCTCGCGCGGATCGTCAGCGCGCAAGGGGCGACGGTCTGCCGGGTTTCGCTGAATGACGGCCAGCGGCGCGGCGAGGCGTTCGTTCCGATCCACTGGACCGACCGGACCAGCAGCGGCGGGCGCGCGGGTCTGCTTCCCGACAATATGGTCGATCCGGTTTCGGGTCAGCCTGGCTTCAAGCTGACCCCGGCGAGGGTCGAGAAGGTTGCGACCGAGTGGCGCGGGTTCCTGATCTGCCGCGATGCGCCAAGGGGCGACCCCGATTGCCTTTGGTGGACCAGGGTGCGGGGCGCCGGCGGCTGGCTGGTCGAGCTCGCCGGAAACGGCGACGTCTCGGCGCTCGAAGCGCTTCTTCCTTCCGGCGGTAGGGTCGAAGCGGTTGATTCGGCGCTTGGCAGCAGGCGGATCGTCGTCTCGAGCGGCGACCGGCTCAAGGCAGCGCTGTTCGTCACCCGCGAAGGAGGATTGCCGCCGCGCGAATGGCTGATCGGCCAATTGGAGACAGATGAGCCCGGGCCGTCGATCCGCTACCTCGCAGGCCGAGCGCCGGGAGCGCGGCGCGACCAGGGCGAGATGATCTGCGCCTGCTTCAACGTCGGTGCGAAGACGATCCGCGCGGCGATCTTCGGGCAAGGGCTGGCAAGCGTCGACGCGCTCGGCGCCGTGCTCGGGGCGGGAACCAATTGCGGCTCGTGCCGCCCCGCTCTCGCGCGGATGATCAACGAAAGGGAATTGGCCGATGCAGCCCAATGAATTGATTTCCCCCGGCGAAGTGTGGCTGGTCGGCGCCGGGCCGGGGGATCCCGATTTGTTGACCCGCAAGGCCGAAAAACTGATCCGCGCGGCCGATATCGTGTTTCACGACGCTTTGGTTGGGCCGGCTATTCTCGCGCTGATCCCCGCCAATGTCGAGCGGGTCGGGGTCGGCAAGCGTTCGGGACGGCATTCAAGGCGGCAGGAACGAATCAACGAACTGGTCACCGCCGCCGCCAAGTCGGGAAAAAGGGTCGTTCGCCTCAAGGGCGGCGACCCCTCGGTGTTCGGACGGTCGGCCGAGGAAGTCGTTCATCTAGGCGAGCAGGGCATCCGGGTGCGGATCTGCCCGGGCATTACCGCGGCGAGCGCGGCGGTGGCGAGCGCGGGCGCATCGCTAACGCTTCGCGGCCAGGCGCGGCGGGTGCAATTCGTTACCGCCCAGGCGAAGGCCGGCGAGCCGCTCGAACTTGACTGGGCCGGGCTCGCCGACCCGCATTCGACCCTCGCCATCTACATGGGCCGCGCCGCCGCTCCCGAGCTTGCCCAGCGGTTGATCCGCAACGGGCTTCCCGGAAATCATCCGGTGCTGATCGCGATCGATGTCAGCCTCCCGACCGAACGCCTGCTGACCACCCGGCTCGACCTGCTCGGGCTGTCGACCGCCTCGCTCGCCAAAGATGAGCCAGTCGTATTGGTGATCGGGCATGCGGTCATCGCGGGCAATGGGGTGCGCAGCCTGCCCGCTGCTCAGTCCTTGGTAGAAAGCCGACCTCCCCGGCGCATGCGCCTCACCGGGCGCTGATGGCCCGTTTTCCTAAAAATCGAGAATTTCGACCGGATCGCCGGCAGCGCTGGCGGCTTCGCCCGCTCGTCTGCGGATCAGGAGCTGGGCCGAGGCCAGGGCTTTTTGCGCTCCCGATTCCTGGTTGGGGATCGGTTGGACCTGTTGACCGCTCCAGCGCGCGCGATAGAAGGTCTCGCGCTCGCCGCACGCTTCGAGATCGCCCGCCAATGGGGCCGATTGCCAGCCGGTGGCCGACGCCGGATCGCGTCCGCTCAAACCCGCGATCAGCGGAGCCATGAACAGACGCGCGGTGACCATCGCCGAGGTCGGATTTCCAGGAAGCCCGAGAATGATCCGGCCCGAGGAGCGTCCCAGCCAGACCGGCTTGCCCGGCTTGATTGCCACCTTGGCAAACAAAAGCTCAAGCCCGGCGGTTTCGAACATCGACTTGGCAAAATCCTTTTCGCCGACCGATGCGCCTCCGGTGACGATCACGATGTCCGAGCGATCGAGCGCGTCGGCGGCGGCCTTTTCGAGCGTTGAGGGATCGTCCTTCAGCCTGACCTTGTCGACGCATTCGCCGCCCCAGCTTTCAGCGAGCGCGATGACCCCGTAGGACAGGCTGTCGGGGATCGAGCCGGGACGCTCTCTCGCCTCGCCGGGTTCGGCCAGCTCGTCGCCGGTGCTGAGCAGGGTGAAGCGCGGCGAGCGCCACACACCCAGGGTCGGCCGATCGGCCCCCGCTGCCGCGACCAGCGCCTTTGCATCGAGCCTGTGACCGGCTTCGAGCAGCACTTCGCCGGCTTTAAAGTCGGACCCGCGCGGGCGGATGTGGCGACTTGGCGAAAGCGGTTGATCGAACCAGGCGATGTCGCCTTCGCGCCGGACGACCTCCTGGACGACCACCCGGTCGCCGCCCGGAGGGATCGGGGACCCGGTGAAGATGCGGATGCATTCGCCCGCTCTCAGCTCATTCATCGCGGCGGTCGAGGGAAAGGATTCGCCCGCGACCCGAAGCTTCGCGGGCAATTGTGCAAGCTCGGCCTGGCGCACCGCATAGCCGTCCATCGCCGAAACGTCGTCGCGAGGAGAATCGATCCGCGCCGTGACCGGGAAGGCGAGGGTGCGCCCCGAGGCGCTCGCCAGCGGAACCTCTTCGGTGCCGAGAGGCTTGGCAAGAGCGAGCGTGATCGCCGCGGCTTCGTCGTAGCCGATCAAGCGCTCGCCGCTCTCGAGCCATAGTCGCCCGAACGGCCACCTGATTTGGAGACGACATGGACCTCGGCGATGGTCATCCCGCGGTCGATTGCCTTGAGCATGTCGAACAGGGTCAGGCATGCGACCGAGACCGCCGTCAGCGCTTCCATTTCGACCCCGGTCGATCCCTGGGTACGCGCTTCGGCTTCGACCGAGAAACCGGGAAGATCGGGGTCGATCGCGATCGTAACCGCGACATGCGCCAGTGGCAGCGGATGACACAAGGGGATCAGCTCCGACGTGCGCTTCGCCGCCATTATCCCGGCAAGCTCGGCGGTCGCCACCACCGCGCCCTTGGGGGCGGTGCCCGCGCGGACTCGGTCGAGGGTATCGGCCGCGCACAATAATTTCCCGCTCGCTCGAGCGGTTCGGGCGCTGCTTGGCTTGTCCGAAATGTCGACCATTCGCGCGCGGCCGGATTCGTCAATGTGAGTCAGGCGGGTCATGCGCACAGATCCCGGAGCCGCGGGATCTGGCCTGCCAGCGAGCAGGGCCGGTAGCGGCTGTCGAGTTCGAGCCCCAGGACCAGGTCCCATGCATCGCGGCATGCCCCGGTCGAGCCGGGAACGCAGAAGATGAAGGTGTCGCCGGCTTGGCCGGCAAAAGCGCGCGACTGCAGCGTGGATACCCCGACGGTGCCGAGGCTGGCCTGGTGGAATACAACCGAAAAACCGTCCATTTCGCGTCGGAACAGCGGCTTGACCGCTTCGGGAGTGACATCGCGCGGAGTAAATCCGGTCCCGCCGGTCGAAAGGATCACGTCGACTTGCGGATCGGCGATCCAGCTTTCGAGCTGCGCCCGAATCGCGGCGACATCGTCGGAAACGATCGCCTGACCGGCGAGTTCATGCCCCGCATTGGCCAATCGGTCGACCAGCAGCGCGCCCGAGGAATCGGTTTCGGCGACGCGTGTGTCGGACACGGTGAGCACCGCGATCCTGAGCGGATGGAAAACGAGGTTGGTATCAATTCCGGCCATTCATTCGCTCCAGCGTGCGCGATCGGCGCGATCTTCATCGGTTGGCTCGATCCAGCGCGAGCCGTCCGCCATGTCCTCGCGCTTCCAGAATGCCGCCTCGGTTTTCAAGCGGTCCATCAAATAATCTGCGGCGAGGAAGGCCGCGCGGCGGTGAAGCGAGGCCGCGGCGACGAACACAATCGGCTCGCCGGGCTTGATCGATCCGCAACGATGGACGACCAGCACGTCGCTGACATCGAACGCGCCCAGCGCATCATTGGCGATCCCTTCGACCGAGGCTTGGGTCAGCCCCGGATAATGGTCGAGGAACAGCGCGCCCAGCGCGCGTCCGTCCTTGGCAAGCGGGCGCATCAACCCGACGAAACTCGCCACGGCTCCGGCGCCCGACAGGCGTTGGATGAATCCGGCAAGCTCCGCCTCCGGGGCCAGCGGATCGGTTGCCACGCGCGCGACCGCGGCCATGCTCAGCCTCCCGAAACGAGCGGAAAGAAGGCGACTTCCTGCCCCGGCCGCACCGGCGCGTCGGCGGGCACCACGACAGAATCGACGCTCGCACTGACCCCCGGGCGCGAAAGGGCGAGCGCGAAGCTGGGGTCGATCTTCCCAATCCGCTCGCGCAGTTCGCCGATTGTGATCGTCCCGGCGGGCAGCGCGACGAAGCGCTCGCGGCCGATCAGTTCGGCGAGGCTGCCGAAAAACAGGATTCGGGTGCTGGTCTCAGTTACGGTCATCGGCCTTGTCCATTAGACCATTAATCGATCGCGGCGCAGTGCGACAAGGCGTCCCGCGGCGCGGCTCTGCCGAGTGACGTCTCGGCTTCAGCCCGAATTCCTCAGCGCGGTCGCGATGGCGTTGATCGAAAGCTGGATCCCCTCGCGGATTCTCGGATCATGCTCGCCCGAGCGATGCCGCTTGAGGAGCTCGATCTGAAGCAGGTTGAGCGGTTCTATGTATGGCAGGCGAAGACGGATCGACGAATCGAGCCCGGGGCTGTTTTCGAGCAGGCGGGCTTCGCCAGTGATCGCGAGCAGGCAGTCGCGGGTCCGGTGCCAGCCGTCGCGGATCCGGCCGAAGATCGGATCGCGCAGGGCCTTGTCCTCGACCAGCTCGGCGTAGCGCGTGGCAAGCGCGATATCGGATTTGGCGAGGACCATCTGGAGATTGTCGAGGGTGGTCCGGAAGAACGGCCAGGCGTCGCGCATTTCCCGGAGCATCGTGACTTGGCCATAAGCGCTGAGGCCCTCGCCGACCCCGTACCAGCCCGGAAGCATGACCCGCGCCTGCGCCCAGCTGAATACCCAGGGAATCGCGCGGAGATCCTCGATGCGGTCGGACCTGGTGCGGCTCGCCGGGCGGGATCCGATCTTCAGTTCGGCGATTTCGGCAATCGGGGTCATCTGGCGGAAAAAGATCGCAAATCCCTCGGTGTCGTAAACCAGCCCGCGATAGGCGGCGAATGCTCTGTGCGAAATCGACTCCATCGCCGCATAGAAACGGGGCCGACGTCGGGCCGACCGCTTCTGCATGCTCGCAAGCAAGGTCGCCGAAGCCATTGCCTCGATATTGGCCGCAGCGCTGTCGGGAGTGCCGTATTTCGCCGCGATGACCTCGCCCTGCTCGGTAATCCGGATTCGCCCCTGGACGGTCCCTGACGGTTGCGCGCGGATCGCCGCGAAGCTCGAGCCCCCGCCCCGCCCGACCGCACCGCCGCGGCCGTGGAACAGCTCGATGCCGACACCGGCCTGGTCGAACACTTCGGCGAGCGCACGGCTGGTCTGGTGGAGGTTCCAAACCGAGCTCAGATAGCCGCCGTCCTTGTTCGAATCCGAATAGCCGAGCATCGCTTCCTGATACCCTCGCATCGCGCAGACCGATGCGATCTCGGGAAGCTTGAACCATTGCGCCATGATCGCGGGCGCGGCCTTGAGATCCTCGATCGTTTCGAACAAGGGCACCGCCATGATCGCCGCCTTGGGCTGATCGCCTGCTATCCATAGCCCGGCTTCCTTGAGCAGGATATTGACCTCGAGCAGGTCGGAGACGCTTGCGGCCTTCGAGACGATATAGGCGGTGATGCTGGCCGGTCCATAACGCGCATGCGCCTCGGCCGCCGCGGCGACCACGTCGAGCTCGGAGCGGGTTTCATCGGAATAGACAACATAGGGACTCGCCAACAGGCGCCCCCCGGCGAGTTCGGCGCGAAGCAGCGTGACCCGGCCGGCTTCGCCGAGCCCGAGATAATCGCTCTCGACCCCGGCGACCGCGAGCAGCTCGGCGATCACCCGCTCATGGACGTCGGCGTTCTGGCGAAGGTCAAGCGTCGCGAGGTGAAAGCCGAAGGTTTCGACCGAACGGATCAGCCGGCGGAGGGGACCGCCTCCTGCAAGTATCCCGCCGCCGTTGTGATCGAGTTCGGCAGCGATCGCCGCGAGATCGGCACCGAACGATTGGGGATCGCGATAGGCATCGGCCTTGAGTGAGGAAGGGCGCGGCGGTTCGCGTCCGTGCAGAGCGCGGAACGTGCCGGCGAGGCGCGCGTAGATTGCGCTCAAGGCCCGGCGATAGGGCTCGTCCTGTCGCGCCGGGGAATCGTCCCCCGAAGCCTCGGCCAGCGCCTTTACCGAAGCGGTCACCGCCGAGTGCTGGCTCGAGATCGAAAGCTCGGCGCCGAGCGCGTGGACCTCGTCGAGATAATGGGTCAGCACCGCTTCGGACGAGCGGCCAAGCGCGAGCCGAAGCGAGCGGGCGTCGACAAACGGGTTGCCGTCGCGGTCGCCGCCGATCCAGCTCCCCGGACGGACGAAGCTTGCCGGCCGGTGGCCCAAGGCGCGCTCCCATCGCGCATAAAGGGTCGGCAGGATCGGAACGAAAACGTCGCGCAGGTAGGACAAGGCAATGCCCACTTCGTCGGCGACATAGAGCCGCTCGCGGCGAAGTGCGCGGGTTTGCCACAGCAGGCTGATGCGGCGCCGGATGGCATCCTCGACGAGGTCGCCCTCGGGGGTCTCGGCAAGCTCGAGGTCGCGCATCCGCATCAATTCGGCGATACGGTTGCGGTGATCGATCATGCTTTTTCGCCGCACCTCGGTCGGGTGAGCGGTCAGCACGGGGGCGATCAGCGAGCGGTCGAGCAGGGCGGCGATATCGGCATCGCCGACCCCTTCGGAGCGCAGCGTTTCGAGCGCTTCGACGAAGGTCGCGCCGGGCTCCCTTGCCAGCCCCTGGCGGTCCTCGGCAAGGTTGGCGAGCATCGAGAATAGCATGAAGCCGCGAACGAAGGCGAGCGTGTCGTCGAGGCTGAGCGCGCCGAGCCCCGGATCGATCGAGTCCTCGGCTGCGACCCCGCGGTGCCGGTCAACCGAAGCCGAACGGATATATTCGATGCGCCGGAACAAGGCTTCACCCGAATCGGCGCGGATGACGTCGCCGAGCAGCTTTCCGAGATAGCGAATGTCGGGATTCTGTTCGATTTGGGGCGCTGCCAGCTTAGGATTCCTTTGGCTATTGTGAAATTCGGGGTCACTCGAAGCTCCAGCTTCGCCTTTTTCGCATATGGCCCAGCGGCGGACCCACTATACGCTTGGGCGGCGGGGAGTCTCGAATTTGCACGAGAAGGGAGTAGCAAGCTAGAGCGAGCGCAGATCGAACAAGGAGCGGGCCCCAATGCAAGCCGAAGGTCGTCAGCCCTCCCCCCGATCCTGTGCGATTGCCGAGCGGGTCGAGGCGTTCGTTCGCGGGACGGTGGTTGGGTTCGAGCGCGATCCGCGGCGCGACCATCATGGCGCTCCGCTCGACGTACTGGTCGCCGAGCTTCGCGACAAGGCGCGCGCGGCGGGGGTTCTGACCCCGCACATTCTTCCCGACGGCGGCCATTTGTCGCAGCGCGAGACCGCGCTGGTGCTGCGCAAGTCGGGGCTGTCCCCGCTCGGCCCGCTGGCGTGCAACACCGCCGCTCCCGACGAGGGCAACATGTATCTGCTCGGCAAGGTCGGAAGCGCCGAGATCAAGCAGCGCTTCCTTCAGCCGCTGGTCGAGGGCAAGGGGCGCTCGGCCTTCTTCATGACCGAGCCGGCCGAGGAGGGCGGCGCGGGATCGGACCCGTCGATGATGCAGACCCGCTGCCGCCGCGACGGCAATCATTGGGTGATCAGCGGCCGCAAGGCGTTCATCACCGGCGCGGCGGGGGCGAGCATGGGGATCATCATGGCCCGGTCGGACGACGGCGCGTGCATGTTCCTGGTCGATTTGCCCGACCCGGCGGTGATCATCGAGCATATTCCCAACACCATCGACAGTTCGATGCCCGGCGGTCACGCGACGGTCAGGATCGACG
>JBKKAQ010000067.1:0-7526 GCA_046714555.1 Sphingomicrobium sp. | reverse complement strand
CTCGCCGCCAAGGACATGAAGCGGGTCACATTGGAGCTCGGCGGGCACGCCCCGGTGCTGGTGTTCGACGATTGCGATCTCGACAAGACGCTCGACATGGTCGTCGCGCAAAAATTCCGCAACGCCGGTCAGGTCTGCGCCTCGCCGACCCGCTTCCACGTCCAGCAGGGCATTTACGACGCTTTCGCCAAGGGTTTTGCGACACGCGCGGCCAAACTCAACGTCGGCGACGGGATGGCCGGCGCGACCAACATGGGCCCGCTCGCCAATGCGCGCCGCCCCGACGCGATCGGCCGGATGGTCGAAGACGCGCGGATCAGGGGCGCTCGGGTCCTCGCCGGCGGCAAGGTCGGCGAAAGCGGGTTTTTCTACCAGCCGACGGTCCTCGCCGACGTTCCGCTCGACGCCGAGGTGATGAGCAACGAACCGTTCGGCCCGGTCGCGCTGATGCGTCCCTTCGCCAGCTTCGACGAAGCGATCGCCGAAGCCAACCGCCTGCCCTACGGCCTCGCCGCTTATGCCTTCACCCAGAACGGCCGCCGCGCCAACCTCCTCGGCGACGCGATCGAGGCCGGGACGGTCGGCATCAACAACTTCGCCATCGCTTTGCCCGACTCGCCGTTCGGCGGGATCAAGGATAGCGGCATCGGCAGCGAAGGCGGCAAGGAAGGCCTGGAGACCTACCAGGTGGTCAAGGCGATCCACCAGGCCTGAATTTGATTCAAGCGGCGAGCCGGCGCCGCGCGACAACCGAGTTTCGGCCTCGCGACTTGGCTTCGTACATGGCCTGATCGGCTTCGGACAAATAGGTTTGAAGCGCCATCCTCGGACCCGCGCCGAGGTCCGAGATTCCGATGCTCAGAGTAAGCTTGCCGATCGGGCTTGCCGAATGCTCGATATTGAGCCCTTCGACCGCGGCCCGATACAGCTCGCCGCGGCGAGTCGCTTCATCGGCTTCGCGGGTTCCAAGGATGATCAAGAACTCCTCCCCGCCGAAACGGTAAAGCTGGTCCCCCGGCTGACCCGCGTCCGTGAGTGCCTGGGCGACTCTGCGAAGCGCGCGGTCACCGGCAACATGACCGTAGGTATCCTTATATTGTTTGAAAAAATCGACATCGCACATCATCGCGCAGAAGCTCGAGCGCCGCTCGACCCTCGGCCATAATTGTTCGACGTCCTCATTGAACTTGAGCCGCGTGTGAAGGCCGGTCAGCGGATCGATCCGTGCCTGGTCGAACAATTTGCGATTGAGCGCTTCCAGCTCGGCCTGATTGCTCTGCAATTGGGATGAAATGAGTTCGGCGCTGGCTCTCGCGCCGTCCAGTTGCTCGCCCCACCGCCGCGCCGGCCGGATCAGGACGAACCAGCCCAGAACCACCAGAAGCAGCGAAACCCCGCTCAGAACGACGATTAGCCGAAGATAAAAATTCATGTCGGTTCGGGTCGTATCGACGAATTGCTGGGCGCGTCGCTCGATACCGCGGATGCCGTGGACGTAACTCGCCACCAGATCATCATATTTGTCGCTGTTGATGAGTCGTCTGGCCTGTTCATATTGGCCCTTGCTGACCAGATCGAGCGCCGAATATTCCATCGCCACCAGCGCCAGGTCGGTCTCGTCGATCTGCTTTGCCGCAATCTGGTTCGCATTGGTCTGAACATGTTTTCGAAGATGGGCGAGCGCCTGCCGCAGTTGCGGTTGGATTTCGCGATACTGAGCCGCCGCGGCAGGGTCGCCATGAGCGACCAGGGTCTTGATCGCCGTTTCCAGGATCACGCCATAAAGATCGACCTTCTGCGCCGAGGTCAGCACTTCGATCTCGGCCTTGGTGACAATCCGGATCCGGTCGCCGACCCGCCAGGTCAGGAAGGTCGACAGAAGCAGCATGACGATCATCGCGGCAAGCCCGATCCCGATTGTCCGGGCAGGGAATGTCGGAGTATCGCCGGCTCTGGTTGCGATCGGGATCACCCTTGGTTCACTCCAACTCAGATGGGCAGCCTTTCCAAAGGCTCGCGGTTGCTGCGCGCTGACCAATCAGGCGTTATGCGCTCCGGCTTAAGGGCGGCTTAGGATAAGATCGGTTTCGGACATTGAATGCGCTGTTCGCAACTGACCCTCCACAAGGCGCGCTTGGAGGGTTAAGGCGGGTCATGACCAAACGCACCGGCGGCCGAATTCTCGTCGACCAACTCGTCCTCCAGGGCTGCGACCGGATCTTCACCGTCCCCGGCGAATCCTTCCTTAGCGTGCTCGACGCGCTTCACGATACCCCATCGATCGACCTCGTCACTTGCCGGCAGGAGGGCGGGGTCGCCTACATGGCCGACGCCGACGGCAAGCTCACCGGCCGCCCCGGGGTCGCCTTCGTCACCCGCGGCCCGGGCGCGACCAACGCCTCGGCCGGGGTCCATGTCGCCTTCCAGGATTCGACCCCGATGATCCTGTTCGTCGGCGATCTCGACCGTTCCGACAGGGACCGCGAGGGATTCCAGGAAGTCGATTTTGCCGCCTTCTTCGCTCCGCTTGCCAAATGGGCGGCGCGGATCGACGACGCCCGGCGAATTCCCGAATATGTCGCCCGCGCCTTTCGGGTCGCCACCGCCGGACGCCCCGGCCCGGTGGTCCTTGCGATCCCCGAGGACATGCTTCGCGATTCGGTCGCGGCGCTCGACCGCCCGTTGGTCGCCCCGATCGCCCAGCCGCCCTGCGCCGGTGCGATGGGGGCGCTGTTCGATCTGCTCAAGGACGCCGCCGCGCCGCTCGCGATCATCGGCGGCGCCGACTGGTCGCCCGCCGCGGCGCATCATTTCGCCAGCTTCGCCCACCGCCACGGGATCCCGACCGCGACCGCCTTCCGCCGTCAGGACGCGATCGCCAATTCGTGCGCGGTCTATGCGGGCAATCTCGGCTACGGCCCCAACCCCAGCCTCCAGCAAAGGGTGCGCGACGCCGAGCTGCTGCTGGTGGTCGGCGCGCGGCTCGGCGAAGCGACCACCGACGGCTATACCCTCGTCACCCCCGACCATCCGGGCCAGTTGCTGGTCCACGTCCACCCCGACCCCAACGAACTTGGCCGGGTCTATCGCGCCGACCTGCCGATCTGCGCTGACATGGCCGAATTCGCCGAATTCGCGGCCGACTGGCACGATCCCGAACTGGTCCGTTTCACGGCAGGCGAGGACGCTCATGCCGAATGGCTCGACTGGTCCGACCCCAGGCCGCGCGAGAACGTCGCGCTCGACCTAGGCCCGTGCGTCGCGACGATGCGCGAAAAGCTCCCCGCCGATACGATCATCTGCAATGGCGCGGGCAATTTCTCGGGCTGGTGGCACCGCTACTGGCGCTACGGGACAATGCCGTGTCAATTAGCTCCGACCAGCGGGACGATGGGCTATGGCCTGCCCGCGGCGGTCGCCGCGAGCCTCCGTTTCCGCGACCGGACGGTGGTCTGCGTCGCCGGCGACGGCGACTTCCTGATGAACGGGCAGGAACTTGCGACCGCTCAGGCCCGGGCTTGCGACCTGCTCATCATCCTCGTCGACAATTCAAGCTTTGGCACCATAAGGATGCATCAGGAACGTGAGTATCCGGGGCGCGTCTGCGCGACCGGGCTCGCCAATCCCGATTTCGCGGCGCTCGCGCGATCCTTCGGCGGCTGGGCGCGGACGGTGGAACGGACCGCCGATTTCGCTCCAGCGCTCGAAGCAGCGCTCAATGAAAAGAAGATTCGTCTGATTCATTGCCGGACCGACGTCGAACAGATCAACACTTCGACCACTCTCACCCAATTGCGCTCGACCTAATTCGAGCTCGAATCCTTCCGCCGCCCCTCGCGCCGCGCAGCGACGCTCGGCCAGCGGCGGAGGATTTCCGCGTCATGCTCGTTCAACTGCATAAGCACCGGTGGCCCGGTCCCGGGCGGGCGCGGCGCAGCCGAGACACGCTCGGGCTCGGAATGTCCGGCGACTGATTTATTGAGCTCGTCGGGCATGGTGCTTTTTCACAATAATGGAGACGGATGAGCAACGCTCGCCAACTTGTTTTATATCCACAAAGTTTGGGTTCATTGTGGTTGGAACAGGCGCCAAAGTGCGCCTCAACACGCTGCTTTGCTAGGAGAAAGCCGCCGCCTGCCGCAATTGGACCAGGGCCCTGTCTTATCGCTTTCACGCCCTTGTGTGCGCGTCACGACGGTTCCCCGCCGATCAGCGGAACGAACCGCACCGCGCCGAGATTGGTCTCGTCGAACCGGTCCTCGCCGCTTCGAGTGACGCGGATCAGCTGCTGGATCGCGAACATTCCACCGATCGGGATGACCAGCCGCCCGCCGACCTTGAGCTGGGCGAGCAGCGCAGGCGGAACCCGCTTCCCCGCCGCGGCGACGAGGATCGCATCATAGGGCGCCTTGGCGGGCCATCCGGCAGTTCCATCCCCGGCGATGATCTCGACATTCGCATAATCCAGCCGCTCGATCGCCCCGCGCGCGGCCTGCGCCAGCTCGGCGTGGCGCTCGATCGCCACCACCTCGGCCGCGATCTGCCCGATCACCGCGGCGGCATAGCCCGATCCTGCGCCGACCTCGAGCACTCGGCTATCCGGCCCCACTCGAGCCGCCTCGATCATCAGCGCGACGATATAGGGCTGGCTGATCGTCTGCCCCGCGCCGATCGGCAAGGGCCGGTCGTCATAGGCCTGGGCGGCGAGCGCGGGAGCGACGAATTGCTCGCGCGGAACCTCGCGCAGCGCCGCCAGCAGTCGCGGCTCGGAGATCCCGCGCCGCTCGATATCGCGCGCCACCATCGCCATTCGAAGAGAGAGGAAATCGGTCATCGCGCCCCTTTCGAGGAAGTGACCTCCATACTCTTCCGTTCGTCCTGAGCGAAGTCGAACGGCGTTCGCGCCAACGCCCTTCGACTTCGCCCTACGGGCTTCGCTCAGGACAAACGGACCAAGTTTCGCCGCTAAATCAACCCCGCCAGCGGGCTGCTCGGATCGGCGTACATCCGCTTGGCCATCCGCCCCGCGCGATACGCCAGCCGCCCGGCCGCGACCGCGTGGCGCATCGCCTCGGCCATCAGCACCGGCTCCCTCGCCTCGGCGATCGCGGTGTTCATCAGCACCCCGTCGCAGCCAAGCTCCATCGCCGCCGCGGCGTCGCTCGCGGTGCCGACCCCGGCATCGACCAGCACCGGCACCTTGGCCCCCTCGACGATCAGCCGGATCAACACCGGATTCTGCAGCCCGAGCCCCGACCCGATCGGAGCGCCCAGCGGCATCACCGCGACCGCTCCTGCCTCCTCGCAGCGCCGCGCCATGATCGGGTCGTCGGTGCAATAGACCATCACCTCGAACCCCTCATTGGCCAACAGTTCGGTCGCCCGGATCGTCTCGATCATGTCGGGATAGAGCGTCCTCGCCTCGGCCAGAACCTCGAGCTTGACCAGCTTCCACCCTCCCGCCTCGCGCGCCAGCCGCAGCGTCCGGATCGCCTCCTCGGCGGTGAAGCAGCCCGCGGTATTGGGCAGGAAGACGATCTTCCTGGGGTCGATGAAATCGCTCAGCATCGGCGCCTTGGGGTCCGCAATATTGACCCGCCGCACTGCTACGGTGACGATTTCGGCCCCCGACGCCGCAACCGCCGCGGCATTCTCCTCGAAGCTCTTGTACTTGCCCGTCCCGACGATCAGCCGCGAGGTGAAGCTGCGCCCGGCGACGGTCCATTGATCGGCCATTTCAGCCGCCACCGACGAAATGAACGATCTCATAATCGTCGCCGTCCTTAACCGCGACCGCGGCGAAGGTCGATCGCGCGACGATCTCGAGATTGCGCTCGACCGCTACCCGCAGCGGGTCGAGCCCAAGCTCGTTGATCAGCGCCTCGACGCTCGTCCCGCCGGGCACGCGGCGATGCTCGCCATTGACTCGCACGCCCAGGGTTCCATCGACGGTCATTGACGAGTGCAGATAGGAAGGTCCATCGCGAAGCGCAAATGACCAAGACCATTTTCGTCCTCAACGGCCCCAACCTCAATCTGCTCGGGACTCGCGAGCCCGAGGTTTATGGCCGCGACACTCTCGACGACATCGCCGCAGCCCTCTCCGCCCGCGCCGGCGAGCTCGGGGTGACCCTCGACATCCGCCAGTCGAACCACGAAGGCCATCTGATCGACTGGCTCCACGAGGCCGCGGCGGCGGGCGCAGCCGCGGTGATCTTCAATCCCGGGGGCTATACCCACACTTCGGTCGCTCTTCGCGATGCGGTCGCGGCGATCGCGGTTCCGGTGATCGAGGTTCACCTGTCCAACCCCGACGCTCGCGAAAGCTTTCGCCGGCGAAGCCTGATCGGCGCCGTCGCCAGGGGCGCGATCAAGGGCTTCGGTGCGCAATCCTACCTGCTTGCACTGGACGCCGCCGCGCGGCTCTGACAGGGACTGCCTGATTCAAGACATTGTGATGACCGACAACGGGAACTCGACCATGGCCGATCGTACCGGCAGCGACTCCAAATCTCCGATTCCGGCAAAGGCCTCGGACGGCGCGATGCGGATCGACACCGCGATGGTCAGCAAGCTTGCCGAGCTTCTCTCCGCCAACGGGCTGACCGAAATCGAGGTCGAGGACGGCGACCGCAGGATCCGGGTCAGGCGCGAGCCCGCTGCGGTCCACCAGTCCGCCGCTCCCGCCCAGCCGGCGCAAGCCTCCGCTCCGCCCCCGGCCCCCGCCTCGGCCCCGGCCGCCGACCCTGCGCCTTCGGCCAATGCGGTCAAGTCGCCGATGGTCGGAACCGTGTTCATGTCGCCCGAGCCGGGCGCGCCGCCATTCATCGCCGCCGGGCAAAGCGTCGCCCAGGGCGAAACTTTGCTGATCATCGAGGCTATGAAGGTGATGAACCCGATGGTCGCTCCACGCGCCGGAACGGTTCGCCAGATCCTCGTCGCCGATGCCCAGCCGGTCGAATTCGACCAGCCCTTGGTCGTCGTCGAGTGACTTCCCGATGACGATCAAGAAATTGCTGATCGCCAACCGCGGCGAGATCGCGCTTAGAATCCATCGCGCCTGCCATGAAATGGGGATCGCAACGGTCGCGGTTCATTCGACCGCCGACAGCGACGCGATGCACGTCCGGCTGGCCGACGAAACGGTCTGCATCGGGCCCCCGTCCGCGACCGAATCCTATCTCAACATCCCCAACATCATTTCAGCGGCCGAAATCGTCCACGCCGACGCGATCCATCCCGGCTACGGCTTTCTCTCAGAAAATGCGCAATTCGCCGAGATCGTCGAATCGCACAACATCATCTGGGTCGGACCCAAGCCCGAACATATCCGGATCATGGGCGACAAGGTCGAGGCGAAGCGCACCGCGGCTCGGCTCGGCCTGCCGCTGGTGCCGGGCTCCGACGGCCCGCTCGAAACCGTCGCCGAAGCGCATAAGGTCGCCGCCGCGACCGGCTATCCGGTGCTGATCAAGGCCGCCTCGGGCGGCGGCGGGCGCGGAATGAAGGTCGTCGCAAGCGAGGAC
>JBKKAQ010000066.1:0-29289 GCA_046714555.1 Sphingomicrobium sp. | reverse complement strand
CCCCCACACCCGAGAAACAGGAAGGCGCCGCGGCACCCAGGAATATCGAGAGCAAGGCCTCGCCGGTGGTGGTCCCCAAGCCCAGGGTGGTGATCCCGCTGCCGACCCCGGTGGTCGCTGCCCCTGTCGCCAACATCGGACCCGACCCCTCGCAGGGCGCATCGAAGGACCCGGGACCGGGCACCGGAAGCGGCGGGACGGGGACCGGGACCGGAAGCGGCGGTTCGGGCGACGGTACCGGCGGCGGCGGCGGCGGGGGCACCCGGCCGTCGCTCGTGTCGAAAGATCTGCGATCGAGGGATTATCCGCGCGAGCTGATTCGCGCCTGGCCGTCGGGAGCGCGGGTGTTCGTCGCGATCCGGGTCCAGCTCGACGGCCGCGCGACCAATTGCCGGGTCGACCGGTCGAGCGGGGTTCCGGCGATCGACTCCGAAACCTGCCGTCTGGTCGAAACCAAATTGCGCTTCCGCCCGGCGGTCAATGCCAAGGGCGTCCCCTATGTCTCCTGGTACGGCTACGTCCAGGCGCCGATCAATTTCTAGCCGGGCCCGTCAAGCTGCTCCGGCAGGTTGCTGGCACGTAGCGGTGCGCCTAGGGACGGCGCGATGAAAGCCGAAAAGGTCTGCACCCTCCTGCTGTTCGGAGCGACCGGTGATCTCGCCCGGCGGATGCTGCTTCCCTCGCTCTATGGGCTCGACGCCGACGGGCTGCTGCCCGAAGGGCTTGCAATTGTCGCCGCCGCCCGAAGCGCGCTCGACGATTCGGCCTTCCGCGATCTTGCCCTCAAAGCGCTCGCCGATCATCTGCCCAAGGGCTTCCTCAAGCCCGAGATCGCCGAGCGGTTCGTCGCCCGAACATCCTATATCTCGCTCGACGCGACCGACGGAGCGGGGTTCGACGCGCTTGCCCGACGGATTGACCCCGCCAAGGGGCTTGCGATCTTCCTTTCGACCGCTCCGTCGCTGTTCAAGCCGACGATCGACGGGCTCGCCGCCGCTGGCCTGACCGGCCAGCACGTGCGGATGGCGCTCGAAAAGCCGCTCGGCTCCGATCTCGGCTCGAGCCGGACGATCAACGATTCGGTCGGTGCGGCCTTCCCCGAGTCCCGGATCTTCCGCATCGACCATTATCTCGGCAAGGAAACCGTCCAGAACCTGCTCGCGCTGCGCTTCGCCAATCTGATGTTCGAACCTTTGTGGAACAACTCGGCGATCGACCATGTCGAAATCAGCGTTTCGGAAACCATCGGGCTCGAAGGGCGCGGCGATTATTACGACGGCGCGGGCGCGCTTCGCGACATGGTCCAGAACCATATGCTGCAATTGCTTGCGCTGGTCGCGATGGAGCCGCCGTCGCGGTTCGACGCGACCGCGGTTCGTGACGAAAAGGTCAAGGTGCTTCGCTCGCTCCGCCCGATCCGCGCCGAGGACGTCGCCGACCATGCCGTGGTCGGGCAATATGAAGGCTATTCGCTCGAGCTCGGCCGCGCTTCGACCACCGAGACCTTCGTTGCCTTGAAGGCGCATGTCGACAATTGGCGCTGGGCCGGGGTTCCCTTCTGGCTGCGCACCGGCAAGCAAATGCCCGAGCGGCGAACCGAAATATTGATCCAGTTCAAGGCGGTTCCGCATTCGATTTTCGCCGCGCGCGGAGCAGTCAGCCAGCCCAATACTTTGGTCATCGCGATCCAGCCCGAAGAAAATATCCGGCTTCAACTGATGGCCAAGACCCCCGGGCTCGACCGCGACGGAATCCGGCTTCGCGAAGTCCCGCTCGATCTCGGGCTCGACAATGCCTTTGCCGACCATCGGCGGCGGATCGCCTATGAACGGCTGCTGCTCGACCTGATCGACGGCGACCCGACCCTGTTCGTCCGCCGCGACGAGGTCGAGGCGCAATGGCAATGGATCGACCAGGTCCGCGGTGCGCTGAGCGAGGCGGGGGTGATCCCCGCGGCCTATCCGGCGCGAAGCTGGGGCCCAGCCGCTGCAAGGCAATTGACCAAAAATAGTGGAGTAAGCTGGAATGATTGAAGCCGAATGGTGGGACTATGATTCGGTCGATGAAATGGCCGATGCGGTCGCCGGCGACGTCGGGTTCATCATCGAAAGCGCGCTCGATGCCCGCGGCAGCGCCTTGCTCGCGCTTCCCGGCGGCAATACTCCGCTTGCGATTTTCAACAAGCTCGCCGCCGCCAGGCTCGAATGGAAACGGGTGACGATCATCCCGACCGACGACCGGCTCGTTCCGCTCGATAATCCGTTGAGCAATATCCGCGCGATCGCCGCGACCTTCCTCAAGACCGGGGCGCGCGTATTCCCGATCGCCACCGAAATCCCCGATTACCGGCTCGCCGGCAATTCAGCCGACGCCCGCCTGCAGGATCTGCCCTGGCCGCCCGACCTCGTCTGGCTCGGAATGGGAAGCGACGGCCATACCGCCTCGATCTTCGCCGGGCCCGATCTGCAGGATGCGCTCGAAGCACCCAAGGCGCGGCGAGCGGTGGGGGTGTTGCCCGACCCCTTGCCCAAGGAAGCGCCGGTCGCTCGCGTAACCCTGACCCGAGCCGCGATCCTGTCGGCGCGGACAATCCTGATCACCTTGACCGGCGACGACAAGCGCGCGACGCTCGAGCAAGCGCTCGCCGACGGGCAGAGCTCGCAACTGCCGATCGGGCGGGTGCTTGCAGAGGCCGAGCAGCCGATCGACATCCATTGGAGCGCGTGATGTGACCCTCGACCCGCGAATCGCTTCGGTCACCGACCGGATCATCGAGCGATCGCGCAGGCCGCGGAAGGCCTATCTCGACCTGATCGCCTCGGAGGCCGACCGGGGTATTTCGAGGCCACGGATGAGCTGCGGCAATTTTGCCCACGGGTTCGCCGCCTCGGGCGAGGACAAACCCGCGATTCGCTCGCTCGACACCCCCAACATCGGAATCGTCACCGCCTTCAACGACATGCTCTCGGCGCATCAGCCTTACGGGCGCTACCCCGAAGCGATCAAGATTTACGCGCGAGAGGCCGGTGCGACCGCTCAGGTCGCCGGCGGGGTTCCGGCGATGTGCGACGGGGTCACCCAGGGGCAAAGCGGGATGGAATTGTCGCTGTTCAGTCGCGACACCATCGCCTTGTCGACCGCGGTCGCGCTCAGCCACGGGATGTTCGAAGCCGTCGCGATGCTCGGCATCTGCGACAAGATCGTCCCCGGGCTGCTGATCGGGGCGCTTCGCTTCGGCCATCTGCCCGCGCTGCTGATCCCCGCCGGTCCGATGCCCTCGGGGCTCGCCAACAAGGAAAAGCAGCGAGTCCGCCAATTGTTCGCCGAAGGCAAGGTCGGCAAGGCCGAATTGCTCGCCGCCGAAGCCGCCTCCTATCATGGCGCCGGGACCTGCACCTTCTATGGCACAGCCAATTCGAACCAGATGATGATGGAGCTGATGGGGCTGCACATTCCCGGGGCGGCGTTCATCAATCCGGGCACTCCGTTGCGAAGCGCGCTGACGCGGGCGGGGGTGCACCGGCTCGCCGAACTCGCCCGCACCCGCTCGCGGCCCCTCGGGCAGGTGGTCGACGAACGATCGATCGTCAACGCCGCGGTCGGGCTGCTCTCCACCGGCGGATCGACCAACCACGCGATTCACATCCCGGCGATCGCCCGCGCCGCCGGGATCAGGTTCGACTGGCACGATCTCGACGATCTGTCGGCCGCGGTCCCGCTGATCGCGCGGGTCTACCCCAACGGCTCGGGCGACGTGAACGACTTCCATCATTCGGGCGGGATGGCGTTCGTCGCTCGCACCCTGCTCGACGCCGGGCTGCTCCACGCCGACATCACCGCAGCCGGAGCCGACGACTTCGCCGCTTACGCCACCGCCCCCGTGCTCGATGGGGAAAGCCTCCTATGGGGCGACGTCGCCGCCTCTTCGAACCTCGACATGCTCCGCCCGGCAGGAGACCCGTTCCTCGCCGACGGCGGGATGCGGCTGGTCAGCGGCAATCTTGGCCGGGCGATCTTCAAGACCAGCGCGGTCGCCCCAGACCGCTGGACGATCGAGGCGCCCGCCCGAATTTTCTCCGACCAGAACCAGGTGCTGACCGCGTTCAAGGCAGGCGAGCTCGACCGCGATGTCACCGTCGTCGTCCGCTTCCAGGGCCCACGCGCCAACGGCATGCCCGAACTTCACAAATTGACGCCCGCGCTCGGGGTGCTCCAGGACAGGGGCTTCCGAGTCGCTCTGGTCACCGACGGGCGGATGTCGGGGGCGAGCGGCAAGGTCCCCGCGGCGATCCATTGCTGCCCCGAGGCACTCGGCGGAGGTCCGCTCGCCCGGCTCCGTGACGGTGACATCGTCCGGCTGTGCTCGACCCGCGGCAGCCTCGAGGCGGTCGATGTCGACCTCGCCGCGCGCGACCCCGCGCCCGCCCCGCCCCCGCCGCTCGGGACGGGCCGCGAATTATTCGCATTCATGCGAGCCCATTCGGACGATGCCGAACATGGCGCCTCGGCGATGCTCTGCGCAATGGAGGAGGACCGGTGACGATCGACCAATTGATGCGGCTCGCTCCGGTGATCCCGGTGCTGGTGCTCGACGACAGGCTCGATCCCGCCGCGCTCGCCCAGACCCTCGTCGCGGCGGGCCTCCCGGTGATCGAGGTCACGCTTCGTACCCCAGAGGCGCTGAACGCGATCCGCGCGATGGCCGAGGTCGACGGCGCGGTGGTCGGCGCGGGCACCGTGCTCGACCTCGAGCAATTGGACCAGGCGCTCGAGGCCGGCGCCCGGTTCATCGTCTCGCCCGGGCTGACCGACCGCCTCGGCGCCGCGGCGATCGACAGCGAAGTTCCGTTCATCCCGGGGATTACCACGGCGAGCGACATCATGCGCGGGCTCGACCTCGGCTTGACCCATTTCAAATTTTTTCCGGCCGAAGCCGCTGGTGGGCTCGCTGCGCTGAAAGCGCTCGCCGCTCCGTTCGCTGAGGCGCGCTTCTGTCCGACCGGCGGGATTCGCGCCGAAACCGCCCCGCAATGGCTCGATCACCCGTCGGTGCTGTGCGTCGGCGGAAGCTGGTTGGTCAACGCAGGCGAGACCGACCTCGCCGCGATCGGCGAGCGCGCCCGGGCCGCCGCCGCCTTGCGCGGATAATCCGGGCAGCACCGGGCGGTCGCATTGATCAGCGGGGGGTCGATACTCGCCGCGCATCCGGACACGATTGGCAGGAACTGCGGCGGGCCGCGCTGGTTGAGACCTCGCCCGCAACCCGGGCCAGTGTGGAAGGATCAATGATGAACGAACGCGACAATCAGACCCAAGCTTCGCAAAAGCCGAACGATTCGCTGGGCGACAAGATCGCCAATGCGCTCGACGGGCAGGACGACCCCAACCGCGGTCCGCTCGACCGGCTAGCCAATGCCATCGCCGGAACCGACGACCCCTACAAGGGCCCGCTCGACCGCGCGGCCAATGCCATCGACGGTACCGACGATCCCAACAAGGGCCCGCTCGATCGCGCCGCCAATGCGCTCGACGGCGTTGACGACCCCAACCGCGGCCCGCTCGACCGCGCAGAGAATGTAATCGAACGCGAATAAGCTTTTTGAAGGGGGTGCTGCGCTCCGCGGCGCCCCCTTTTTCCGGGCTCGGAACGGATCGCTTTCTAACACGCCCCCGTTGACGGTTAGAGCGAAACTCAATCAGATAATTGAGCTATGTTGCTTTCGTGATCCATGGTGAGCGTGGAACGCGGGAGGTTTGGGATGGCATTGTTCTGGCTTTCGGACGGCGGATGGGAGGCAAGCGCGCGGCATTTGCCCAATAACCAGCCCGGACCCCGGCGTGTCGAGCTGGACGACGAAGGTCCGCTCTCAACGATGTCCCCGGCCACCTCCGAGTTGGAACCCTCGGAATGACGCGGAAGGGTCATCACCATCTTGTGATGCTTGCGGTCGTGCTCGCCTTCGCCGCCTTCGGCATATTGTTCGGTGAGAAAGTTCAAACTGGAGGAGGGCTCGGTTGGGATGGGCAGGTCTACGCTCGCCTCGTCCGCAATTTGACGACGATACTCGCGAACGATCAACTCGCTTCCTATTACGGCCATCGCCTGCTTCCCTTGGCGATTGTCCATACTTTCAGTCGCGACGACGTCATCCTCGGCTTTCAGTTGATGAACCTCGCGGCATCGTTAATTTCCTTATGGGCATGGATACGTCTCAGCGGGATATTTTCCCTCTCGCTTGGCGCTATTTGGGTCGGCTTCGCGGGTTTGTTTTTGTCGTTCCAAGCGGCCAAGCTGAGCCATTTCAACCCCGTCCTGATCGACTCTTTCGCAATCGCGACGGCGCTGGTGATGCTTTTGTTATACGTCGAAAAGCGTGTCGGGGCGCTAGCCGTCTGGACCATCATTGCTTCCTTCGTCTGGCCAACCGCCGCGATCACGGGGGCTGCATTAGTCTGTTTTTCGGGGGCTTCTGGCGAACCGCTAGTCGCCCGGCGCTGGTGGTGGATCGCCGCCGGATTGGCCATGCTCTTAGCCGTAGCAGGCTTTGCGGCCCTTGAAGTCGCTCCAGTCTGCGCAGCCGCGAACCGATTGGCGGCCAACTTCCTTGCCGAGGCGGGAACGGGCGACGGCGCTTGCGGCGCGATGCAGGCGCTGCTCACATCAATCGTGTCAATTGCGTTGATCGTCCCCGCGGGCGCCATGCTTCTCGGATGGCCTCGGGTCGTTCGCTGGCGCAACGTGGCGCTTGCGACGGTCATCCTGATCCTCACCGTTGCGTTCAATATCGTCTTGACGAATCCCGACGTCCCCGGGGGAACCGGTGCTCAACTCCTGGCGCGATTCGTTCTGCTGCCGCAGGGTGGTAAGTTCTTCCTTCCCCTCGTTTCGATCGCCGTATTCTGGGGACCTTTGGCAATCATCGCCGCGCTTTACTGGGGGAGCGTGACTCGCAGCGCATGGCATCTCGGCCCGGGCATGGCGTTTGCCGTTGCGCTGACATTACCATTGATGCTCGTAACCGAGCCCCGGTTCATCACGTTTCAATGGCCGTTCCTTACTTTGTGCACGGTGCTGGCGGTCGAGCGCCGGCTTAACGGCCGGTTCCTCGCCGGGTTCGCGGCGACGGCGATCTTGTTCTCCAAGTTTTGGCTGCCGATTAATTACGCCGCCTGGGTCGGCGCCGATGACGCGGGCATCGATCAATTCCCGAAACAGATGTACTTCATGAATCTCGGCTTCTGGATGACCTGGTGGCCATTTGTCGTGCAGACAGCGGTCGTGATCGCCGTCGCTTTTTTGATGAGGGGCGCGCTCTCCCGAGCGGACCGGCGTGGCTCGCCCTCCTGATCCTGGTTTCCTCAATGCCATGGCCTTGGGCTCGACCGCAGTGTAGGCTGCGGCCCGTCCAATCCAAGGGGGCGGAATGGCCGACGAAATCGATCCGAGCAGCGCCGGGGCCGGGGTGAAGGTTGAGGAATTCCGCCAGATCCTGATGTGGCCGGTGCAGATTGCGCCGGTGCAAGGCCCGCTCGAGGCATCCGCGCATTGGCAGCGGATCGTCGCTCTCGATTCCAACTGGCAGGAGGTGGCCGCGGAGGGCGGTGAGTTCCAGTCCCGTCACTATGCCGAGTTCATGGCCTTCATGCCCGACGTCCAACGATTCCTCTATGGCGAACGGACCATGACGGAACGCGGTGATGATGACCGCGACTCGCCGCTCCACGTCTTTAGACGTCGCGACGTCGCAACGTTTCGCGTGACGCTCCGGCCGGGGCAGTCGCCGCTCGACTTCGCGGTCGCGAGGATCGAGCTCTACTTCTTCTACGACATCGATCTCGCCATCCTCGTCATCGAAGTCGTCGGCGCCGGCCTTACCCTCGATCAAGCCGAGGACATGCTGTTCCGCTTCGGGCACTCCTATCCGACGAATTGGAATGCCGACGGCAGCGGTGTAGAATGCTGCGAGAGCGTGCTGCTGCTCGATGCCGACGGGGCCTGTCTCGCGAAGTCCGATTATCACGAACGAGAGCGGTTTCTTGCCTTCGTTCGCGAGCACCGGGGGCCCGGCATTGCCGCGCACTGGGCGTTCCTTCTCCACCCGTTGTCGCTTGAGCAGAGCGGCTCGAAGGATGTCATCCCGTGCTGGCAACTCGAGCATCAGCGCCTCGCCTTGCTCGCGTTCCTCGCTGTCGACGATCCGTTTCGAATAAGCCGCGAGGACTGGATGCGGCTCGCCTTTGCGTCCCCGCCGGGCCCGGCGGACTCGGCGCCCTTCGCCCATGGCTTCCTTCGCGATTTCGAGACACGGCATTGCTATGACCGCTTCTGGGACGCCAACACCGCCCATGACCAGACGCCCGCGCGAATCCTCTGCTCGGGCCACGCGTTCGTGGTCGTCGGAGAGGCGGGCAACGCAAACTTCACCGACCCGGACAATGGCGTCCTCGCGCAGTTCCGGCACCAGTTTTTCCTGCTCGGGCTGATCGCCCATTTTCATCGTTCGGCGCTTCTCATCTTCAGGGACCGCCTCGCCTCCGCGGTCAGCCAGCTGCGCGATTATTCTCCGCGAACGGTAAGGCTGTTCAGACGCGAGATTCGACAGACCAACGAAAACTTCTTGCGCTTCACTCACCGCTACTGGTTCCACGAAGTGTCGAACCAACAGCCCGCGCGGGACCTGTTCAACCTGTGGACCGAACTGCTCGGATCGGACCAGCTCTTCAGGGAAGTCCGCGAGGAAGTGCAGGACATGATCGCCTATCTCGACAGCGAAGGCCTTCGCCGCCAGGCCACTTCGGTCGTTCGCCTGACGGTGGTGACGTTTTTCGGTCTGATCGGGACGGTGGCGACCGGCTTTCTGGGGATGAACCTGTTTGATCTGACAACCTTGCATCCGCTCGCAAAACTCGCAACATTTGTTGCGGTAGCCGTGCCCGTCGCCGCCCTCACATTCTACACCGCCGCCAAGTCCCAACGTCTCGCCGAGTTCCTCGAGGCCGTCTCGGACGAGCGGCGAGCGGCGCGCCAGAAACTGCAAGCGCTCGTCGGGGTTTGGCAACGGCGCCGTTAGTCCGAGCCGTCGATGGCGTCGACGCCTCCAATCGCGGCTTGCTCGACTGCAATCGAACGCGAATAACTTCATCAGGGGGTGCTGCGCTCTGCGGCACGCCCTTTTTTACGCGACGCTTCTAGGGTGGGTTTTAGCAGAACGACCGCGGCTTAAGTCGTTGCTCTTCCCATTAATCTCTTTCACCGGCACGATCGCCGTTTGCATTGTCCGCAAACCAACGATGTTGTTTAAAAGACGCAGGTAAAGGCGATGGTCGCACCTTGCGGTTCTTGCGGTATTGCTCGCAACGCAGCCCGCCGCCACCCAGATCGGCGATCACTGCGCGCCCAAGTAGGCGCCAAGCCCAGTAACCCGCAGGTAGCTAGCATGCCGGGGTTACCGAGGTTTAACTAATGTCCGGGCATAGTCCGACCCGGCGTCGTTCCTCGGATATGCATATTTTTGCCGCCATAAAAACTATTCTTTACACAAACACTCTTCCAATACTCCGTACGGGAGGGGCGGATGAGGGCAAATTTACGTCCGATAATATGGGAAGATTTAAGCCGTTCCCGATTTCTGAACGCATGATGACTACATAGTTGAAGGACTCTTGCATTTATGAAAACCGGCTCTACATTAATCGAGTCATGCAGGACAAGGACCTCATTATGACCGACCAAATCGACACTGCCGATGCGGAGTTTTCTGCAATGCAGACACTTTACACAACCCTGATAGGGCTGTCCGCGGAGGCGCAGGGGAGAGTAATAAAATACATTGTTGACCGTCTCGCGTTGCGAATCAGCGGCGCAATAAAGCATTCTTGGCCAGTCAATGATACGGATGAAGCTGAGGGGCAGAATGCAGGACGCAAGAAATTTCATTCCTTGGCAGAGTTACATGACGCAGCGCAGCCAAAGACTAATTCTGAGAGGGCCTTGGTGGCCGGTTACTGGGTGCAAGTTTGCGAAGGTAATGAGAAATTCGACAGCCAAACGACTAATACTGCTCTGAAGCACTTAGGGCACGGTTTAGCGAACGTGACAGCCGCTTTGGACAGTCTCAAGAATCAGAAGCCCGCGCTCGCGCTGCAGATACAAAAGAGTGGGAAAACGCAACAGGCTCGTAAGACCTACAAGATCACCGTCGCCGGCATCAAAGCTGTCGAAAGTATGATCGGTGGATGAGTCCCGGCTCGCTCCGGCGCTCTCGGGTCTGATGGGCTCCAAGCTGGCGGCAGAGTTAGCTGGCGATTTTATAAAGGTTCGGCAGGATCACGCGACGGGCACACTCGAGCGGGCTTCCCCCGGAAAGTTTGTCGAGACGTTTGTCCAGTGCCTGCAACAGGTCGCGACGGGCAAGTTCGATGAGAAGCCCGATGTCGATGCATTTCTCAACCAGAAATTAGAGAGCCTTTCGGCATTGTCGGATGGTCTCCGGTTGTGCGCCGGGCGGATCGCGCGCGCGATTTACACCCTGCGCAATAAGCGGAACATTGCTCACAAAAATCCTGTTGATCCGAATACTTTCGATCTCGCCTTCATCCACCAAGGCGCTGCGTGGATCATGGCCGAGTTGCTGCGAAACGCCACGGGTGTGACGATGCAAGAAGCGGGGGTTTTAATCGAGCAGGTTCAAACTCCAGTCGGTACGCTTGTCGAAGAAATAGATGGCACGCACCTTGTACATGGTGACTTGTCCGTTCGAGGCGAATTGTTGGTGTTGCTGCACAGCCGTCACCCTGTCCCGGTTCGAACCGACAACCTCACACGCAGCATGAGCAACCGCAGTCCTGGCACAATCAAGAACCGGCTCGGGGAGCTGAAGGTTTCGAAACTGGTCCACGGCGACCATAAAGGTGGCTTCCGGTTAACACGCGTCGGATACGAGGCGGCCCTCCAGGAAATCCGCGGAACGCAGTCCTAAGGCTGAGATAGCGAATTATCCCAACACCTTCCCATTGGTCTCCTTCATGAACACGATCGCACACACCACCGACAGCGCCGTGAACGACACCGCGTACCACAGCCCGGCGTAGATATTGCCGGTGATCGCGACCAATGCGAAGCTGGTGACGGGCAAGAAGCCGCCGACCCAGCCGGTGCCGATGTGATACGGCAGGCTCATCGCGGTGTAGCGGATCCGCGTCGGGAACATCTCAACCAGCGCCGCCGCCATCGGTCCGTAGAGCGCGCAGGCGGCGGCGACGAAGATTCCGAGCCACAGCGAAAGCCGCCCCCAATCGACCGCCCCCAGATCGGCCGCCGCCGGATAGCCCGCCGCGGTCAGCGCCGCCTTGACCTCGTCGCCGGTCGCGGCTTTAAGCGCCTTCAACTCGGCCACTCCAAGCGCTTTTCCGTCGGGGATCGCGAGCCTTTGCCCGCCGATCGCGATCCGCGTCGCTCCATCGGCCGAGGCCTTGGTCGAATAACCGATCCCCCGCGTCACCAGAACCCCCTTGGCCACGTCGCAGGCGGTGGCGAAACGGCGCGTTCCGGCGGGGTCGAACTGGCCCGAACAGGTCGCGGGCGCGGTCTCGACCACCACCGGGGTCGATCGTTGCGCCGCGACCAGCGCCGGATTGACCGCCTCGGCGATCGCATGGAATCCCGGGAAATAGGCCGCGAGCGCGATCAGCATGCCCGCGAGCATCACCGGCTTGCGCCCGACATGGTCGCTGAGCCAGCCGAACAGGACATAGAGCGGGGCCGAGACGATCGTCATCACCATGACGATCAGATTGACCGTCGCTCCGGGCACCCCGAGCATCTTTTCGAGGAATAATTGCATGTAGAAAAAGGTCGAATACCAGACCGCCCCCTGCGCCGCCATGAAGGCGAAGAAAGCGGTGAGGACGAGTTTCAGATTGCCGCGCTCGGCGAAGGCTTCGCGCAGCGGGGTCCGGCACACCTCGCCTTCCTCCTTCAATTTGACGAAGGCCGGGCTCTCGGTCAATTTGAAGCGCATCCACACCGATATCGCCAGCAGCAGGACCGAGGCGAGGAACGGGATGCGCCAGCCCCAGGCGAGGAACTGCTCCTCGCCGAGCGCGGTTCGGGTGGCGAGGATCACTCCCAGCGCGGCGATCAGCCCGAACGCCGCCGACGACTGGATCCAGCCGGTCGACCAGCCGCGGCGATGGTCGGCGCTATGCTCGGCGACATAGATCGCCGCTCCGCCATATTCACCCCCCAGCGCGGTTCCCTGGCAGATGCGCAGGAAGATGAGCAGCACCGGCGACAGGATTCCCGCCTGGCCATAGGTCGGCAGAAGCCCGATCGCGAAGGTCGCTCCGCCCATCAGGCTGACAGTGATCAGGAAGGTCGCCTTGCGCCCGATGCGGTCGCCCATCGCTCCGAACAATATCGCGCCGAGCGGGCGGAAGGCGAACCCCGCCGCGAACAGCCCCAGTGCGGCGATCAGCGCCGCGGTCGGCTCCAGTCCGGCGAAGAACACTTTGGAGATGGTCTGGGCGAGCGCTCCGAAGATGAAGAAGTCGTACCATTCGAACGCGGTTCCGGCCGACGAGGCGATGATCACCCGCCCCATACCGCGCGGCGTGTCGGGGCTGGTCGCGGGGCCCGCGGCCACGCCGCTGGTCATTCGGTCAGGCTCTTGACGATCGTCTCGTCGAACCGGGCGACGACAATCCCCAGCTTGCGCATCGTCATGCGGTTGAGCAAAGTTCCGTTGGGCTGGAGATAGAGATATTGCTGCGCGACCAGCCCGCCCTTCATCCGGTAGGCGAGGTGGAGGCGGTTGCCGGCGAGCTCGCCGCTGACCGCGCTTGCCGCGTCGCTCAGCGTTCCGGTGACTCGGTTGCCGGGCAGCGGCCGCAGGTTCCAGCGGCGGACACGGTCGGGCTTGCCGCGCTCGATCACCGTCTGGTCGATCATGATCCCGCCCTTGCCGTCGGCGGTTCCGCGGCTTTCGATGCGGATCGCCCTGGCGTCGGCCAGCACCACCTTGAGCCGCCCCGCGCCCGAGGTCGCGCCGGTAAAGAAACCGACCGGATCGAGCATCGGATCGGGCTTTGGCGGGGCTTCCGAAGAGGCCGCTGAGCTGCATGCCGCCAGCCCGCTAAAGAAGACCATCGCGGTCCGTTTAGGCATTGTTATCCCTACCTTTTACCAACGCATCCACCACTGCCGGATCGGCCAGCGTAGACACGTCTCCGAAACCGTCGCTCTGTCCTTCGGCAACCTTGCGAAGGATACGCCGCATGATCTTCCCCGACCGCGTCTTGGGCAGCGCCTCGGCGAACTGGATCACCTGCGGCGCAGCGAGCGCGCCGATTTGCTGGCGCACCCCGGCGAGCAGTTCGGCCCTAATCGCAGCATCCCCGGTCTCGCCGGCGTTGAGGGTGACGAAAGCGTGGATCGCCTGGCCCTTGATGTCGTGGGGGATCGGCACCACCGCGGCCTCGGCGACCATCGGATGCGCAACCAGGGCGCTTTCGACCTCGGCGGTGCCGATGCGATGTCCCGAGACGTTGATGACATCGTCGACTCGCCCGGTGATCCAGTAATAGCCGTCCTCGTCACGGCGGCAGCCGTCCCCGGTGAAATACAGCCCGGGGTAAGCGGTGAAATATGTCTGGAAAAAACGATCGTGGTCACCCCACAATGTGCGCGCCTGTCCTGGCCAGCTTCCCGACAGACAGAGGTTGCCGCTTGCCGCTCCGTCGAGTTCGCGGCCCTCGGGATCGACCAAGAGGGGGTGGATCCCCGGCAGCGGCCGGGTCGCCGAGCCCGGCTTCATCGTGGTCGCTCCGGGGAAGGGCGAAATCAGGATCCCGCCGGTTTCGGTCTGCCACCAGGTATCGACTACCGGGCAGCGGCCTTCACCGACCACGCGCCAATACCATTCCCACGCCTCGGGATTGATCGGTTCGCCGACGGTTCCGAGGAGCCGCAGCGAACTGCGGTCGTGCCGGGTAACATAGTCGTCACCTTCGCGCATCAGCGCCCGGATCGCGGTCGGCGCGGTGTAGAAGATGCTTACCTTCAAGCGCTCGATGCTGTCCCAGAAGCGTCCGTGATCGGGATAATTGGGTATCCCGTCGAACATCACGCTAGTGGCGCCGTTGAGCAAGGGGCCATAGACGACATAGCTGTGCCCGGTGATCCAGCCGACGTCGGCGGTGCACCAGAAGATATCGTCGTCGCGCGCATCGAAGATCCAGTCGAAACTAGTCGCGGCCCAAATCGCGTAGCCCCCGGTGCTGTGTACGACGCCCTTGGGCTTTCCAGTCGATCCGGAGGTGTAGAGGATGAATAAAGGGTCTTCAGCATCCATCGCTTCGGCGGGACATTCGACCGGGAGCGAGGAGCGCAGAGTGGCATAGTTCAGATCGCGGCCCTCGCGCATCGCGACATCGGCACCAGTGCGGGTCACCATGATGACGGTTTCGATATCGCGGCGCTCGATCGCCGCATTGACATTGGCTTTCAAGGGAATGCGCTTGCCGCCGCGAACTCCTTCGTCCGCAGTGATGACCGCGCGGGCGCCGCAATCTTCAATCCGTCCGGCGAGGCTATCGGGTGAAAAACCGCCGAACACTACCGAATGCACCGCTCCGATGCGCGCGCAGGCCAACATTGCCGCCGCCGCTTCGGGGATCATCGGCATGTAGATCATTACCCGATCGCCGCGTCCGATCCCGCGCTGCTTAAGCAGGTTCGCAAAGCGGCAAGTTTCGGCGTGAAGCTCACGGTAGGTCAGGCGTTTCGCTTCGCCCGGCTCGTCGCCTTCCCAGATTAGCGCGACCTTGTCGCCGCGCTCGGCGAGATGGCGATCGAGACAATTGACCGAGAGGTTGAGCTTGCCGTCGGCGAACCAGCGAATTCGAAAGTCGGCCTGATTGAACGAGCAATCGCCCGCTTCGGTCGGGAAACGGTTCCAGTCGAGCCGCTCCGCCTGGCCCAGCCAGAATTTATCGGGACTGTTGTCGGCAGCGTGATGAAGCGCGGCAAGCTCGCCCAGGCCGACGGCGGCCTCGAAGTCGGCCGGAACGGGATGAATCGTCTCTGACATCTTCTATTCCCTCGCAGTTGTTATACTCTCTTCCCTTGAGGCGGACGCTCGCTCGAGCAAGCGAGCGCCGGGACAAGGTGGGGCCGGTCGACCATCCGCCCGTCGACAGCGAGAACCCATACCGAAGCATCGGCTTCGAACGCTGCGACTATGGATCGAACATCCACTTACTGGGCCGAGGGGGTGAAAGCGGCGTTAATCGGAGCAATCTGGTCGGGATGTATCGCGAGCTTTCCGGCGAAGCCGTCGCGGCGAGCGGCCGATGCTTCACGCGCACCGCGGCGGCGTGATGGATCGAGGTGAAGCGGCTGGGGATTATGGTCAGGGTCGAGATCAGCACATTGTCGGTTTCGGTGACCGTGCGGATGATCGCATGAGCGATCTCGTCCCCGACTTGCCAATCATCGAAATAACGTCCGGACATTCGCCCGCTTTGGCGCGATTTTCGAGTCTAGTCCATAAGGCGATTGCTGAAGCGCGGCCCGGCGTTGCGCGCCGCGTTGGGGGCAGCCGCGGGGTCGAACATCGCGCCGGCCCGACCGAGCCCCTCGGCCAGCCGAAGGCGAAGCTGGTCGTCGCGTGGGATGAGCGGAAAACTCTTTGCGAAGTGGAAAATGCCGCCCACGTCGAACCTCCTGAGCGACCATGGTGTGCAACCCATGCGCCAGCTGGCCAAGGGCTATCGCGTCCGGAATGGATGGATGATTGCGGCGCCCTTGCTGACCGACTCGGCGGGAGCGTTGGCGAGGTGGAGCGGTTGGCGGCGTAAGGCCGCTCGAATCGGGAGCCTAGTTTCAGCCGTTCATCCGGTCCTGTTACGGCGAAAGCAAGCGGATCGGATTTTCGATCAGCGCTTTCAGCGCGGCGAGGAAGTTGGCCGCGTCCCAGCCGTCGACGACGCGATGATCGCACGACAGCGACAGGTTCATCAGAGTAGCGATCTCAAGCTCGCCGTCAACTATGATCGGCGCTGCACGAAGCTTGTTGACCGCGATGATCGCGACTTCGGGGCGGTTGATGACGGGTGTCGAGGTGATACCGCCGAGCGGTCCGAGGCTCGAGAGGGTGATGGTTGAGCCCGAAAGCTCTTCGCGCGCGGCCTTTCCCGAGCGCGCAGCTTCGGCGAGCCGGGCGATTTCGTTGGCGAGTTGCCACACGCTCTTGCCGTGCGCGTCGCGGATCACCGGGACCATCAGCCCCCCGGGGGTCTGGGTCGCCATTCCAAGGTGCACCGCGCCGTGACGGGTGACGGCCATTGCCTCGTCGTCGAAGGTCGCGTTGAGCATCGGCCACTGCGGCAGCACTTTGCTCATCGCGGCGATGAGGAAGGGCAAAAGGGTCAGCTTGGGATTGTCGCCGCGGTCGCGGTTCATCATCGCCCGCGTCGCTTCGAGCGCAGTGACATTGAACTCCTCGACCAAGGTGAAATGCGGGATTCGGCGCTTGGCCTCGGCCATGTTCTCGGCGATCTTGCGGCGGAGACCGACCAGTTTGATGGTTTCGTCCGGGCGGGGCGAGGCAGGGCTCGAAATGCTTCCGCCCTTGTAGAGCAGATAGGCGTCGAGGTCGGAATGGCGGACCCGGTCGCTGGTCGTCTTGACTTCGCCAAGGTCGATTCCGAGGTCGCGGGCGCGCTGGCGGACCGCGGGAGAGGCGAGGGTTTTGGGCTTAGCTTGAACTCCCCCATTTCCTTTGGTGCTGCGCGAAGGTGAAGTCGGTTGTTCGGCGGTCTCATGACGCCCTTCGACAGGCTCAGGACGAACGTCGGGGGCTGGCTTCTCGGGCGTGGTCGCGGTCGTCGGGATCGCCTGTTCCTGCGCCTCGGTCGGATCGACCGTTCCATCGGCGAGGGGGGCTTCGGCTTGAGAGGCCGCCGCGCCCTCCGTTTCGATTTCGACCAATACGCTTCCGATCGCGATCTGGTCGCCGATTTCGCCGGCGAGCTTGGTGACGGTTCCGCCCACCGGCGATTCCATTTCGACGGTGGCCTTGTCGGTCATCATGTCGGCGAGCGGCTGGTCTTCCTCGACCCGGTCGCCGACCGCAACGTGCCAGGTGATGATCTCGGCCTCGGCGATGCCCTCGCCGATGTCGGGAAGCTTGAACTCGAAGCGGGCCATCAGCTCTCCATCACCTTCCTGAGCGCGTTCTTGAGCCGGATCGGGCCTGGAAAATAGACCCATTCATAGGCGTGGGGATAGGGCGTGTCCCACCCCGCGACCCGCACCACCGGGGCTTCGAGGTGATAGAAGCAGCGTTCCTGCACCAGCGCCGCCAATTCCGCGCCGTAGCCCGAGGTGCTGGTCGCTTCCTGGACGATCAGGCAGCGTCCGGTCTTGCGCACCGAAGCTTCGATCGCCGTGATATCTAGCGGTAGCAACGTGCGAAGGTCGATGACCTCGGCGTCGACCTCATTCTCGGCGATCGCGGCGAGCGCGACATGGACCATCGTTCCATAGGTCAAGACGGTCAGCGCATCGCCCGGGCGGACGATCGCCGCCTTGCCGAGCGGGACGGTGTAATGGCCGTCTGGAACTTCTGCGGCAGGGTGCTTGGCCCAAGGCGTGACGGGGCGGTCGTGATGGCCATCGAACGGGCCGTTGTAGATTCGCTTCGGTTCGAAGAAAATCACCGGGTCGGGATCCTCGATCGCGGCGATCAACAGTCCCTTGGCGTCATGCGGATTGGACGGGACGACGGTCTTCAGGCCCGCGACATGGGTGAACAGGGCCTCGGGGGACTGGCTGTGGGTCTGCCCGCCGAAAATCCCCCCGCCATAGGGCGATCGGACGACCAGCGGCATGGTCCATTCGCCCGCGGTGCGATAGCGGATCCGCGCCGCCTCGCTGACCAGCTGGTCGTAGCCGGGGTAGATGTAATCAGCGAACTGGATTTCGATCACCGGCTTGAGCCCGTACGCCGCCATTCCGATCGCGGTGGCGACGATTCCGCATTCGCTGATCGGAGTGTCGAACGCGCGGGTCTTGCCGAATTCGCGCTGGAGGCCTTCGGTGGCCCGGAACACTCCGCCGAAGAAGCCGACGTCCTCGCCCATCACGACAATGTCGGGATCGCGCGCCATCATCACCTTGTGGGCGTCGTGGATCGCCTGGACCATGTTGCGGATGGTCATTGAGGTTCGTGGCCAAGAAATTCGCGCGCCTCGCCGAGCGCGGCCTCGCGCTGTTCGGTGAGGTGCCAGGGGATTTCGGCGTAGACGTCCTCGAACATCGATCCGATTCGGTCGAAGCCCTGTTGCGGGAGGACCCCCATCGTCTCGGCCTGTTTCTGCGCGGAGCGGACGGTGCGGTCGATTTCGGCGTCGAGCGCGGCGTCGCGTTCGTCGTCCCATTCGCCGAGCGCGACGAGATGCGCCTTCAAGCGCTCGATCGGGTCGCCGAGCGGCCAGGCGCCGGCCTCGGCCGCGGGACGATAGGCTGCTGGATCGTCCGAAGTCGAATGGCCCCCGGCGCGGTAGGTGAAATATTCGATCAAAGTCGGGCCCTTGTTGGAGCGCGCGCGGTCGGCCGCCCAGCGGGTCGCCGCATAGACGCCAAGCGCGTCATTGCCGTCGACCCGAAGCCCGGCGATGCCATAGCCGATCGCTCGGGCGGCGAAGGTCGAGCGCTCGGCCCCGGCAAGACCCGAGAAGCTCGAGATCGCCCATTGATTGTTGACGATCGCCAGGATCACCGGAGCGTTGTAGACAGCGGCGAAGGTCAAAGCGGCGTGAAAATCGCCCTCCGCGGTTGCGCCTTCGCCGATGAAGCCCATCGCGATCCGGCTGTCGCCCTTGATCGCCGAGGCCATCGCCCAGCCGACCGCCTGCGGATATTGGGTGGCAAGGTTGCCCGAGACCGAGAAGAAGCCGTGGGTCCGGTCCGAATACATGATCGGCAATTGGCGGCCGTGGAGCCGGTCCCCGGCATTTGAGTAGATCTGGCACATCATGTCGGTCAGCGGACAGCCGCGGGCGACCAGCAGGCCTTGCTGGCGATAGGTTGGAAAGCACATATCGTCGGCCAGAAGCGCATGCGCCGCGGCGACCGCGATCGCTTCCTCGCCGGTGCACTTCATGTAGAAGCTCGTCTTGCCCTGGCGCTGGGCGCGATACATCCGGTCGTCGAAGGTCCGGACGGTCTTCATGTGGGTCAGCATCGCGCGGATCGTCGCGGGGTCGAGACGCGGATCCCACGGCCCGACCGCCCGGAAGTCCTCGTCGAGCACGCGCACCAGAGAGTTGCACAGGGGATGGGTTTCGGACGCGGGCGCGGCGACATCGGGGCGCGGCGCTTCGCCCGCGCGCGGCAGGACGAGCGACGAGAAATCGGGAGTATCGCCGGGCCGGTAGGCGGGCTCAGGCACATGCAGCGCGAGCTGGGGGCGATTGGCGCCGCGGTCGGGTGTGGGTTTTCTCATCAGACCCGGGGCTTAATCACCAAGGCGGCGGGCGGCAATGGCGCGCGCCCATCGGCCCCTCCGCCGGAGCGTGCGGCGTTGACCGACCGGACCGCCCGCGGCTAGGCCCGCAAGATGACCGATAGCCTTTTCCCCGACCGACTGTCACTCGACCCCAGGAGCCCGCATTTCGACGGCGATCTGCTTCAGAAGGGGGTCGGAATCCGCTTCAACGGGGTCGAAAAGACCAATGTCGAGGAATATTCCATTTCCGAGGGCTGGATCAGGGTCGCCGCCGGGCGCAGCCGCGACCGCTTCGGAAACCCGATGACCGTCAAACTCAAGGGACTTGTCGAGCCCTTTTTCGATAGCGTAAAAAACGGCGAAAATCAGGGCGAAACGGACGAAGCTGCGGGCGTCGAAGGTGCCACCGGCGAAACCGGCGCAGTGTCCGAGGGATAGACCGCGGCGCGCTTCGAGCGGCGATATTCAGCGAGCTTTTTCACTCCGTATCCTGCGGCGAGCGCCACCCCGAGCGGCCCGAGCCCGCGCCTTGCAAGCGCCGCGACTCCGGCACCGAGCAAGGCCCCGGTGGCGCGATTGCCGCTGCGCGCGGCGAGTTTGTCGCCAATCATCGCACCGATGAGTCCTCGAAGCATCGTATTTCCTTTCCAAGCCGATCAAAATTCGTTCGGAATTAAAGCATGGGGCGGGCGCATGTTCCCATCCCGAGCATGGCGACATTTCCCAAATGCTGGTGGCAATCGACGCCACCACGACGCGGAATTGGGGCCCCAACCAAGAGAAATGGCGAATATCTGCAGTTGGCACGACTTGTGAATAGTAAGGAGGGCAGGCTCGCCAAACCAGCGAGCATCAAGGGAGACAGAAAAATGTCAGGTCGTTCGAAAATCCAGCATCACCTTTTCGCAGTCCTCGCATCGGTCCTGTTGAGCACGATCGCGGTGGGAGCGGCGATTGCTCCGGCGAGCGTCGGCAACGCGGGCGCAGCCGCGCGCTATGTTTGACCTCGAGCCGATCAAAGCCCGGCCGGCAGCGCGCACCGAGCGCTATTTGGAGCAGCCCATGCTCCTCAACCTTCGTGCCGCCGGTCCGCGGCTCGACCTCGCGCTGATCGCGGCGCGGATACGCAGACCGATATTTTCGCGAACCCGCGACATCGGCGCCGCGATCGTGACCGAGCTGCTCGAACGTGCCGAAGATCCGGCGCGAATGATGTGCCCCGCGCTTGCGGGAGAAGCGCGCTTCGGCGGAGCGATGACCCGGATTGGCGATTTTCCAGCGTCCGCCCGGGCGCATGCCTCGCGCATCTTGGCCTGTAATCTGGCGGTGTCGGAATTTCCCGAAGGACGCGCCGAGGCGCTCGCAACTTACGAGAAAATCGATGCGATGGTCGAAGCCATAACGGCCGTGCGCGCGGCTTCGGTTCAATAGGAGGACCCGACAGATGACCGACAAACCTTTGTTCTCGCTCAATCGCCGCGACCGCAAGATCGCCGGAGTCGCATCGGGACTGGGTCACCGCTTCGGGATCGACCCGACCTTCGTGCGCATCGGCTTCGTCGCCGCGGCGCTGCTGGTCAGTTGGGAGGTCGCGCTGATCACTTATGTCGGGCTCGGCATATACATGTCGCTGAGCAAACGCCGCCGCGAAAACGGGCGGACCCTCAGCGACTACGCGCGGATGGGCGAGGTCGGCAAGGTCCGCCCGTCGGTCCACGCGCTTCGAACCGAGCTCGACGCCACTGACCGGCGGATGATCGCGATCGACAACCACCTCGCTTCGCCCAACCATGAGCTTGCTCGCGAAATTGATGCGTTGAAGGACGACAAGGATGCTTGAGGCCCAAGGCATAGTGATGGTCGGCGCAATCGCGCTCGCCGGCCTTGCAATCGCCATCTTCGCGGCGCTGAAGGGCTGGCAGGGCTGGCTCGACGTCCGCCGGCTCGAGATCGCGCGGAGCGTCGGCGAAAGCGTCGGTCCGGCCGGCGATCGGATCGAGCTTGCCGATCTCAGGGAACGCGTTCGCAAGCTCGAAGCGATCGCCGCGGGGATCGATCTCTAGCGCGCGCGCCCGACCCTCGCGGCGCCTATTCGCCACGTACTTCGCTAACGATTGCTTCGGCGCGGGCGAATAGCGCAGGGTCGACCTTTGCCCCCGAGGCGAGGGAGTTCTCGCGTACCTGTTCGGGGCGTGAGGCGCCGATGATGGTCGAGGCAACATTGGGCTCGCGAAGCACCCAGGCAAGTGCGAACTGGGAGAGGCTCAAGCCCGCTTCCTCGGCGAGCGGCTTCAGCCGCTGGACCGCGCCGAGCTGCTTGGGCTTCATCAGCCGGTTCATATATCCCCCCATCTGGTCGCTGGTTGCGCGGGTGCCCGCGGGGGGAGGCTGGCCCGGCGAATATTTGCCGGTCAGAACACCCTGGGCAAGCGGCGACCAGACGACCTGCGAAATGCCGTTGGCGGCGCAGATCGGGATGACCTCGGCCTCGGGATCCCGCCACAGAAGCGAATATTGCGGCTGGCTCGAGACGAACCGCTCGACCCCTGGAAGATTGATCGCCGCCTGGATCTGCTCGACGTTCCATTCGGAAAAGCCGATATAGCGGCACTTACCGCTGCGCACCGCGGCGGTCAGCGCTTCCATCGTCTCCTCGAGTGGAGTGTCGGGATCGTAGCGGTGGCACTGGTAGAGGTCGAGATAGTCAGTTTTGAGCCGCTTGAGCGAGGCGTCGAGCTGTTTTTCGATTTGCGCGCGCGATAGTCCGCAGTCCTCGGCGTTCATCGGGAAGAACAGTTTGGTGGCTAGAACATAGCTGTCGCGCGGGCGCTCCGCGAGCGCGTCTCCCAAGAAGGATTCGGCGGCCCCATTGCCATAGACATTGGCGGTGTCGATGAAGTTGATTCCGATCTCGAACGCGGTGTCGAGGCAGGCCCGCGCCGCCTCGGCCTCGACCCCGGCGCCATAGGTCAGCCAAGAGCCGAGCGAAATTTCGGAGACGTCGAGATCGCTATTGCCGAGCCGCCGAGTGCGCATTGATGGTTCTCCTGTGGCCGGGGAACCAGCGTGAGCGAGCGATGTTCCCTAAGCGGGGCACGCCCCGCCGGGTGGGGCGGGTCGCCAGTGGAGCGATTGGGTTGACCAATCCGGTCGTGTTCAATGATGGAACCCGAGATTGTCGCCCAGCCTATGCGGCGATGGATTGGTGACTAGCCCTGCCTCCTCGTGAATTTGCCCTGACACTACCTGTTATGTTATTGAATTGGCATGCGGTCATCGCGGGGGACTGGGGTGCAAGCCCCCGCCCGTTGCGCAGGCCTGGTGGAGAGTGGACAGTGCCCGAACGACCTCGGCTCGATCGCGATCGGCGCCTGCTTGGCGCGATCATCGCAGGCGGGGAATCGCGCCGTTTCGGGACTGACAAGGCGCTCGCCTTGCTCGACGGCCGGCCGCTGATGGCGCATGTCATCGAAGCGTTGGGCGACGCGACCGACGAACTGGTGATTTGCGGGCGACAGGTCGAAGGCCATCGCTGCCTCGATGATTTCCCGTCTCCCGGGCTCGGGCCGCTCGGCGGGATCGCGGCGGCGCTGCGCGTGGCCTTGGCTCAGGGCTTCGACGCGGTGCTGACATCGGCGTGCGACACGCCTTACCTTCCCGACCGACTGGCGTGGCGGCTGGCCGGGAACTCGCCCGCATTTATCGCCGGCCAGCCGCTTTTGGGCTATTGGCCCGCTTCACTCGCGCCCGAACTCGAGGACTATATGAGGAACTCGCACGACCGCTCGATGCGCGGCTGGGTGCACTCGGTCGGAGCCAAAGCAGTGGCCTTCGAGCGCGAGATCCCGAATATCAACCGAGCGGCGGACCTCGCCGCGCTCCAGCGACTGGAACTCGCGCGATGAATGCGCCCGCGACAAATCTGGTCGACAGCTTTGGCCGGCGGATCAGTTATGTTCGGCTGTCGGTGACCGACCGCTGCGATCTTCGCTGCCGTTATTGCATGGCCGAACAGATGAGTTTCCTCCCGCGGAGCGAAATCCTGTCGTTCGAGGAAATCCTAGGCTTGTCCGACCTGCTGATCGCGCGCGGGGTTCGCCGGATCCGCCTGACCGGGGGAGAGCCGCTCGTACGGCGCGGGATCGCCGATCTGGTCGCGGAGTTCGGGACGCGCATCGGCGCCGGCCTCGACGAGCTCACCATGACCACCAACGGCACCCAGCTTCAAAGGTTCGCGCCGAGCTTGTTCGAAGGCGGGATCCGGCGGATCAACGTCAGCCTTGATAGCCGCGATCCCGAGCGCTTCGCCGCGATCACCAGGCGCGGCAAGCTCGAACAAGTACTCGAGGGAATCAAGGCGGCCAAGGCGGCGGGGCTTGCGGTAAAGATCAACATGGTCGCGCTGAAGGGGGTCAACGAGGACGAGATCGAGGCGATGGCGCGTTGGTGTGGCGCGGAGGGGCATTCGCTTACCTTGATCGAAACGATGCCGCTGGGCGATGTCGAGGAGCAGCGCATCGTCCGCTATCTTCCACTCGATGCGGTCAAGCGCGCGCTCGAGGAGAAGTTCATTCTGGTGCCGGCGATTGCCGCGGGCGGCGGGCCGGCGCGTTATTTTGACCTGCCGGAGATCGGCCTAAAGCTCGGGCTGATCACTCCGCTGACCAGTAATTTCTGCGCGGGCTGCAATCGCATCCGGATCGCGGCGACCGGGACGGTCTATGGCTGCCTTGGGCACGACCAGAAGGTCGAGCTTCGCGACCTGCTCCGTTCGGGTGGAGCAGCGGCGGTCAACCAGGCGCTCGACGAATTGCTCGCCGGCAAGCCCAAGCGGCACGATTTCGAGATTGCCGCAGCAAGGCCCGCGGTCGCCCGGCACATGAGCGTAACCGGGGGCTGATCGCTTCCGACCATCGCTTGAAAAGCTCGCTTCATACGCGCGTAAGCACCGTTCATTTTCATGCGAGGGCACGCTGCCACGTCGAGACTGGTTTCATTGTGCCCCCGAGTCCAATGTCGAAATCCCCGCGACTCCGAGGATCAGGGCCGCGCAGCCAACTGACCAGGCGTAGAAGTAGAGCTTCAGCGGGAGCGCTAGGCGATCGAAGTCCATGAAGCGCCCGAGCACGACAATGACCTTGCCCGCGGCGATCGCCATGATTGCAGCGATCGCGCCCATCTGCGTTCCCAAATGCGCAGCCGCCCAGAAACTCATCAGCGTGGCGGCGACGAGCACCGTCCACGCGGCGGTTTGACGGCGTTCGGTCGGGCCCATCAGTGGGAAGGCAGCAGATAGAGCATCGGGAAAAGGAACAACCAGAGCAGATCGACCATGTGCCAATAGAGCGCGCCGGCTTCGAGCCACGGCACGCCGGTGCCGGAATTTTCCTTTGGTCGATGTAAAGCTGCGATCATCGCCACCAGCACCACCAGACCGATCAGGTAATGGAGAAAATGAATTCCGGTCAGAATGAAATAAAGGGTGAAAAATCCGTTTGACGTCGGAGTGATGCCCGCGGAGATTTTGGCATGATATTCGGCAATCTTCAAAATCGCGAAACCGCCGCCGACTGCCAGTCCTCCGACAAGCAGCCGCTTTGATCTTTGAAATCGACCCGCGTCGGCCGAGGTGATCGCAAGAGCGACCAGCCAACTGCTGCTGATCAGTATCAGCGTATTGGCTAAACCAAGCCGGATATCGAGGAGACGCGCCGAGGCATCGAATAGCTCGGGCTGCTTGAACCGCTCCGCCATGAAGACGATGAAGAAGATCGCGAATCCCGCGCAATCTGCGGCGATGAACGTCCAGATGCTGGGAGGCGCGACCTTCTCGATGGGCTGGATTCGTCTCTCGGCGTGCCCGTCAGACACGGACGCTTTGCTCGGCATGTTCGCGCTCGAGGCGAGCGATTGCCTTCAGCACGTAAATCGCGATCAGCAACCAGAACCAGAAGAACAAGCTGAATTCGATCCAGAAGTTCAATATTCCGCTCCTCGAAAATGGTCCGTCGGGGAAGAAAGGCACCAATACAAGAAGGAGGAAAGAAATTGCGACCCACATAGTGAACCAGCCAAGCCATTTCGGCATCAACGGATCGCTTCGGCGATCGTTGATGATACAGATCGCCAGCGGAACCATCTGCAACGAGGTCAGGTAGGCCACGTCGAAGAACATCCACCCCATGTCGTAGAGCATCTGGATGATCGGCGCGGGCATTACATCGGGCCGGACCGAAGCGGCAAGCCACGCCATGCAAGGGATTTCGAAAACCAGAACGGTAAATCCCGCTCCCCAGATCTGGATGGTCGACAGGACGTTATTATCTCCCTCGGCCGCCTCCATCACCTTGGCGATCCCGATACCCCATACAAGGTAGAGACCGGATACCGTCATTTGTCCGACCATGCCGATACGGATCAGCCACGCGTTGGAGCGGACCTGCGCCGCGAGTTCATCTGCGGTGAGCGCGGCGGAATAGGGCGGAACGTTCTGGCCGAGAGCGGCCCAGAACAGGAGGGTGGCCACGAGGCAAATCGGGCCCGCCCATCCGCAGGCGCGAACATAACGGTATGGATTTGTCGGCGGGACGCCCGCAATGGCTTTCTCAGGCATGAAAATTCAACTTCCTCTAATGCACCGGCAAGCACCGCCGTTGGATTGCCAATGTAAAACCCGATGGATTCGCGTCCATGCTTGTCCTGAACCGCTTTCAGACGGGCGACAGTATAATCGAGTGCCTCTTCCCAGCTCGCCTGTTCGAAGCGGCCGTTGCGCTTGATCAGCGGTGTCGTGATGACGTCGGGATCGTGATGAAGCTCTTTCATCGCATAGGCTTTTGGACAGATATAGCCGCGGCTGAACGGATCGTTCGGATTACCGCGAATGCCGGTGATCGTTCCGGTCAGCACATCGGCCGAAACCAGCGTCCCGCAATGTGCTTCGCAAAGCGGACAGATCCGATGATGCGTCGAAAGCCCGAGAGGTTCGGATGCATTGTTGACCGTTGCGCCGCTCAAAGACCTGCCCCCTGCCTTATCATATCGCTCAAACAGCGCCCGCGACCGTCGTCGTTCGCGCGACCGAACTGCGCGTTACATTGACCGGAATCGCCGACATACGCGGCATCGAGTTGAGTGGATCCACGTTGCGGTCGGTTGTGATCAGCATGTTGGTTGACGAGCCGTGGCGGGAGGGATCGAGATTCTCTCCTGGAAGTCCACCCCAGGCGACGGCCATTGAAATCACCCCTGATCGTACCGCCGGATCACTCTCGACAATCGCTTCGATACTGGCGTGATCGGATGTGATCACCACTTGGTCACCGCTCGCCAACCCGAGGTCGGCGAGATCGCTAGGATTAAGATAGGCAGGGTTATAGGGATTACGCTTGCGCGTCGTCGGCAGATGCAGGCCGATCGAATTGTAAAAATTGCGCATTCGCCGAGTGGAAAGCAAGTGCGTGAAACTTCCACCGTCGCTGGCGATTCCGGCCTCCGAGAGCAGGCCTCGCGCGACTTGGGCGATCTCGTCGCGCACGTCGTCGGGAATGACGTCGAACGTGGTGGTCACTTCCGGGCGCGGCGGTTGAACGATCGTCTGGGCCTCCGCAAACACCTTGCCCGAAGGATGCCGCTTGATTTCGGCCAGAGGAGCCAGGGGATGCTGGCAGCGGATGGCGAGCAACTCATCGGTCGTTGGAGGCGTGTCGCGATCGAGCACCGTCCCGCAGAACGTCAGCGATTTTCCCAGCCGTTTGGCGACCGCCCAGAAGAAATACCATTCCTCGATGACGTCGGAGCCTTCGGGGGTCTTGAGAATCGCTGGAGCGTAGCCGACCCAGGATTCGGGAAAGAAAGCGAAGCCATAGGCACTGACTGGCAGGTCCGCACGCTCATATTGCATGCGGGGCGCGATGACGTAGTCGGCGAGCCGCGCCGAATTGCTCATATAGGGATCGATCGACACGCGAAGGTCGAGAGCTTCGAAGGCCTTCAGCATCTTTTTCTGATCGGGCATCAGGCTTGCGAGGTTGCCTCCGCACGAAATCAGGCATCGCACTTGCTCGGGTCCCGGGGTCAGGATTTCGTCGGGAAGCGTCCCGGTCGTCTTCTCGCCGGCGAGCGATCCCACACCCCGGATGCGGCTGGGAGGGGCATTCCACGACGTGCGCGACGGCGCAATCACCTCGGCGCGAAATTCCATCGGCGGGGTCATCATGTCGACGCTCATTACGCGATCGCCGGCGCGGATATAGCGGCCGCAGACTACGTTCAGGCAGTCCGCCATATGCTGCATGAGGTTTGAATGCGGTGCCATGCTCGGCCCGGTACCGGTGTAGGCCGCGCCTTGCCGGGAGTCGCATGCGAAGAGCTTGGCAACCGCGCGCAAGTCGCCCGACTGGAGGCCGCTATGCGCCTCGACTTTGGTCTCGGTGAAGGGTTCGACCGCTTCACGCAGCCGCTGCATCGAATCGGCACCGACGTACCGCTCGCAAAATTCCTTGTCCTCCCAACCCTGTTCAAGGATCAGTCGGATCAGCCCTGCAAGTATGGCCGGATCGTTGCCGGGCAGCGGTTGGATCGCCAGATCCGCAAAGCCCGCGGTCTCGGTGCGACGCGGATCGATCACGATCAGTTTCAGGCCCTTGGCCTTCGCCTCTTTCAAACGCTTGGTCGGGTCTGAAGCGAGGAAGCCGAGCAGCCCATGCGACAGCAACGGGTTGGTCCCGATCAGCAGGATGACGTCGCACTGATCAAGCTGGAGGTTGCCCCCGGCCCATCCACCTAGGCGCTCGAAGGAAAGCGTCTTGGCTGATTGATCGATCGTATAGGAAGTAAAGCGAGAGCGCGATCCGATTGCATCAAGAAACGCGGCCTGCATCGAAACTGCGGTCGAATTGAAGATCGATCCATTGCCAAAATACACACCCACCGAGTCGGGTCCATGCTGGTCAATCGAGCGCCGAAGGCGGTCGGCGATTTCGTCCAGCGCCTGCTCCGATGCTATCTCGTCGAACGCGCCCTGTGCGTTCTTGCGCAATGAGTGCAACAGCCGGGCGGGTCCGTGATGCGCTTCTTCGGCCTGAAGCCCCTTGAAGCATGCATAACCCCTAGTGAGCGAATGATCGCGATCTCCGCGGATGTCGACGATACGGTCGTTCTGGTCGACGGTCAGCACCGTGCCGCAATGTCCAAGGCAAATGCGGCAGAAGGCTCGCTCGGTCCGTAGTTCTTCGGTCAAAAATCACCTCTCCGCAACTGCGCTATTTTGCTTACTAGGCTAACTAATCCTCTATAATGTTCAGGCGGGACAGTGCTGGCAACATCAATTGCCGCTCCTAGCTGCTCCCGTAGCGTGCGTGTCCATGTGTGATCGAACCGCCTGTCCCGTCAAGCCTGTAAAAGTAGAGTTCCTATATACATAGCTAGGCGCTGCCCGCGAGCGCCAGTTCAGTCGCCTTGATGGAGGTGCCGGTACTCCAACCGCCATCAACAAGGAGAGTCTGGCCGGTAATGTGACTTGCGTCATGGCTGGCCAGGAAATGGACCGCGGCGGCCAACTCGTGGGTTTTCCGATTCAGCCGAGCAGGGCAAATACGGCGGCGTTTGGTTCAACCATGTCCGGCGCCTCATTCATCGCGAGCGGGGGGTCGCGCGACGCAGTTCTCTATGATGCCAGCCGGACCATATTCCACACCGCCGCGGTCTGCGTAAGGGAGATATTTCCCGCCTTTGTCGCGGTATATTCACCCCAGTTTAAAAAAACCTCGAACGGCCG
>JBKKAQ010000065.1:0-52183 GCA_046714555.1 Sphingomicrobium sp. | reverse complement strand
GCCCTCGACCGCCATCTGCCAGCGGCCCGGGACGAGTTCGCGCTTCATCCCGCCGAGCATAAACAGCCAAACCGCGACCAGCGCGGCGGCCATCCAGGCGGCGCTGTTGGTAAAGGCGATCGATTGGCCCGCGATCGTCCAGTCCTGACCGAACAAGGGCTCGACCAGGAATTGGTGCATCGGATCGATTTTGCCCGATTCAGCGGCCACGCGGCGTGTTCCTTCTACTTCCGGCTCGAAATCTTGATGATGCTCCAGAAGCCGCCGATGGTCCCAAGCACCATCATCACGACCAGGAGCAGGTGCCCGGTCCCGAACCAGCCGTCGAGCAGCCAGCCGATCAAGGCACCACCGGCAAGTCCGCCGATCAGGGTCGACAGGACGCGCTGGCCGAGCTGCTCGTTGGCATCGGCTGGTCGCGCCCGGCCGATCCTCACCGCCTCCTCGCGTTGCGCCTGCTCGAGCCGCTGTTCCAGCGTATCCAGCCGCGCGTCGGGGGGAGACTTCGGATCCTGCCCGGGCTCGTCCATCACCATGATCCCAACTTTCGCCAATTATGCGCCCACGCTCGAAAAAAACGGGTCGCGTCGGGGCAAAGGAACATGGCGGCGATCGAGCCCGCCAAGGCGCCGTCCCTTTATGAACGCGTGCGCGTTGAGTCAACCGAGTCCGTCAGACGTCAGCCGCAATATTCCGGCTTGGGCGCTGGCTCGTTCGCGCCGCGCCGTCGCCACACGCCATCGCTGGGCAGATACGCCTCGCCGACCGCGACTCGCTCCATCAGCTCGCACGCTGCGGCAATCCCGACTTCCTGCGGAGTGACCCCGCGCCGAACCGCGAGTGAGCTGTAGAGCGAACGGCGGCGGATATTGATTGCGTCGACCTGCGCCCGGAGCATTGCCGATGGAGGAGCGGAATAACCGAGATAACCGTCGAATCTCTCGCCGACCTGACCCGCCTTGCGCGCCGAAGCAGCAAACCCCGAAGCCTGCGCAGCTACCGGCGCCGCCGTGTGGAGCGCGGCCATGGCCAGCGCCAGTCCGGCAAGGCAAAGGGCCACGCTCACTTCGGTGTTCCGCCCGGTGGCGTGGCCTGGGGAAAGGCGTCGGGGTTCTGTTTGATCAGCTGCTCGACGTCACGCTGCAACCGCACTAATACTTCCTGACGGATATTGACGTTGAGGTTTATCTCGATCGGCTTGTCCGGGGTCTTGACCGACACGCAGCCCGACAGCGCGGGCATCAGCATCGCCGCCGTGACCGGCGCCAGTGAGCACTTGATGGGAGTCCATGTCATCGTCATTCGCCTTGGGCTGGGGGGGTTGGTGTCACTTCGATCTTCTCGTCCACCGGGGTCTGAGTCTGGGTCTTGTCCTCTTCGCGGCGGCGCACTTCGGTGGTCATTCCAGGTCTATCCTCGAGCGGCACCGGAAGCGCTTGATTTACGACAGCGCGCGGGTCCTTGAACGCCTTGGCGGTAGCAATCAGCGCACGGAAGGGACCGCGGATCGAAACATTGAACTTGAACGGGATGCGGTTGAGCGTCTTGAGCAAGCGAGCGGTGCGCGACGCGCCGAGCGCGACCTCATCGATCGTCAGCCGCGTTGCGAATTCCCCGGCAAGGTCGCCGTCGAGCCGGACGACCATCGATTTGAACTTTAGCGATCGGAGCGCGTCGAACGCCAGCCCGCCGAACATGCCCAAGTTCGCACGGCTAACCACACCATTGTAGGCCAGAGTTCCGCCGGGTGCGCGCGAATCGAGCCTTCCGCCGACGATCCGCCCGCCATTTTCGTCAAAGATCATCGGCAGAACGCCATCGAAGGTCCCGGTCGAGTCGATCTCCTTGAATCCGAAACTCTCGATCAACTTGTGCGCGTCGAGTCCGACGACCTCGAAGGTCAGCCGCTTGGCGCTCGGCCGGCCCAGATTGAGCACGGTTTCGCGAAGGATCAGCTCGCCCCCCATGAACGGCCAGCGGCCGCCCTCGACCCGGACCAGTTGGTCGGCGAGCAACTGATATTTGATAACGCCGTTTTCGACCACGATACCCGGGTTGATCGAGGCGACGACAAGGCTCTGGCCCGGTTCGGTCACGAGACCGAGCAGGTCGGAGAAATGCATCGTCCCCTGGATCCCGGTGACCGGGCCAAACGCTGCGGCGAGATCGAGGTCATCGGTTCCGAAGTCACCGGTGCTGGTCACCCTCGTCCCATTCCACGCAATCTGTCCGCGCCCTCTGACGGTCCCGTTGACGAGCGCGATCACCCCCTCGGTCAGCCGGGTCAGTTGCTCGGGCTGGAGGGCTTGGCCAAAGCGGATACCGGGGACATCGAGCACCGCCTCGCCGGCCCCGCTCGACAAGCGATGCTTGATCGCGACGTCGGTAACCTTGATCCCGCTCGCCGGGTGCTTGAGCGCTCCATTGGCGCGAATCATGTCGTCCGCGAGGGTGAAGCGCATATTGTCGCTATGCAGCGGATAAAACCGCGGCCGCTCGGCGCGGTCCGACACCGTCAGCGCGCCGTCGATCGCGAGATCACCCTTGAACACCCGCCACTTCCCCGCGACATTGCTCAGCAACAGCGGAACCTTGCCGATCGTCCCGTTCGCACCTGCGAATATCCCGCCGACTCCGCGACCAGTGAAGGCCCCGCTCAGCGTCTGCGCATCAAGCAGGATCGGGGCGTCGCTCCGTCCCATTCGCATGACGAGGGCGGTGGCGCTGAACCTGTCGCCCCCGACCAGTCGCGCGCTCCCCGCGCCGATCGCCACCGGTGAATTCCCAAGCAGGCCGACCAGCCTCGGCCGATTGACGCTCGCCCCGATGAACATCGGGCCACCAGCGCGCTGATAGATGATTGCCGGACCGACCGGGCACAATGGCAAGCGCGTTGCGCCGAGCCGAAGCGAGCCCGCCTTGAGCGCACTGAATCGAGCCTCGATGCACCTTTGGCCAAAGGCAAAGCCGCCGTCCCCGCCGATCCGCCCGCTGATCGGGAACCGCAAGCCCAGCACCCGCCCGCCCGAGAATGGCCCGTCGAGCAGCGCAGTCGTGTCTATCTGCGTAGAGCCGTCGCGCGCCGCCGAGAATCGAACCGGCGCCAATGCCACGCGAGCGTCGCCGGCGGCATATGGCGCTAATGTCGCAACCCCGCTCATCGGCGCACCGCTACGCGGCTGGCTGAGCTGGACTCGAGCCATCGGCAAGCCTCCGCCCGCGGTCTCAACGAGCCCATCCACCCGGATTTTCCCCGAGGGCCAATAATAAGTGACCCCATCACCCCCCGAAACGCGAATCCGGCCACCACCGGTGCTAACCGCATCGGCGGTTTCGATCCGTGCCGCTCCACCACCGGGATAATTCACCAGCCGAAGCGCGCCTCTTGCATCAAATTCGCGCGATGTCCGGGTGATCGCTTGCCCGATTGCAGTTACGATCGGACCAAGTGGGGTTTTGCGCGCATTGGCGAGCGCACCGACGAAACCCGCCGTCACGTTCGGGGCCAGGGCAGCGCTGTTCGCTTGATAATCGGCGACCAGAACGACACTGCCGCTGGACGCTCCGAGCATGTATTTGCCGTCGAGCCGGGTGCGGTCGGCGACAATCGCCCCCAGCCGTGCTCGCTGGGCTGATAAATCGATGACGCCGCGCGCTGCCGCGGGGGTACCGACAAAACTCAATCCGGCATTGAGAGCGGCGAGGCCATTGTCGCCCGCGGTCAGCGAGGCAACCGTCATCCGTCCGGTTCCTTCAAAACTCGCAAAGGCTTCGCTGAACCTGCTATCGATCTCCATCCGCGGTTCGATCAAAGCGATCCGGCTCTCCGGACATTCGAACCGCCCCGCCTTCAATGGGCCGACGACGTGCGGGCGCCGAGCCTCGATAGCCAAGGCGACCGAGGCGCGCATCGCTATCAATCGGCATTTGCCGGGCACGAGCCGCGGGCTCGCGGCGGCGATTCGTCCCTTGAATCCCCCGGTGAGGTTACCCGCGCCCTCAACCGCCACCCCGAGCCGGCCGAACGCGGTGGCAAGTGCAAGATTGCTGTCGGCGATATCGAGCACGATGTTGGGAAGTCGGAACGGCTTGCCGCTCGGCGGCGGAAGCAACTTATCGAGTTGGCCCCAGCTGACCTTGCCGTCAGCAAGCGTTCCGCGAAGCCGGACGCCGCGTGCGACGATCCGATAAACCTGTATGCTTCCGTCCCATTTGATTCGCATTTCGACCTGGGCGAATCGCGCGATCAGGTCGGGACGCTTGGGATCGCCAATCACGATATTGCTGATCCGCTGGGTCCGGAGACCGACCCGGTCGAGGCGGTAGGTCGCCTCGACTCCGCGCTTTTCCATCTCACGGGCCAGAATGTCATTGGCGATCGGCCGGCGCGACACCCATAAGGCCGTGACGACGACCAGCAGGATCAGGAGGATGCCAAGCGTGACCAAGCCGGTCTTGCGCCACGGCGATCCGCGCGCCGGCAATACGCTATTGTCAGGCGCCTCGTCCGTATTGCGCCCATCGCCGTTTCGCCACGCCACCATTGTCCCAGTAAACCCCGCGCGGGCGTCACCGTTCCGTTTCCGGCACAATGCCACATTGCCTGATCGTCGCCTTATACCTAGCGTGCGCCGCCAATGGGAAGTCCACCGACCGACGGCAGCGGCCACCGCGCCCGGCTACGCCAGCGCCTGCTGGACGGCGGCGGCAAGGCTTTGCTCGATCATGAACTGGTCGAATATCTGCTCGCGCTCGCAGTCCCGCGGCGCGACACCAAGCCGACCGCGAAACGGCTGCTGGCCGAATTTGGGGGTCTTGGCCCGCTCCTCTCGGCCGAACCCAAGGCGCTCGCCGCCGCCGGATTGAGCGATGGCTCGGTCGCGGCGATCAAGATCGCTCAGGCGAGCGCGCTTCGTCTCCTGGAGACCCGGATGGAGGGGCGTCCTATCCTGTCGAGCTGGGATGCGCTTGGGGATTATCTGACCGCGGCGATGGCGCACAGCCCGATAGAGGAAGTACGGGTCCTGTTCCTCAACGCGAAAAACATTTTGATCGCCAATGAAGCGCTGTGGCGCGGTTCGGTCGACGAGGCTTCGGTCCACGTCCGCGAAGTGATCAGCCGGGCGATCGCGCTCGGCGCAACGGCAATCATCCTCGTCCACAACCATCCTAGCGGCGATCCCTCGCCGAGCCAGCAGGATATTCGCCTGACCCGCGACTTGATCGAGGCTGGGCGCCACATGAAGATCGCGGTCCACGCCCATGTCATCGTCGGAGCGACCGGGCGCACCAGCATGAAGGGACTTGGCCTCATCTGATGTGGGCCGATTGAAGGCCGGGGGCGGTTTTGGTAACCGGCGCTCAGTCCTCGAACGAAAGTCCCGCATGGTCCCCCGCTACTCCCGCCCGGCAATGGCCGCGATCTGGTCGGCCGAGAATCGCTACCGAATCTGGTTCGCGATCGAGGTCTTTGCAGCCGAGGCGATGGGGCGCATCGGGATGATCCCCGCTGAGGCCGCCGCGGCGATCCGAGCGGCATATGATTCAGACATTCTCGTTGAGATCGACGTGAACGCCATCGACGCGATCGAAGCCGTGACCAAACATGATGTGATTGCCTTCCTGACCTGGGCGGGAAGCAAGATGGGCGACGAATCGCGCTATCTGCATCAAGGAATGACCAGCTCGGACGTGCTCGACACTTCGCTCAGTGTCCAGCTCAAGCAGGCCGCGGACATGCTGATCGAGGATCTCGATGCGCTGCTCATCGTGCTCAAGCGGCGCGCAATTGAGCATAAGCTGACCCCGACAATCGGGCGAAGCCATGGAATCCATGCGGAGCCAGTGACTTTCGGGCTCAAGCTCGCCCAGGCCCATGCCGAATTCGAGCGCAACCGCGCACGGCTGGTCGCCGCGCGCGGCGACATAGCCACCTGCGCGATTTCGGGCGCGGTCGGAACTTTCGCCAACATCGATCCTTATGTCGAAGCCCATGTCGCGGCCGAGCTCAACCTCGCAATCGAGCCAGCCTCGACTCAGATCATCCCCCGCGACCGCCACGCCATGTTTTTCGCAACGCTCGGGGTGATCGCGTCATCGATCGAGCGACTGGCGGTCGAGGTCCGTCATCTCCAGCGCACCGAGGTGCTCGAGGCTGAGGAATATTTCTCGCCGGGGCAGAAGGGCTCGTCGGCGATGCCGCACAAGCGCAACCCGGTGCTGAGCGAAAATCTCACGGGGCTTGCACGAATGGTGAGAAGCGCGGTCGTCCCGGCGATGGAGAATGTCGCCTTGTGGCACGAGCGCGATATCAGCCATTCGTCGGTGGAACGGTTCATCGGTCCCGACGCGACGATCACGCTCGATTTCGCGCTCGCGCGTTTGACCGAGGTGATCGACAAATTGCTGGTCTACCCCGAACGGATGATGAAGAACCTCGACCGAATGGGCGGATTGGTCCATTCGCAGCGGGTGCTGCTCGCGTTGACGCAGGCAGGCATTAGCCGCGAGGAATCTTACGCCTTGGTCCAGCGCAACGCGATGAAGGTGTGGGAATCTGACGGTGCACTGTCGCTGATCGACCTGTTGAAAGCCGATCCCGAAGTCACCGCTCATCTCGGCGAAGCCGAGCTCGAGGCCAATTTCGACTTAGACTATCACTTTTCCCAAATCGACCTGATCTTTGAACGCGTGTTCGGGGCGGAACCCGCCTAACTGTCGAGTATCGCCTTCAGGCGCTTGAAGAAGCTTCGGCTCGCCGGACATTCTTCGCCAGTTTCGGTTGCTCGAAATTCCTCGAGCATCTTCTTCTGTTTGGCGCTCATCCTCGTCGGGGTTTCGACCAGGATTCTCGTGACGAGGTCGCCGCGCCCGCGCCCGTTGATTATGCTCATTCCCGCGCCGCGCTGGCGCAATTGCTCGCCTGATTGAATTCCGGCAGGGATCTTGATGTCGATCTTCGACCCGTCAAGCCCGGGAAGCGCAACAGTTCCGCCGAGCGCAGCGGTAGTGAAGCTTACCGGGCATTCGGCAACCAAGGTCGTTCCTTCGCGAGCGAAGATCGAATGGCGCTTCATGTGCACGAAGATATACAGATCGCCCGCCGCGGCGTTGCGGATTCCCGCCTCCCCCTCGCCCGAGACTCGGATTCGCGTGCCTTCGTCGACCCCGGCGGGGACCTTGACCGAGAGACTCCGGCGCTTGAGGGCGCGGCCCTCGCCATCGCAAGCGGTGCACGGATCGGCAATCGTCTCCCCACTTCCTTGGCATGAAGGGCAGCCGCGCTCGACCACGAAGAAACCCTGCTGGGCACGGACCTTGCCCGCGCCCCCACACGTCGAGCAGGCCGCGGGCCGCGAATCACTTTTGGACCCGCCCCCTTCGCACGGTTCGCATCTGGCCAAAGCTTCAATCGTGATCGTCTGATCGGAGACCGCAAAGGCCTGTTCGAGCGTCAATTCGAGATCGAAGCGGAGGTCCGCCCCGCGCGCGGCATTGGCGCGCTGCCCGCGCGGATCCATGAATTCACCGAAAATATTCTCGAAGATATCGGAAAAGGCACCGAACCCCTGCCCTCCGCCGCCGAACGGACTGCCCCCGCCTCCGCCATTCTGAAACGCCGCCTTGCCAAACCGGTCATAGGCCGCTCGTTTTTGCGGATCCTTGAGGACGTCATAGGCCTCGCTGATCGATTTAAACCTGGCTTCGGAATTGGTGCAGCCGCCATTACGGTCGGGATGACATTCCATGGCGAGTTTACGGTACGCCGCCTTGATCGAGCGTTCGTCCGCCCGGCGATCGACGCCCAGCATGGAATAATAATCGGTTTCAGACATTGCTTAGTGCCCCACGCCGTCATCCCGGCAAATGGCCGGGGTGGCGCGCGATGAGTGATTAGGCCTTGGGTTCATCGTCGACCTCGGAAAACTCCGCGTCGACCACTTCCTCTTCGGCGGTGGCCGTGTCAGCCTCGCCTGTTTCACCATCCTCGGCCGAACGCGAGGCCTGCTGCTGCTCATAGATGGCCTGGCCAAGCTTCATCGCCGCGGTTGCGAGCGCCTCGGCCTTGGTGGTCATTGCATCTGGCTCGCCGCCTTCGACTGCGGTCTTGGCCTCGGCAAGCGCGGTTTCGATTTCAGTCTTGATCTCGGCCGAAACCTTGTCGCCGTGCTCGGCAAGCTGGCGCTCGGTCGAATGAATCAGGCTCTCGGCTTGATTCTTCGCCTCGGCCCCGGCGCGGCGTTTCTTATCCTCTTCGGCAAACTGTTCGGCCTCGCTAACCATTTTCTCGATGTCGGAATCGGTCAGTCCGCCGGACGCCTGGATTCTGATCTGCTGCTCCTTGCCGGTACCCTTGTCCTTGGCATGGACGTTGACAATCCCGTTGGCGTCGATGTCGAACGTCACTTCGATCTGCGGCACTCCGCGCGGCGCGGGGGGAATTCCGATCAGATCGAACTGGCCGAGCACCTTATTGTCGGCAGCCATTTCGCGCTCGCCCTGAAAGACCCGGATCGTAACCGCGTTCTGATTGTCGTCGGCGGTCGAGAACACCTGGCTCTTCTTGGTCGGAATGGTGGTGTTGCGGTCGATCATCCTGGTGAAAACACCACCCAATGTTTCAATCCCCAAGCTCAGCGGCGTCACGTCGAGCAGCAGTACGTCCTTGACGTCGCCCTGAAGAACGCCCGCCTGGATCGCGGCGCCCATCGCGACGACTTCGTCGGGATTGACGCCGGTGTGTGGCTCCTTGCCGAAGAAGTCCTTCACCACCTCGCGCACCCGCGGCATCCGGGTCATTCCGCCGACCAGCACGACCTCGCTGATGTCCGCAGCTTTGACACCCGCGTCCTCGAGCGCCTTCTTGCACGGACCGAGCGTCCGGTTGATCAGCTCGGCAACGAGCTTCTCTAGGTCGGCGCGAGTGATCGTCTCGACAAGATGAAGCGGGGTGGTCGCTCCGCCCTCCATCCGTGCGGTAATAAATGGCTGGTTGATCTCGGTCGACTGCGCGGACGACAGCTCGATCTTGGCTTTTTCGGCAGCTTCCTTCAACCGCTGGAGCGCAAGCCGGTCGGAGCGAAGGTCAATGCCTTCCTTCGCCTTAAACTTGTCGGCGAGGAATTGGACAATCTTGGCATCGAAATCCTCACCGCCAAGGAAGGTGTCACCGTTGGTCGATTTGACCTCGAAAACGCCATCGCCGATCTCGAGTATCGAGACGTCGAACGTCCCGCCGCCCAGATCATAAACCGCGATCGTCTTGCCGTCCTGCTTCTCAAGCCCATAAGCGAGCGCGGCGGCGGTCGGCTCGTTGATGATCCGAAGCACTTCGAGGCCCGCGATCTGGCCGGCATCCTTGGTTGCCTGGCGCTGGGCGTCATTGAAATAAGCAGGGACGGTGATCACCGCCTGGGTGACCGTTTCGCCGAGATAGGCCTCGGCGGTCTCCTTCATCTTCTGGAGGGTGAAGGCACTGACCTGCGACGGCGAATATTCCTTGCCGCCCGCGCCGACCCACGCATCTCCGTTGGGACCTTTGACAATCTTGTAGGGCACCAGTTCGGTGTCCTTCTTGGTAATGGGATCGTCGAAGCGGCGTCCGATCAGCCTTTTAACCGCGAAGATCGTATTGTCGGGGTTAGTCACGGCTTGGCGCTTGGCCGGCTGGCCGATGAGCCGCTCGCCGTCCTTGGTGAACGCGACCACCGAGGGCGTGGTCCGCGCGCCTTCCGAATTTTCGATGACCTTTGGCTTGCCGCCCTCCATCACCGCAACACAGCTGTTGGTGGTGCCCAGGTCGATCCCGATCACTTTAGCCATAGTTTCAATCCCTTTACGTCATATGCATTCGGGCGCGCCGCAGTACGCTCGATGTTGATGTTTCGGAGGCGATATAGGGGGCCTTGCCCAAGCGACAAGGGAATAGGGCAGACTCAAAAGGACCGTGTTTCCGGACAGGATGAATCTATCAGACCATCGCCATTCCGCCGTTGATGTGAAGCGTCTGTCCTGTGATATAGCCTGCCTCGCGGCTCGCAAGATAAGCCACCGCAGCGCCAATGTCCTCGCCGTTGCCCATGATACCCATTGGGATCTTGGCCAAAATCACGTCCTTCTGCGAGTCAGTCAGCGCGTCGGTCATTACCGAGATCATGAATCCCGGCGCGACACAATTGACCGTGATTCCGCGACTTGCGACTTCCTGCGCCATCGCCTTCGACATTCCAGTAAGACCGGCCTTCGACGCGACATAATTGGCCTGCCCCGGATTGCCGGTTGCCGCGACCACTGAGGTGACCGAAATGATCCGTCCATAGCGAGCACGCATCATCGGTTTCATCACCGCCCGAACCAGCCGGAAAGCGGCCTCGAGGTTGACCCGAATGACCATGTCCCACTCTTCGTCCTTCATTCGCATCGCCAAATTGTCGCGAGTCACCCCGGCGTTGTTGACGAGAATGTCCAGCTTACCACCAAGCGCGTCGACCGCGCGCGGGACCAGCGCATCAACCGAGCGTCCGTCGGACAGATTGCAGGCAAACGCGACATGGTCCCCACCAAGCTCACCGCGAAACGCTTCGAGTTTGTCCGAATTGCTCCCCGAAACCGCAAGCCGAGCGCCCTGCCCAGCGAGCGCCCGGGCGATCGCGGAACCGAGCCCGCCCGAAGCACCGGTGACCAAGGCGGTCATTCCCGAAAGGTCGAACATCATGCGATCTCCTTCGCAAGCGATTCGATCTCGTCGATCGTCACTACGCTCGTCACTGTGGCGCCGGGAGCGGTTCGTTTGACCATCGGCCCGAGCACCTTGCCTCCAAGCTCGACGAATTCCTCCACACCACCCGCAGCCATCGCAGCCACGCTTTCGCGCCAGCGGACCATAGCCGTAACCTGCTCGACCAGCAGTCCGCGGATGACCTCGGGATCGATCTCCGGGGCCGCGGAGACGTTGGCATAGAGCGGCACCAGCGGGGCGCAAAAGCGCGTTTCGCCAAAGGCCTTTTCCATCGCTTGCGCCGCGGGTACCATCAGCGGGCAATGGAATGGTGCCGATACCGGAAGCAGCACCGCGCGTCTGGCGCCCATGTCCTTGGCCATTGCGATCGCGCGCTCGATCGCGTCCGTATGTCCAGAGATAACGACCTGCCCCGGGTCATTATCGTTGGCGACGGTGCACACTTCGCCTTCGGCTGCAGCCTCGGCGATGCGCTGGGCGAGTTCGACGTCGGCGCCGAGCAAAGCCGCCATCGCCCCGATCCCGACCGGAACCGCCGACTGCATCGCCTGCCCGCGAAGCTTGAGCAATCGCGCGGCGGTCGCGACATCGAACGTTCCAGCGGCGCACAATGCCGAATATTCGCCGAGACTGTGCCCGGCGACGAAGTCCGCCGCCTCGGCGAGCGCGATCCCGCCGTCGCGGGTTAGCGCGGTAAACACGGCGAGCGCATTGGCAAAGATCGCCGGCTGCGCATTTTCGGTCAGCCGGAGCTCATCCTCCGGTCCCTCACGCATCAGCCGTGACAATTGCTGGTTCAGGGCCTCGTCGACCTCCTCGAAGATATCGCGCGCCGAACGGCTCGCTTGGGCAAGCGCTGCACCCATCCCGACCGACTGGCTGCCTTGTCCTGGAAATAGAAATGCGCGCATCGGCCGCCTTCTTCCTTCACTGTGAAGTCGCGGCGCCTATTGCTCTCACGGCGAAGATTCAAGGGTTGCCTCGGGCATCAGCGCACGAAGCTCGCCGCGCGGCGACGGACGGTGCGCCGGTTTCCAAAGTGATGAACCAGAAGCCGCGCCATTGCTCGAGGCCGCTGCGGACCAGCCTCAGTGCGTCCTGGTCAAGTGCTTGATATTGCTCGCGATGTGGTATGCCGATCAGCCGTCCGTCGAGGGCATAGCTCCACGCGTGATTAGGGCAGACGAGGAGCCTCGCGCAGTCCGCTTGCCCGTCGACCAGCCGCGATCCGCTGTGGCGGCTGAGGTTGGCGAAGGCGCGCACCCGCCCCGTCGTCGCCGCGAATGACGAGCATGCTTTCGCCGAGATAACAGAGCCACCCTCCAAGCCGCGCCGCAACGTCCCCATATCGGCGCGAGGTATTTCGCTAGATTTCAGGATGATCGAAAATCTGTTCATTGCGGATCATACCGCAGACTCTCGTTAAACTTATTATAGTAATCCATAGATCCTATGACCGACTCCCGCTATCCAAGTCATACTGACTCATATTCAAATGTTCCTACCGACACAGCGGTGGTATTTGTATTATCGATACTTACAATGATTCTCGCTGTACAATACGAGATATTTGAATATCTCTCCGAAATTGCTGCGGATCATGAGGATTGGGAAGTAGACGAGATTTTCTCTGTACTTATGATTTCGTCATTCTCCTTGATAGTTCATTCTTATTTGCGCGGGCGCCGGCTCAAAATAGAAATCAAGAGTCGGGAAGCTTCGGAGGAGGTTGCAAGCACGCTTGCACGCCATGATCCTTTGACCGGCCTTCCGAACCGACGGCTGTTACTCGAACGGTTCGGTCAAGCGCGAAAACGTGCCTACGACAATGACAGGGCCGTGGCGGTATTGCTGATCGATCTCGATCGCTTCAAGCCGGTCAACGACGTCCACGGGCATGCCGCTGGCGACATCGTACTCACTGAGATAGCCAGCCGGCTCGAGCGGCTTGCGGTAGTGACCGGCGGGTCCATGCTGGCCCGACTCGGCGGCGACGAGTTCGCCTGGGTGCTTGAATATGACGCCGGCACCGACGCCCCCGTGCGGCTTGCCAATCAAATCGTTCATCTCGCGCGAGCGCCAATTGAACTCGTGCACGCCAACAAGGTTGCGGACAGCCGAAAAGTCGAAATCGGAGCATCGGTAGGAATCGCGACGTGTGAAGGTCTACCGCTTCCGGTGGAAGAGATGCTGCGCATGGCGGATGTGGCGATGTACCGGGCAAAGCGTGACGGCCGGGCCACTTTCCGATCCTTTTCGGGAGCAATGGACGCTGAGCTTCAGATGCAAGCTCAGCTCGAGACCGAACTCCGCAGCGGATTACAGCGGAACGAGGTGGTGCCCTATTATCAGCCAATCATGTCGTTGCCCGACAATATGCTGGTCGGCTTCGAAGCGCTTGCGCGCTGGAACCACCCGACGCGCGGTCTTCTGATGCCGGACATTTTCATTCCGATCGCAGAGGATTCCCGGCTGATCAACGAATTGTGCTTCGACCTGCTTCGCCGCGCCTGCCGCGACGCACGCGACTGGCCAACTCGACTGACCCTGTCGATAAATGTCTCTCCGGTGCAGCTTCTTGACGCCTGGCTTCCGCAACGCCTTTTGAAAGTCCTCACCGAGTGCGGGTTTGCACCGGGCCGGCTGATTGTCGAATTGACCGAAAGCGGGATCGTGCAAGATATGGAGGCATGCCGGACAATAATCGCGGCGCTCAAGAATTCGGGAATAAAGGTCGCACTCGACGATTTCGGCACCGGTTATTCCAGCCTTTCGCATTTGCGCGACTTGAAGTTCGATTCGATAAAGATCGACCGTTCGTTCGTTCAGGACATGGCCGCCTCGCGCGATGGCGAGCTGGTCAAGGCGATCATCGGAATGGGTCGAAGCCTCGGAATGCCAGTGACCGCCGAAGGGGTCGAGACCGCAAGCGACCTGTCGACTTTGAACACACTTCGATGCGATAATGTGCAAGGCTTTCTGTTCGGCAAGGCGACATCCGCCGCGGACACCCTCGGCCTGCTCTCCCGGTTAGGCGAATATGAGGGCCATCGCGGGGCCTCGATCGGGCGGAGGTGAGGTCGGGACGAACGCTGAGCCCGGCATTTTTCGCGGCGATTTTTTGTGCCGGAAGCGCGGCTTCGGCTCAAGGGCCGCAGGAGCTAGAGCAGCTTGAGCCGGGCCGGCATGACATCCAGCTGGAGTATCAAGCTTTGCTCAGCCCGGACGAAAGAGGCTTCGGTAGCGACCATTCGCTGGGGATCAGTTACGGCATTTCGGATCGCCTCTCGATCGGCATCGAGCTTGAAGGTCAGCGCAGGGGATCGAGGCTTGCGATCGACGGCCTGGCCCTGTCGGCCTTGTTTCGGCTGAACCCGACTCCCGATGGTAAGCTGGACCTGGCGATCAAGACCTCGGTGGGGAGCGACAGCCACGGCAATTATAGCGAAGCGAAAGTCCGGCTCATGGCTCAACTCATCGGACCCGATTGGTGGCTGCAAAGCAATCTGATGATGCAGCATGAGGCGGAGGGTTCAGGCACCGCGTCGCTCGCGTTTATCGTTAGTGCGAGCCACGCAGTCGCGCCGAATGCGTGGCTGGGAGTCGAGGTCTCGGGGGATATCGCCCAGCTGTCAGGCGATGGAAAGTTCGACGGTGGGCGGTTCATTGGACCGTCGTTCTCAACCGAGTTCGAGCTGAGCGAAAACATCGAGCTTGAAGTCGGTGTAGTGGGTTCGGCCCGCCTCGCGGGGGAAGGCCCGGACAAGTCCCTTCGGCTATTTGCTCAGTTCGAGTTTTGACGGAAAGTCGGGTTCAAAACCGGATCAGAGCTGCGGGGATTGCTGCAATTGGCGGGACGATCGACTTTCCCCCGGTTCGCCCGCATCGGTGCACGATCACCCCCCACCACTTGCCTTTCACCCCCCTTTCGCTCATAGGCGCTCCCGCGTGGGGTTGGCCTGCCCTGGCCCGCGCGATCATTTGAACGATAGCCGGAGGGGCGCTCGCATGGTGCGGCGTCAGCGATCGGCCAATAGGAATAAGAAACTCATGCCGCTTTACGAGCATGTTTTCCTCGCGCGACAGGATCTGGCCCAGGCCCAGGTCGACGCGCTTGCCGAAAACGCCACCAAGATCCTGACCGACAATGGCGGATCGGTGGTCAAGACCGAAACCTGGGGCCTGCGCGGCCTCGCTTACCGAATGGCCAAGAACCGCAAGGCGCATTACGTCATGCTCGAAGTCGATTCGCCCCCCGCGGCGATCGCCGAATTGGAGCGCCAGACCGGGATCAACGAGGACGTCATCCGGTACATGACGATCCGTGTCGACGCGCATGAAGCAGGACCTTCGGCGATGATGCGCCGGTCCGACCGCGACCGCGAACGCGGCGACCGCGGTGACCGCGGCGGACGTCCCGATCGCGGCGGTGGCTTTGGCGGCGATCGTGGGGATCGCGGCGGCTTCGGCGGTGATCGTGGCGATCGCGGAGGCGGCTTCGGAGATCGCGGGGGCGGGGATCGCGGGGATCGCGGAGGCGGCGACCGCTTTGGCGGCGAGCGTTCAGGTGGTGATCGTTCGGGCGGGGATCGCGGCGACCGCGCTCCGCGAATGGCGCGCGAAGGGGCAGGAGAATAATCATGGGCCGTCCCTTTTTCCGCCGCCGCAAGAGCTGCCCCTTTTCGGGGAAAGACGCTCCCGTGATCGATTATAAGGACGTCCGGCTGCTCCAGGGCTTTGTGTCCGAGCGCGGCAAGATCGTCCCCAGCCGGATCACCGCGGTGTCCACCAAGAAGCAGCGCGAGCTGGCCAAGGCGATCAAGCGCGCCCGCCACATCGGCCTGCTCCCCTATGTCGTGAAGTAAGGAGAGCGGACAATGGATGTCATCCTGCTCGAACGTGTTGAGAAGCTCGGCGCGATCGGTGACGTGGTCAGCGTCAAGAACGGCTTTGCGCGCAATTATCTGCTTCCCAACAGGAAAGCGCTTCGGGCCAATGAATCGAACCGCAAATTGTTCGAGGCCAACCGCTCGAAGATCGAGAGCGACAATGCCGGCAAGCGGACCGAGGCAGAAGCGGCGTCGAAGGACATCGACGGCAAGACGATCAAATTGATCCGTCAGGCTTCGAACACCGGCCAGCTGTACGGGTCGGTCAGCGCCCGCGACATCGTCGAGGCATTGGAGGCCGATGGCGCCAAGGTGCTCAAGAGCCAGGTGGTGCTCGACCGGCCGATCAAGGCGATCGGGCTGCACGAGGTGCGGGTCGCGCTTCACCCCGAAGTGTCGGTCGCGGTAAAGGTCAATGTCGCGCGATCGCCCGAGGAAGCCGACCTTCAGGAACAGGGGGTCGACATCATGGCTTCGATGTTCGAGCGCGACAATGCGGGCTTTACCGAGGCCTATGATCCCAATGCCGAGCCCGGTGCGAGTGCCGATGTGCGCGAGGGCGGCGATGCTGCGGTCGCTCCGGCGGAGGCTCCGGCGGACGGCGAAGACGCCGCGTAAGGTCTCTTCGCGGATCGACGGAAGGGGCCGCGGGGCGATTGTCCGGGCGCCCTGTTCGTGGCGGCCAAGGAACGCTTGGGCGCGCGGCCGGTTTTTGGTAAGGCGCGGGCGGACTGCGCGAGAGGAGACGGGCGATGGACGATCGTGACAAGCAAACCGCGGGCGGCGGGCTTCCACCGCAGGCGAGCGACCCGCAGGTCGCCGATCCGGTCGCCGATATCGGGATCGACCCGACGCTCGCCCAAGGGCAGAAGTCGGCGAGCGAGGCGGCAAGCGAGGGCAGCGCCCCGCAGACGGGAAATTCGCAGACGGCCAATCCGCAGACGGGCATCGAAGGGGGCTTCGTCGGATCGGCGCAGGAAGAGGAGTCGGAGGCTTATCTCCAAGCCCAAGGCGCCGATGCGGTCGCCGAGAGCGACGTGAGCAGCGCGGGCGAGGCCGATATCGAGAGCGCGCGGCCGTTCGGGCGCGACGACGGGTCGGAGCCCTGGCACTAGATTTTCGCGCGCGCGGTCAGGCGGTGCGTTGGAGCAAAGCGGTTTCGCGCTCGATCAGCGGCGCGAAGCTCGGGCGGGCGAGGATCGCGGCGACATAGGCGGCGGTTTTCGGATAGGCCGCGGGGTCGATCGCGACCCCGATATGCGCGAAATTGGCGAACGGGCTCGCCACCGCGAGGTCGGCGAGGGTCAGCCGGTCCTCGACCAGATAGCCGCTGCCGGGAATCTGGCCTTCGAGATAGGCGAGCAATGGCGGAAGCTCGTCGCGCTCGGCGGCGGCGGCGACGGCTTCGTCGCCCTCGCGCTTGAGGAAGCGCGGAGCGACCAGCCGATTGAAGAACATCTTGACCATGCAGCCGCCGAGCAAGGTGTCGGCATATTCGTCGAACCACACCGTCCGTCCGCGCGCTCTGGCTTCGACGGGGATGAGATTGGGCTCGGGATCGCGCGCCTCGAGATAATGGACGATCGCGGAGGAATCGGCGAGGCTGAAGTCGCCGTCGCTCAGCGCGGGCATCTTGGCGAACGGGCTCGCGGCTCTAAAATCGGGGTCGGGGTCGTTCATTCCGGTCGGGCGCGAATCAACCGCGATCCCTTTTTCGGCGCAGAACGCGAGCACTTTTCGAACGAACGGCGACATCGACGAGCCGTAGACGATCATCGGCTTTCCCCTTTTTGCTGACCCAGGCGACCTAGCACGACGGGGCTCGCCGGCGAAGGCACTCAGCGCAAGCGGTAATGGTCGGCGATCCGGTCGAGCGCGATCAGAAGCACCAGCTTGCCCGCGCGCGCCGGCCAGCCGAGCGCGGTTTCGGCCTCGCGCATCCCTTCGCCCGAACAGACCACCCGCCACAAAATGTCGGTCAGGCCAGGGCCAGCGCAATCGATCGCGGCGTTGAAACGGCGGTGCGCGTCGATCTGGCTTCCGGCACGACCGATCTCCGGCGCCGAGCCGCTGCGCCCGCGCGCGACCGGGGCCGAGTCCCAGCTCATCGTTACCTTGGGCGACAATTGGGCGCGCTCCCAATCGGCGCGCAGCCGCTCGCCCGCGTCATATTGGCGCCGAGAGACCAGCCCGCGCGAAAGCAGCCAGCCCAATGGCGATTCGGCGCGGTTGACGGTGACCGAGCGTGCCGGGCGGCGCGAGCCCGAGGGGTTCGCCGACTCATCGAGCGCCTGTTCTTCGAGCAATCGTCCCTGCCTGATTCCCGCCATGGCCCGCTCTCCCTCGTCCGATTCGCGACAGACTTGCCACAACGGCGATTATGTAGGACAGTGGAAAAACCAGTTGGGTTATGTTTTTTCGATTTAGATCGGGGAATGGCGATGATCACCCGCATTCGCGAAGTGCGCCGGGCGCGCAAGATGACTCTCGACGAGGTTGCCAAGGCGTGCAGCCCGCCGACCACTCCGCAGACTATCGGCCGGCTCGAAACCGGAACGCGCACGGTCTCGGTCAGTTGGCTCAACCGGATCGCGGCGGCGCTTGGGGTCGAGGCGTCGGACCTTGTCGATCATCCGGCGAGCGCGGAATTGCCGGTCGCGGCGATTCTCGGCGCAAACGGCGCGGTCGCCCCCAAGCGAGCAGCGCTGGTAATTCCGCCCAAGAGCGGCCCGGGGCAGGTCGCGGTGACGGTCGCGGCGAGCATCGGCGATTACCGGGCCGGGGACGAAATCTGGTGCGACCGGCTCGACCCCGAAGAGTTCGGCCGCGCGCTCAACCGCGACCTGCTGATCCCGCGCCCAGCGGGGCGGTTCCTGTTCGGACGGCTGATCGGACGCGAGGACGGCAAGCTCCACTTGCTCCCCCACGGATCGGGCGGCCGCCAGAGCGTCGTCGCCGACCCGCCGTGGGCCGCGCTCGCGGTGCGGCTGGTGCGGGCGCTGTGATGATCAGCCCCTAGCTTTTCCCTGTTCAGCGGCGGCTGAAGCTTCCTGCGATCTGCGCATCCTCGTTTCGTCTCTGTTTTGCGGCGGCCGAAGGTGCCGGTTGGCCGTCATGATGGTGGGCGCTGACGGGCTCGAACCGCCGACCCTCTCGGTGTAAACGAGATGCTCTACCAACTGAGCTAAGCGCCCGCAGGGTCGGGTCGCGACTGCCATGTTGCGAGGGTGCGGGCAAGCGGGCTTATTGGCCCGGGCGGCCCCTCCACCACGCTTCGCGTGGACCCCCTCCCCAGCAGAAGCTGGGAAGGGATTTTTTAGATCGCCGCGGCGTTGCCGATTTCGGCAAAGTAGCGGCGCATCGCCAAGTTGGTTTCGGGGGACATTTCCACGAACACGCGGCGGCCGTCGTGCGGATCGGCGCGGCGGACGAACAGGCCGCTGTCGGTCATCGTCTTGATCCAGCGAAGCGCGGTGGTTGCCGGGACCGCGGCGGCGATGCACAGGCTCGACACGGGGACTCGGAACTGGTCGGTTTCGGCCTGGACGAGGTCGAGCAGCATGTCCCATGCGGGGTCGGCGAACAGTTCTTCGGCGAAGAAGCGCGAGCGCAGACGGCGGGCGCGGATGATCGCTCGGACCCTCTCCGATGAAAAGGGCGGAAGCTCCCCGGCGGCGTCGGAGCGAACGGGAACATTGGGAGCGGGCGCGGGACCGGCCGACAGCCGGGCGAGGGTCGCGGCGATTCGCCCGACCTCGTCGCTCAACTGGCGAAGCCGGGCGGTTCGCTGTCGCTGGCGACGTCGGAAAGGCGGCCCGGCCGAGCCGCGCGCGAGGTCGCGATGGCAAGCGCGGCGGCGCGGGCGGGTTCGTCGCCGTCGATCAGCAATTCGATTGCCGGATCGGTCAGGCGCGCGCTGAAGAAGTCGACCAGAGCGATCGGCCCCGCGACCACCGCGGGATAGCGCCCGGCGCGGGCATCGCCGTTGAGGCGGTCGAGCAGGGCGTCCATCGGCGCACCGCCGTCGCTGTCGAGTTCGACCCAGATCGCACTAGCGGCGACTTGTTGCCCGATGCGTTCGATCGCATCGCCGATCGCGACCTGCGCTCCGATCCGCATTCCGGCATTTTCGACCGTATCGGTGGCGCGGCGGATCGCCGCTTCGCTGTCGCCGGCGATCAGGATCGGCGGAGGTCCGGCGTAGGACAGGTCGTCCGAAGCGGAGTTCGCCGAAGGGTGGATTCCCGACGAATACCCGCCCGAGGGAAAGGAAGTGTGAGAGCCCATGGTCCCGTTCATGACAACCGCCATTCTGAAAGATGAATCAACCGAGCGGCATCGAGATACGCCGCAATCTGGATTAATGTCAGGCGCTAATCGCTCCGAAACGGAGTGACCACCAAGCATCCTGAAACCTTCGGCCACTATCAGGGCGTTCGGAGGAACCCTTGCCCAGATCAACCGAACTCAAGGCCAGCGCGCGAGCGCAGTGGCTCGCACAACTTGCCGAAGCGCTCGACCAGGCGCTGCGGCTCACTCTGCTGCTTGCCAGCTGCCGCCCCGAAAGTGACGAAGCTTTGGTGCTCCGGATACGCCTGCTGGCGATCCGCGCCGAGGTTGACTCGATCAGGCGCGGGAGCTCGAGGCCAACCGAAGGGCTCGAGCAAGTGCGGCTGGATTCATAGCCGAATCGGATGCAATCAAGTCTGGTCAGGGTCCGCGGTTAGACGCCCTGAGGCAGATCGCCCCCACCCGAAAATTCGGCGAGGAAGGGCGCGATGCCCGGCGCACGCCATCCCCCGGTGGCAACGAATCCGCGATTGAGGAAGGCCGTCTTGCCATAACCGAGCGGAGCATTGTCGAGCCCGTCGACCCGCCCGCCGGCGGCAAGCAGTACCGCATGGCCGGCAGCGGTGTCCCATTCGCTGGTCGGCGACAATCGCGGATAAATGTCGGCGCGGCCTTCGGCGACAATGCAGAATTTGAGGCTCGAGCCGATCGAGACATAGTCGCTCGCTCCGACTGCTTCGAGATAATCGGCGGTGGGTTGCGAGAAATGCGATTTCGACGCGACCGCGACCGGGTGTTGCGCTGGCGAGCGAGTCGAAATCGCGTCGCGCTTGCCATCGATCTCAAGCCAGGCGCCGTGGCCGACGATCCCCCCGTGGAGTGTTCTTCGGGCGGGAGTGAAAACCACCCCGAGCCGCGGTCGGTGATCGACGATCAGCCCGATATTGACGGTATAATCATCCCCGCCGGCGATGAATTCCTTGGTCCCGTCGAGCGGATCGACGAGAAAGAAGGTCGCCCCGTGCGACGGGATTCGCCCGGCGGCGACCTCCTCCTCGGCAATCACCGGAATATCGGGAGCGGCCGCGGCGAGCGCGGCGAGGATGATCGCTTCGGCGGCGCGGTCGGCCTCGGTTACCGGGGAGAGGTCGCGCTTGTGCTCGACCTCGAACCCGCGGGCGACGAGCGCGAGGATCGCGTCGCCCGCCTGGCGCGCGGCGAGCGCGAGCGCTTCGAGCAACGCTTCGTCGGAAATGCTCAGCGCGGCGCCATCCGGATTCCGCCATCGAGCCGGATGCTCTCGGCGTTGAGGTAGGTGTTTTCGAGCATGAACAGGGCAAGCGTTGCATATTCCTCGGCGGTTCCGAGCCGCTTCGGGAAGGGCACTTGAGCGGCGAGCGCCTCCTGGACGTTCTGCGGCATCATCGCCACCATCGGGGTCTTGAAAATGCCCGGGAGGATGGTGTTGACGCGGATCCCCTCGCCCATCAGGTCACGAGCAATCGGAAGAGTCATCGCGAGCACCCCGCCCTTCGACGCCGAATAGGCCGCCTGGCCGATCTGCCCGTCCTCGGCGGCGACCGAGGCGGTGTTGACGATCGCCCCGCGCTCATTGTCGTCGAGCGGGTCGAGGGTGAGCATGCCCGCCGCCGAATGAGCGATGCAGCGGAAGGTACCGACGAGGTTGATCGCGATCGCAAGCTCGAACTGGTGGAGCGGATAGAGCTTGATTGTGCCGCTCGCCTTGTCGCGCGCGACGGTCTTGACCGCATTGGCGATGCCCGCACAATTGACCAGCACGCGTTCCTGGCCGTGCGCCGCGCGAGCCTGCGCGAAGGCGGCGGCAACCTTGTCGTCGCTGGTCACGTCGACCTCGCAATAGGTCCCGCCGATTTCGCTCGCGACCTTTTCGCCCTTGTCGCCGTCGCGGTCGAACACCGCGACTCTGGCGCCCTTCGCGGCGAGCGCCCGGGCGGTGGCTTCGCCGAGCCCCGAGGCGGCGCCGGTGACGACTGCTGAAATTCCGTCGATGTTCATTGATTCTTCTCCCGTGATTAACGCGATTTTCGGTAGGTTCCGGCCCCCGGCCTGCGGGCCCATTCAAAGTAAGACTTCGATGGGTGCCCTACGCCGGGGTGCTGGTCGGTTCAATCCGCGCCAGCACGGCGCCTTCGCTGACTTGCGCGCCGGCTTCGGTGTCGAGTTCGGCGACCAGCCCGTCGAACGGAGCAAGCAAAGCATGCTCCATCTTCATCGCCTCCAGCGTCAGCAGCCGCTGGCCCTTGGTAACGGCGTCCCCCGCCGCGACATCGACCGCAGTGACCCGCCCGGGCATCGGCGAAACGATCGCTCCGTCGCCGAGCGCCGCGCCGACGGTGCCGCGCCAGGCGAGGTCGAAGGCGAAGCTGTTGCCTTTATGAAAGACCACCACGCGCTCGTCGTCGCGGAAGCCCGAGGCGGCGGCGATTTCGCCATCGTCGAGCGCGATCCGGCGGAAAGTCCCCCCGCGCCCGAGCGCGACGCTGGCATTGGCGGGCGCGTTCAAGCGGAAACCGGCGAGCCCGGCGAGCGGCTGGTCCTCCTCGGCGGCGCGCGCCACCGCAGCGGCGGCTCGCCACAGGGCCTCGTCGGGCTCGGGGTCGGGGACCAGATCGTCGAGCTCGCGGGCGATGAAGCCGGTGTCGATCTTCGCGGCCCCGAAATCGGGGTGGAGCAGCGCGTTGAACAGGAAGCCGGCGTTGGTGTGGACCGGCCACACCTCGACCTCGTCGAGCAGGCCGGCGAGGGCGGAGATCGCTTGCGCGCGGGTGTCGCCGCGAACGATCAGCTTGGCGATCATCGGGTCGTAAAAAGGCGAGATCAAGTCGCCCTCCTCGACCCCGGTTTCGATCCGGCCGTCTTCTCCAAGGTCGAAATGCTCGAGCCTGCCGACGCTCGGGAGGAAGCCCTTGGCGGGGTCTTCGGCGTAGAGCCGCGCCTCGATTGCGTGGCCGGTAAGCTTGAGCTCGTCCTGGCTTAGCGGCAGCGGCTCGCCGCTCGCGATCCGCAATTGCCATTCGACCAGGTCGACGCCAGTAATTTCCTCGGTCACCGGATGCTCGACCTGGAGCCGCGTATTCATTTCCATGAACCAGACGCGGTCTGCGCGCAGGCCGTCGGAGGCGTCGGCGATGAACTCGATCGTCCCGGCGCCGACATAATCGACCGCTTTCGCAGCGCGTACCGCGGCGTCGCAGATCGCGGCGCGGGTGGCCGAGTCAATTCCCGGAGCGGGGGCTTCCTCGATGACTTTCTGGTGGCGCCGCTGCAATGAGCAGTCGCGTTCGAACAGATGGACGACATTGCCGTGGGTGTCGCCGAACACCTGCACTTCGATGTGCCGCGGCGAGGAGATGTATTTTTCGAGCAGCACCCGGTCGTCGCCGAACGACGAGGCGGCCTCGCGCTTGCAGCTGGCGAGCGCCTCGGCGAAGCCCGACGCGCTTTCGACCCGGCGCATCCCCTTGCCGCCGCCCCCGGCGACCGCCTTGATCAGCACCGGAAAACCGATCTTTTTCGCCTCGGCCTTGAGTGTAGCGGGCGTCTGGCGCTCGCCCAGATAGCCGGGGGTGACCGGCACTCCGGCAGCGATCATCCGCGCCTTGGCGGCGTCCTTCAATCCCATCGCGCGGATGCTTTGAGGGCTGGGCCCGACCCAGATCAGCCCGGCGTCGGTCACGCTTTGCGCGAAGTCGGCGTTTTCGGAGAGAAAGCCGTAGCCCGGATGGATCGCCTCGGCCCCGCTCGCTTTCGCAGCGGCGATAATCCGGTCGCCGACGAGATAGCTTTCGAGCGCCGGCGAGGGTCCGATATGCACCGCCTCGTCGGCCTGGCGGATGTGGAGCGCTTTGGCGTCCGCGTCCGAATAGACCGCGATAGTGCGCACCCCCATCGCGCGCGCCGTGCGGATGATCCGGCAGGCGATTTCGCCGCGATTGGCGATCAGGAGCGAGCGAATCACGCGCAATCCTCCGCGTTCCGGGAAGGGTTTTCAAGCGCTGCCCTCACATCCGGAACACGCCGAAATTGGCGCGCTCCGGGATCGGGGCGTTGAGGCAGGCCGCGAAGGCTAGGCCGAGGACGTCGCGGGTTTGGGCCGGATCGATGATTCCGTCGTCCCACAAGCGGGCGGTGGCGTGCCAGGGGTTGCCCTGGGCTTCGTAATCGTCGCGGATCGGGGCCTTGAAGGCTTCGGCTTCGCGCTCGTCCCATTTGTCGGCGTCGCGGTGGACCGTGGCGAGCACCGAGGCGGCCTGCTCGCCCCCCATGACGCTGATCCGGCTGTTGGGCCAGCTGAACAGAAAACGGGGTGAATAAGCGCGCCCGCACATCCCGTAATTGCCCGCGCCGAAGCTTCCGCCGATCAGCACGGTGATCTTGGGCACCTGAGCGGTGGAGACCGCGGTGACCAGCTTGGCGCCATGCTTGGCGATCCCCTCGGCCTCATATTTGCCGCCGACCATGAAGCCCGAGATGTTCTGGAGGAACAGCAAGGGGATGCGGCGCTGGCACGCGAGTTCGATGAAATGCGCGCCCTTGACCGCGCTTTCGGAGAAGAGGACCCCGTTGTTGGCGAGGATCGCGACCGGCAACCCCCAGACATGCGCGAAGCCGCACACCAGAGTGGTTCCGAACAGGTGTTTGAATTCGTGGAATTCGGATCCATCGACGATCCGCGCGATCACCTCGCGGACGTCGTAGGGCGCGCGCACATCGTCGGGGATGATCCCGTAGATTTCTTCGGCATCGTAATAAGGAGGCTTGGGCTCCTTGAAATTCAAACCGTTCGTGCCGAGCGTTGGACCGGACGGGGGAGGAAGCGTCGAGACAATGTCGCGGACGATGGTCAGGGCATGCTCGTCATTTTCTGCGAGATGGTCGACCACTCCCGACTTGCGCGCATGGAGATCGCCTCCGCCGAGATCCTCGGCGCTGATTTCCTCGCCGGTGGCGGCCTTGACCAAAGGCGGTCCGGCAAGGAAGATCGTCCCCTGTTCGCGCACGATGATGCTTTCGTCGCTCATCGCCGGGACATAGGCTCCGCCCGCGGTGCAGCTTCCCATTACGCAGGCGATCTGGGCGATACCGAGGCTGCTCATCTGCGCCTGATTATAGAAGATCCGGCCGAAATGGTCGCGGTCGGGGAACACCTCGGCCTGGTGGGGAAGGTTGGCCCCGCCCGAATCGACCAGATAGACGCACGGTAGACGGTTGGCCTCGGCGATTTCCTGAGCGCGAAGGTGCTTCTTGACCGTCATTGGGTAATAGGTGCCGCCCTTGACCGTCGCGTCATTGGCGAGGATCATCACCTGCCGCCCCGAAACCCGTCCGATTCCGGCGATGATCCCCGCGCCGGGAACCTCGCCATGGTAGAGATCGAACGCGGCAAGCTGGCCGATCTCGAGCAAGGGCGAGCCCGGGTCGAGCAGCCGTTCAACCCGCTCGCGTGGCAGAAGCTTGCCGCGCGACGAGTGGCGTTCGCGCGACTTGGCGGTCCCGCCGTGCGCGGCGGTGGCGACATCGGCGCGCAATTTTTCGGCGAGCGCGCGGTTGTGCGAATCGCGCTTGCGAAATTCCTCGCCGTCGATGGCGATCTTGCTGTCGATGCGGGACGCGCTCATCGGGTTTGGCTTAGCCCGTGGGGCGCCGGTTGCAAAGATGCGCGGCGGGTCACGCGCCGATCAGCTCGCGTCCGATCAGCATTCGGCGGACCTCGTTGGTGCCCGCGCCGATGTCGAGCAATTTGGCGTCGCGCATATAGCGTTCGACCGGCCAGTCCTTGGTATAGCCCGCGCCGCCCAAGGCCTGGACCGCTTCGCCCGCGACCCGCACCGCATTCTCGCTGGCGAGCAGGATCGCGCCCGCGGCGTCGAAGCGGCTGGTCCGCCCGGCATCGCAGGCGCGCGCGACCTGATAGACGTAGGCGCGAGCCGAGTTCAATGCGACATACATGTCGGCGACCTTGACCTGGATCAATTGAAAGCTTCCGATCGGGGTTCCGAACTGCTTGCGCTCGCGGACGTACGGCAGGACCACGTCGAGGCACGCCTGCATGATGCCGAGCTGGATTCCGGCAAGCACGGTGCGCTCATAATCGAGCCCGCTCATCAGCACTCCGACCCCGCCGTTTTCGGGGCCCATGACATTTTCGGCCGGGACCAGGCAGTCGTCGAAGACGAGCTCGCTGGTCGGCGACCCGCGCATTCCCATCTTGTCGATCTTTTGCCCGATCGAGAAGCCGTCCATGCCCTTTTCGATCAGGAAGGTGGTGATCGCCCGGCTCGGCTTGGCGTCGTTGCCGCCGGTCTTGGCATAGACCACCAGCACGTCGGCATATTCGCCGTTGGTGATCCAGTATTTGGTGCCGTTGAGGCGGTAGCCGCCGCCTGATTTCTCGGCCTTGAGTTTCATTGAGACGACGTCCGAGCCCGCCCCGGCCTCGCTCATCGCCAGCGCGCCGACATGCTCGCCGCTGATCAGTTTCGGGAGATATTTGCGCTTCTGCTCGTCAGTGGCCCAGCGGCGGATCTGGTTGACGCACAGGTTCGAATGGGCGCCGTAGCTGAGGCCCACCGAAGCCGAGGCTCGCGCCACTTCTTCCTGAGCGACGACATGCTCGAGATAGCCGAGCCCAAGCCCGCCATATTCTTCCTCGACGGTGATCCCGTGGAGGCCGAGCTCGCCCATCGGCTGCCACAGCTCGAGCGGGAAGCGGTCTTCGGTGTCGATCGCGGCGGCGAGCGGCGCGATCCGCTCGGCGGAGAAGCGCCGGGTGGATGCGCGGATCATGTCGGCATTTTCGCCGAGATCGAAGTCCAGCCCGAAATCCATGTTCGTCTCCCCTCAGACGCGGGTAGCATCGCCGCAAAGGTTTGAACAAGGCAGGTCACCCGCCTATGTGCCTCCGTCCCCTTGGAGTAGTGATACGTGCCTCAAACGCGCGATCCGATCGTCATATTGTCCTATGCGCGCACCCCTATGGGGGGGTTCCAAGGCGCTCTGGCGGGAGCGAGCTCGACCCAGCTTGGCGCTGCAGCGGTGCGCGCCGCGGTCGAGCGCGCTGGTGTGAGCGGCGGAGCGGTCGAGAAAATCTACATGGGCTGCGTTCTTCCCGCGGGCCTCGGCCAGGCCCCGGCGCGGCAGGCGGCATTGGGCGCCGGGCTCCCTCAATCGGTCGAGGCGACCACGGTCAACAAGATGTGCGGGTCAGGGATGCAGGCGGCAATCATGGCCGCCGACGCGCTTGCCGCGGGGAGCGCCGAGATGATCGTCGCGGGCGGAATGGAATCGATGACCAACGCGCCCTATCTCAGCCAGCGCCACCGCGGCGGAGCGCGGATCGGGCATGATGTGCTCAACGACCATATGTTCCTTGACGGATTGGAGGACGCCTATGAGCCCGGGCGGCTCATGGGCAGCTTCGCCGAAGACAGCGCGCGCGATTACCAGTTTACGCGAGAGCAGCAGGACGAATATGCGATCGAGTCGCTGAGCCGCGCGCGCGGCGATCGACAGCGGAGCGTTCGAGCGCGAGATCGTCGCGGTCGAGGTCGCCGGGCGCAAGGGCATTGTCACAGTAGATACCGACGAGCAGCCGGGCACAGCCGACCCGAGCAAGATCCCGGGCCTAAAGCCCGCCTTCGCCAAAGGCGGGACGATCACCGCGGCCAATGCCTCGTCGATTTCCGACGGGGCGGCAGCGCTGGTGCTGACCCGGATGAGCGTTGCCGACAGGCTCGGCATCACCCCGGTCGCCCGGGTGATCGCCTATGCCGCGCATGCGCACGAGCCCGCTTTGTTCACCACCGCCCCGGTTCCCGCGCTCAGGAAAGCGCTCGAGCGCGCGGGGTGGAGCCAAGGCGAAGTCGATTTGTATGAAGTCAATGAGGCGTTCGCCTGCGTCGCGATGATCGCGATGCACGATCTCGGAATTTCACGTGGGCAAATCAACGTCAACGGCGGTGCGACCGCGCTCGGCCATCCGATCGGCGCGAGCGGAGCGCGGATTCTCGCGACCCTGCTCGCCGCATTGCAGAACCGCGGCGGCAGGCGCGGGCTCGCCAGCCTGTGCATCGGCGGGGGCGAGGCAACCGCGATGGCGGTGGAGCTGATCTGATCGGCGCCGCGGTCGGGGCCCCGCTCAAATGCGCCTGCGTCGGGGGCGCCAGCAATGTGCCCCTGGGCTTCGTCTCGCTGACCGAGAATCTGATGATGGTGGCGATGGCGCTGTGGACGGCGCGGTTGAGGGTTCAAGAATTTAGTCGATGCTCTCGCCGTTCTTGATTCCCCACAAATCGGCGATGCGGATGAAGCCTTCGCGCTTGCCGATCGCAATTCGGCACCAGTCGCCGTCGCATTGCTCGAGCCGGCCGACGACTCCGGGCTCGACCTTGTAAGTGATGCGGCTGGTCTCGGATGCGGCGGCGCGGATCGCGCGTGGCTCGCCGGGTTTGACGATCCCGGTACGGCGGTCGCTGAGGAGGGTCACCAGCATCCAGCCTTTGGTCCCGTCGGGGTCCTCGATCTGCCGCCAGTTGGGGTAGGTCTTGAGCACCCGCACCGGAAGGTCGTGGCGTTTATAGAGCCAGATCCCCGGATAATTCTTGCCCGGCCCGCTGCGCATCATCGCCTCGCCCGAAGCGATCGAAGCCCAATAGGGAGGGGATTTGTCCTGCGCCGATGCGGGGGCGGTCAGGGTCAGAGTGAGCAGCGCGAAAATACTCCCCGGAACGCCGATGTGACGCGCGAAGCATGACGAAAGAGCTGCGCGGCCCCTCCACCATGCCGCGAATGTTCCCCTTCCCCGTTCCGGGGAGGAAATTCGGGCGGTCATTCTCAGGCCCCCGTCAGGATTCGGTCGAACAATTGTTTCACCGTCGGAACGAACCCATTAGAGTAAAAGGGGTCGGTCTTGAAGCGGAATGCCGAATGGCCCGCGAACATCAGGTTCTGCTCGGTCGGGCCGCCGTGAGCGATGTCCTGAAGGGTCTTCTGGATGCAGAAAGACCGCGGGTCGGCGAGGCGGCCAGTCGAGTTCTTTTCATTGTCAGCCCACGACGAAAAGGCGCATTGCGACAGGCAACCCATGCAGTCGGCCTGGTCCTTGCGGATGATTATTTTGTCTTCGGGAGTGACGAATACGAGGGTTTCATCGGGAGTCTTCAACGCCTCGGTATAGCCCGCGCCATACCATTCGCGGGCATGCTGGAGATCGCCTTTTGTGACCCAGAAGTTCTTCTTGTTGCCGGTGCCAACGTCGAGCTCGAAGGCATGGTCGCCGAGCTGTTCCTTGGTGAAGGCGATCTGGCGTTCGGAGCGCGTCTCGAGCCAGCGGAGAAAGGGATTGCGCACCGCCGAGGAATAGAATCCGGTCGGCGAGAAACGGTGGAGCAGGATATCGCCTTCCTCGAGGTCCATCAGCCGCGACTTCCAGCCTGCGGGGATCGGGCTTTCCTGGGTCAATAGCGGCCGGGTTCCGAACTGGAACATGATGGCGCCAAGCTCGGGGTTGTCGATCCAATTCTCCCATTCGGCGAGGTTCCACACCCCGCCGGCCATGACGATCGGGACGCTGTCGGGAATCCCGCCCTCGCGCATCACGCTGCGCAATTCGGCGACTCGCGGGAAGGGATCCTGCGGTGCGCGCGGATCTTCTGCGTTCGACAGCCCGTTGTGACCGCCAGCAAGCCACGGGTCTTCATAGACCACCGCCGAAAGCCATTCGGCGGCTTTGTGATAGGCCCGCTTCCACAAGGCGCGAAAAGCACGGCCCGAGCTGATGATCGGAAGGTAGGTGACCTTGTGCGAAGCCGCGATCTCAGACAATTTATAGGGCATTCCGGCGCCGCAGGTGACCCCCGCGACGATGCCCCTGGTGCGTTCGAGAACGCCTTCGAGGACCCGCTGGGCGCCGCCCATTTCCCATAGCACGTTGATGTTGATCGCGCCCTTGCCGCCCGAAATGTCATGGGCTTTTTCGACCTGGGCGACCGCTCCGTCGATCGCGTACTGGACGAGCTCCTCGTGCCGCTCGCGGCGGTTGAGGGCATGATAGACTTGCGGAACAATCCGCCCATCGGGATCATAGCTGTCGGCGTTGACCGCGCTGACGGTGCCGATCCCGCCCGCAGCCGCCCAGGCACCCGAGCTTGCATGGTTGGTCGCCGCAACGCCCTTGCCGCCCTCGACCAGCGGCCACACTTCGCGGCCGCTGTAGAGAATGGGCTGAAGCCCCTTGAACACGTATCTCTCCCGAGGATTTCGCGGGCTCTATAGGATGGCGCGCAACGATTTGCTTTTAAAAAATATCGGCCGCGCGCCACTACGACGCAAAGCCGCCGGGGATTGCTCCCCGGCGCGAGGTTTTTTTGGCGCTCGAGGCGAGCTTAGCAGCGGCGGGTGGCGACTTCCTTGCCGACCAGAGCGCCGACCGCACCGCCAATAATCATTCCGGCGGCGGTTCCGCTCCCGCCGCGGCGGTAGCTGTAATAATTGCGCCGCCCGCCGCGAGCGATTTCGCGCCCAAGCAGCGCTCCGGCCGCCCCGCCGACGATTGCACCGGCAGTTGAGTCGCCGCAGCGCCGCCCGCGATACGAACGGCCGTAATAACGATTGCCGTAACGGTTTCCGTAATAGCGATTGTCATAGCCGCCGCCGTAATAGCCCCCGCTGGGATAATAGCCCCGGTTGTATCCTCCGCCATAATATCCCCCGCTTGGGTAATAGCCCCGGTTGTAGCCCCCACCATAATACCCCCCGCTGGGGTAATATCCCCGGTTGTATCCGCCATAATACCCCCCGCTGGGGTAATAGCCGCCATTGTAGCCGCCCCCGTAATAACCTCCGCCGGAGGAGCGGTGACCGGCATTGGCAGCAGTCGGAAGCGCGGCCAGCGACAATGCCGACAGAGCGAGCAGGGATTTGGTCAACATCGACTAACTCCTCGATTCGGTACCACCTGCCGATAAGCGCTAGGCACCAAAGTCCAGAATGGACCTGTTTTCCTGAAACCGCGCTGAACGGCGCGCGAGGTTCAGCCTGGAAAGGGCAGAAGCGTGAAATCGAGCCCGATGTCGACCGCCGGGGCCGACTGGGTGATCCGCCCGACCGAAATATAATCGACCCCGGTCTCGGCGATCGCGCGGATGGTGTCGAGCCGGACCCCGCCCGAAGCCTCGACCGGGACTCGACCGGCAACCAGCGCGACCGCCTGACGAAGGCCGTCTGGCAGCATATTGTCGAGCAGCAGCCGGTCCGCGCCAGCGGCGAGCGCAGGCTCGATCTGGTCGATCCGGTCGACCTCGACCTGGACCGGCAAGGCGAGCCCGGCGGCCTTGGCCGCGCGCACCGCGGCCTCGACCCCGCCGCACACCGCGACATGATTGTCCTTGATCAGCACTCCGTCGTCGAGCCGCATCCGGTGGTTGTGCGCCCCGCCCATCCGCGCCGCATATTTGTCGAGCAGCCGAAGCCCGGGGATGGTCTTGCGGGTGTCGAGCAGGATCGTGCCGGTCCCGGCGATCGCATCGACATAGCGCCGGGTGAGGGTCGCGATCCCCGACAGATGTTGGAGGGTGTTGAGTGCCGACCGCTCGGCGCTGAGCATCAGTCGGGCATTGCCGTCGAGCCGCATAAGCACGCTCCCGACTGGAACGCTGTCGCCGTCGCAGACCGGCTTTTCGATCCGCACTTCGCGGTCGAGCGCGCGGAAAAAGGCAGCGGCGATGTCGATCCCGGCAACGACGATCGGTTCGCGGCAGTTCATCACCGCCGAAAAGCGCGCGTCGGACGAAATCGTCGCATTACTGGTGACGTCGCCGCCCGATCCCATGTCCTCGGCGAGGACCCGCCGGACGAAGTCCGCGAGGTCGAATTGCGGCAAGTCCATAAGCGATCGCGTTCCCCGTGTGCCGGGACCCTTAGTCTGCCGCCGCGCAGCGCGGCAAGCGCTTCATTGCGCCGGGGTCTCGCTCATTCTTTGGGCCTTGGCCTTGCTCGCCCGGACCCATAGCGCGCCCTCGCCCTCGCCCTCGCCCTCGCGGCGGTAAGCCGCGGGCTCGTTGGGCGCGAAGGCCTCGCCGGTCCAGGTCAATTGACTGACCGCGACCGTGTCGGGCTCGATCTCGATCCGGTTGAAGCTCTGCGCCTCGTCGCGGAGCCGGATCGAAGTCGCGGTTCCCGCCTGGATCACCAGCGCGGAGCCCGCGCGAGTGACGAGATCGGACGAATGGTGGGTCGAGGCGCGATGGTTGTGCCCGGCGAGCAATATGTCGACCCCCGCGTCGGCGATCGCATCCAGCGCAAGTTCCTGCCGCCCGACCGCCTTGCCGAGTTCGGGACCCTCGCCTACCGGAAGCGCGAACATCGGATGGTGAGTGACCAGCACCCGCTGCACCCGCGCTCCGGTGCGGGCGAAGGTTTCACGGATATAGTCCATCTGCTCGTGGCTGATCCGGCCGTCCTTGAAGGTCAGCGAGCGGGCGGTGTTGATCCCGAGCACCGCCGCGCCCTCCAGTTCGTGGAACGGGCACAAAGTCTCGTCGATGTAGCGCTTGTAGCGGGTGAGCGGGGAAAGGAAGCGGCGAAGCACGTCGTACAGAGGCACGTCGTGATTGCCCGGGACCCCAAGCACTTCATGCCCGGCGTCGCGCAACCGCTCGAGAAAGGCGCAGGCCTCCTCGAACTGCTCGGTCCGGGCGCGCTGGGTGAAATCGCCGCTGATCACGACCAAATCGGGCTTGTCGGAGTCGATCTGGCGCTCGACCGCGGTCACCAGCCGCGGGTCATGGGCACCGAAGTGAAGGTCGGAAAGGTGGATGATGCGAGGCATGAGCGCTCAACGCACGTCGCTAGCGTCGGTTCAGCGAAGCGGACCAAAGTGACGCGCCGGCCAATCTACTTCACTGGAAAGCCGCGGCGCCTGAGCAAGGCGTCGACGTCGGGGTCGCGGCCGCGGAAGGCGCGATAGGCCTCGGCGCGGTCGGTCTCGTTGGCGGTTTCCAGCAATGCGGAGCGGAAGCGCTCGGCGGTCGGCTTGTCCCACACTCCGGCCTGCTCGAACGCTGCCCAGGTGTCGGCGTCCATCGTTTCCGACCATAGATAGCTGTAATAGCCCGCCGAATAATCGTCGGACGAAAACAGATGGTTGAACTGCGGCAGGCGGTGCCGCATCACGATTTCCTTCGGCATTCCGATTTCGGCGAGCGTCTCGCGTTCGAACGCGTCGGGATCGACTAGTCCGTCGGGCTTCATGTGAAGCTTCATGTCGACCAGCGCCGAGGACAGGTATTCGACCGTCGCGAAGCCCTGGTTGAAGGTCTTGGCTTTTTGGATCTTGTCGATCAGCGCCTTGGGCATCGCCGCGCCTGTCTTGGTGTGGCGGGCGTATTTATCGAGCACGTCGGGGGTCAGGAGCCAATTCTCATACACCTGGCTTGGATATTCGACAAAGTCGCGCGGGGTTTCGCCAAGCGTCGGGAAATAAGTCTGCATCAGCAGATAATGAATCGCGTGACCGAATTCGTGGAACAGGGTTTCGGCATCGTCGAGGCTGATCAGCACCGGCTCGCCCGGCCCCGGCTTGGTGAAGTTGTTGTTGTTCGAAGCAAGCACGATGCGGTCGCCAGTGAGCCCGGCGCGTGAGCGATAGGTGGTCATCCACGCGCCCGAGCGTTTCCCCTCGCGCGCATAATTGTCCATGTAGAACAGCCCGACGATTTCACCCGAGCGCCGGTCGAGCACTTCGAAGGTGCGGACATCGGGATGGAAGACCGGCACTGCTCCGGTATTTTCCTTGAAGTCGAGATCGTAGAGCCGACCGGCGGCCCAGAACATTCCGTCGATTATGTTCGACAGCTCGAAATAGGGCTTGATCTGCTCCTGGCTGAGATTGAACCGGTCTTTACGGACCTTTTCCATGTAATAGCGATAGTCCCACGGCTCGATTTTGAGCTTCGCCCCCGACTTGTTCGCGAGCGCAGCCATGTCGCGCACTTCCTCGGCGACCCGCGCCTTGGCCGCGGGCCAGACGCGCATCATCAACTCCATCGCCTTTGCCGGCGATTTAGCCATAGAGTCCTGCATTCGCCATTCGGCGTGGCTCGCAAAGCCGAGCAGCCGGGCGCGGTCGGCGCGCGCCTTGACGATCGCGGCGATGGTAGAATTGGTGTCGCTCGATCCCTTATTGTCGCCGCGGTTGACGAAGGCACGCCAGACCTTTTCACGGAGCGCGCGATTATCGGCAAAGGTCAGGATCGGGTCGACCGCAGAGCGGGTGTTCTTGATCGCATAGCCCAGCTTGCCCTGCGCCTTGGCGGCCGCCGCGGCGGCGGCCTTGATGTCGGCCGGAACGCCCTTCAGCTCGGCTTCGGTGGCGGCGAGATAAGTGCTTTCGTCGGCGAGCACTTTTTCCGAAAACGATGCGAACAGCCCGGCGAGATTCTGGTTGTACGAGCCGAGCTCGAGCTTCTGCCTGTCGTCGAGCGCCGCTCCGCTACGCAGGAAATACTCGTAGCTGCGGGTGACGAGGCGCTTCTGCCTGGCGTCGAGCCCGGCGGCGTCGCGCGCATCGTGGACCGCCTTGATCCGTTCGAACAAGGCGCGGTTGAAGGTGATTTCGTCCGAAGCCGCCGAGAGCTTGGGCGCCCAAGCCTTTTCGAGCGCCTGATATTCGGGGGTGGTCAGATTGCTGGTCATCAGCTCGAATTGGGCATTGACGCGGCCGAGCCGTTGACCGGCTTTCTCCAACGCCTCAATGGTGTTGGCGAAGCTGGCGGGCGCGGGATTGGCGACGATCGCGGCGACTTCGCGCCGTTGCTCGTCAATCGCGAACGCAAAGGCTTCGTCGAACAGGCCGGGCCGGACCTTGTCCCATTGTGGAACGCCGTCATAGGGACCGCTGAACGGGGCCAGAAGGACGTTGTCGGGAACTGCGATAGCGGCGATCGCGGCCGGAGCCGGGGGGAGATCGGCAACCGGCACGGGCGGAACCATCGTCGTACATCCCGACAGTGCGATCAGAGCGCTCGAGACCATCCACATCGACTTCATACTTAGCATCCTATGACAAAACCGGCCGGGGCTAGTCCCTCGACTACGCTTAGGCGACAACCATCGACCAATCGACAGACTGTGCCTTTGCATGGCAAAAGCTGCTGGCTGCTGAACGAAGGGGGACGGCCGGCGATGGCGATGCTGCTTCAGGCGATGTTCCTTGCTTTGCTGGCCGCGATGCTCGTCAGGTCGGTGCGCTTCAATCATGCGCTGATCGGCGCCGCGGGGGTCGTGGGACTGGTCTACGGCTGGGCGCAGCATGGCGCGGCGGGGCTGCTGGCGCCTTTGGCGGTGGTGATTGTCGCGCTAATCCAGGGCATCTCGCGGCTGCTGGCCGACCGCCGGGCACGCTTTTCGAGCGATGAGGAGTCGATGCTCGCCGCGCCGCTTGCCGGCCTGTCGCGAGCGCGGGCGCGCCACTTTCTCGACCAGGGGCTGTGGCTCCACGGCCACGCGGGTGAGGTGCTCAGCCGCGAAGGTGAACCAGCGGCGCATCTTTATTATCTCGCTTCGGGGACGGCCGAGGTCGTTTCCGGCGGGCGGAAGGTCGGCTTCTGCCGAGCGGGCCAGCTGATCGGCGAAGCGACGGTGCTGTCCCCCGACGCTGCGACCGCGACGGTCACGCTGACTGAGCCGTCGCGCTTCTGGTGCGCCCCGGCCAAGACGCTGCGTGTCTATCTCTCGGCCAATGACGACGTCCGCCACGTGCTTGAGCGTGGGTTCACGATGTCGCTGCGCGAAAAACTCAATGCGATGAACAAGGCAAGTGGGGTTTGAGCCGATATCGGAGGCGGCCTGGTTGCAAGCCTTGGCCGGCATACGAATTAGAGCAAAGTTGCGCTGAGCAAGAGCAGGAGGCGGACGTCGATTCCGACTCCTTCGGCGCGTTTGGCTTCGACGAATTGCGCGATCTCGCCGCGTTCGACGAGGTGGACGACAATCTCCTCGCCGCCGACCCCGCCGCCCTTGCCAATCTTACGCAGGCCGCGCGCGCGCACCAGCGTAAAACTTTCAGCGACCATTCCGGGCGAGCTGTAATAATCGCCGAGCCGTTCGATCCGCCCGGCGGTGAAGCCGGTTTCCTCCTCGAGTTCCTTGACCGCGGTGCCCTCGACCGTCGCGACCTCGTCCTCGTCCCCGACCAGCCCCGCCGGAAGCTCGAGGCAGCGCCCGCCGATCGCGATCCGCTCCTGCTCGACGAGGATCGTCCGCCCCTCATGCTCGGCGAGAATCACCACCGCGCGGACCGCGCCCGTCCGAGCAACATATTCCCATTTGCCGCGGCGGAGGGCGGTGACATATTTGCCCTGCCACATCGTTTCGACAGACTCGTCGCTCATAGTTCGATCAGTTTGTCGGGAATCTCGTTGAGATCGGCGCGATCCCTCGGGAAATGTTCGGCAAGCACCGCGCCGATCAGGCCGACCGCAGCAACGATTCCGTCGCCAGCGCGCCCGGCCTTAACTTCGGTCAGCAGCGCGGCCATCGCCTCGCCCCACGTCTCGGGGGTGGTGACGTTGAGAATCGCCTCGTCGGCCACGATCTCGGCGCGGCGCTCGCCCGCCGAAAGATAGAGCAGGATCCCGGTGCGGCCGATGGTGCGACGCTCGGCTCCGACCTTGAACATGTCGATTGCGCGCCGCCGAACCCGCCGCGACTTGGTCGATCCCGGGGTCAGCAGCAAGCGCAGCGGCATGTAGCGGAGCGCGAGCAGGGCGATCGTGAACAGCGCAGTCGCGACCACCAGAAGCACGGTCAAAAGCTCGCGCGGGGAGGGTTCGGGGCTCCATCCGCCTAACGCCCATTGGGCGATGCAGGTGAGGCAAGCGGGTACCGCGGCGAAAAACGCGAGCGTACCGATCAGCGCGGCGACCGCCCAATGAAGCGCGACGTCATGATAGCGGTCGGACAGGCCCGTGGCGATGGTAACGATCTCGCCATTGCTTCGCGCTTCGGCCGCGGCGACCGCGGCTCCGACTTTGATGTGAGCCTCTGGAGTCAGTTGAAGCATTACCAGCCTCCCGAGGCGCCGCCGCCCCCGAACGAGCCGCCGCCGCCCGAAAAGCCGCCGCCTCCGCCGAAGCCGCCCCCGCCGCCAAAGCCGCCGCGTGACGAGGAGCGAGCGATCTCGCTCATCCCCCACAGGATGATGCCGAGATTATCCCCCCCGCCGCGGCGATATTTGCGCCCCGCTCCGCTTGCCCGGCGAACCATCGGCAGCAGGATGAAAAAGAAGATGATCACCCAGAACATCAAGGGAATCGCACCGACCCCTTCGCCCGAGCCGCGCGATCGCGCCGCCTCGCTTGCTCCGATCACCTCGGCGCGCTTTTGCGCCTCGGCGGCGGGGAGCACCATCATCTGGGCGATCGCCTCGACCCCGGCAGAAATTCCGCCGGCCATGTCGCCCGCCTTGAATCTGGGAGTGATCGCCTCGCGGATGATCAGCCCCGACACGGCGTCGGTGAGGAACACCCGGGCGCCATAGCCGGTTTCGATCCGTACCTTTCGCTCATTGGGCGCGACCAGCAGGATGACACCGTCGTCCTTGCCCTTTTGCCCGATCCCCCAGGTCCGGCCGAGGCGGTAGCCATAATCCTCGATCGTCCGTCCTTCGAGCCCGGGAACGGTCGCAACGACCAATTGCCGGCCGCTCTGCGCCTCCAGCGCGGCGAGCTTCGATGTGAGGTCGAGTTCCTGTTCGGGGCGGAGCAGGTCGGCGCGATCGACCACCTGCCCGGTGAGCGGCGGAAAGGTCTGGGCGGCGAGCGGCGCTGCGACGAGCGCCAGGCACAGCGCCGCGAGCAGGCGGATCATCCTAGCTGGCGGTGTTGAAATCGACCGTTGGCGCGGTTTGGGCGCCCGACGCAGCCTCGAACGGAACCTTTGGCTTGGCGCCATAAAAGATCTTGGCGCCGATCGCGTCGGGGAAAGTACGGATCCGCGTATTATACGCCTGAACCGCCTCGTTATAATCCTTGCGCGCGACCAGAATCGAATTCTCGGTCCCCTCGATCTGGCTTTGCAGTGTGAGGAAGTTCTGGTTCGACTTGAGGTCGGGATAGGCCTCCATCGTCACCAGCAGCCGCCCGAGCGAACCGCCGAGCTGGCTTTGCGCATCGCTGAACGCGCGCACCTTGACGGGGTCGGAGAGGTCGCCCGCGTTGAGCTGGACGCGGCTGGCGCTTGCGCGCGCCTCGGTGACTTCGGTCAGCACATCCTTTTCCTGCTGAGCGTAGCCTTTCACGGTTGCAACCAGATTGGGGATGAGGTCGGCGCGGCGCTGATATTCGCTCTGCACCTGGCCCCATTTGGCGGTGACATTCTCTTCGGCGGTCGGAACGCTGTTGAGCCCGCAGCCGGCAAGAGCGAGCGCGACGAGCGGTGCGAGAAAGCGGCGAACAGTCATAAATTTCCCCCGTGAGGCGATCGGATAGCAGGAAGGTAGCTATGGCGGGGCGGCGATTCAATCGCGCGTCTTATCGGGAGTGCGTTGCCGCGGTTGAGCGAATCGCTTCGAGCGGGCGGTCGCTGACGGAAAAAAGAGGGAAGGTGGGAGGCTTCTGTTGCCCGGTGCCTCCCGAACCGCTGGTTTCCCCTTCTGTTGCCCGGTGGGGTCCAACCGCGCTTTTGTCCTTGTAACTTCCGTTCGTTGGAACCTTAGTTACGCGGCAATTGCGAGCGCCTCGTTATCGTTGGCACTTGTCGTTGTGAACGCTTTTACGGCATGCTCAGGCCGGTCGGCAGCCAAGACTTTACCACATTCGTCGATCCTATTTCGCCCCCATCAGCAGCGCGGCGCCTGGCAAAGTCGAAGCGACCATCACGGCGAGCTGGTGGTGGAGGCGCCGGGGTACTGCCCCCCGGGTCCGAAATGCTTATTTCACTCAACAATCTACCGACGTAGCCGGGTCGCCCCGGCCCCTCGCAGATAGGCGTTTGAGGGTCTTTCGACAAGGTCGCGGGGGGCGCCCGCGCAATTTTCCGACACGGAACCGTTATAAAGACGCTAGCGTTGGAACCGTTCGTGCTGTTATGGCTTGAGCCGCTGCACTGAAACTTAAGGGGTACATTCATGAACAAGACTTCATTCGCGCTGGTTGGCGCTGCTGCTCTCGCTCTCTCGGCTTGTGGTGGAAAGGGCGACGACGCCCTCGCCGAAAACGTCCAGGAGAATTACGAGAACGCAGCCGAGAACCTCGACGCGATGGCGGCCAATACCGCCAACGCCGCCGAAGCCGAAGCTCTGGGCAACCAGGCTGACGCGCTCGAGGCCGAAGGCGCTCGCAAGGAAGAAGCGATCGACGAAGCCGACGTCAATGCCGACGCCAACGCTGCCGTCAACGCTATGTAATGACTTGCTGCCTTCGGGCGGTGTGATGGAAAAGCCGGCGCCCTTCGAGGTCGCCGGCTTTTTTGTGTGCGCCTTGCCGCTGCGCATGGCGTCGGAGCGTGGCATCGATTAGGCGGGGCGGCGATGGAGCAAGAGGCAATTCCGGCAGCGACCCTGATCGTGGTGCGCGATCGAAACGCTTCGCCGCCCCAGCTGCTGATGGTCGAACGCTCGGCGGCGATGGCTTTTGCGGGGGGAGCGATGGTCTTTCCCGGGGGGAGGATCGATCCCGCCGACCGTGCGCTCGCGTTGGGGAGCGGCGAGTCGCCCGACGCCGCGGCGAGAATCGCGGCGATTCGCGAAACCCTCGAGGAAACCGGGATCGCAGTCGGGCTGGCCCCGCAGCCCGGCCCAGCGCTCGCCGCCATGCTCCAGGATGGATTGATCGCCGGACAGTCGTTCGCCGAGCTGATTGAGCAGAGCGAGCTTGCGCTCGACCTTTCGGCGCTGATCCACTTCGCCAGATGGAAGCCGGCGATGCGGAACACGCGGCGGTTCGACACACGTTTCTTTGTCGCTTGCGCGCCCCGGGGCGAATGGCAGCCGCGGCCCCAGGCGGGCGAATGCGAGGCCGCGCTGTGGATCGCCGCCGACGATGTGCTCGGACGAATCCGCGGCGGCGAGGCGCGGGCGATCTTTCCGACCCAACGCAACCTCGAGCGGCTGGCGCTTTACGCCGATTTCGAGTCGATCCGCTCCGCCGCGGACGCGGTTCCGGTGAAAACGATCACGCCTTGGATCGAGGAGCGCGGCGGAGTCGAGCATATCTGCATCCCCGAGGACGCCGGTTATCCGGTGACCAGCGAGCCGCTCAGCAGCGCGACCCGCGGCTGAGCGACTCGGCGGACGCCGCTGCGCCAAGCCGCGCCGAGCAAAAAAGGGGACCCGCGGACGCGGATCCCCTTGATATGTCGCCCTTCGGAGAGGGCTTATTTCAGATGATTCGAAAGATGCTTATTCATCTCGAACATCGTGCAACGATCCTTGCCAAAGACCTTCTTCAATTTGTCGTCAGCGACGATTTCTCGTTTGTTTTGAGGGTTTTGAAGATTATTCTTGCGAATATGATCCCACACCTTCGAAACCACTTGGCTGCGCGGTAGCGGGTCGCTTCCGGTGATCGCCGCCAGTTCGGGTGAAGGCTGTACCGGGCGGGCCAGCCCGCCCCCTGCTTTACGTGGTGTTGCGGTTGCGTCTTTGGCCATCGAACCCTCCTGTTGTCCCAGGCGATTGATAGAGCGCAATCGCAGGGCTTTTGCAATGGCCTCGCCAGAGGGAAATCATCGATCGCTCCCTCTGAACGGGACTACGCGATTGGCGGCGTCGTGGCCGATTGCGGCGCGGCCGCGAAATGCCAGCCCCGAACGCTCGCACCAATCGCGAACGATCGCCTCCTCATCGGCGCCAAAATCGACGTCGTTGGGTGGAATCTCGCTCGCCCGCCCGAGCCGCAATCCCGACGCCTTGCGCACTTTCGCGCTTCCAGTGACATGGAACATCGCCCGGTCGATCCGGTAATGATGCTCGCTGACCTCCTCGATCAGCAATTCGCGCTCGCTGAAGTCAGGCTCGAGCGCGGTTCCGAGCAGACTCGACAGCACCGTCAGGTTGAATGCCAGCGCGGGGCCAACAAGCCCGGGCTCGAGCGCCGAAGGATCGCGCTCGACGATCCAGTCGAGCGCTCGGTGGATTGCCTGCTCACCGCCTGCGCGAAGCACGTCCTGCGGCATCGGTCCATGCGCGACATCGAGCCCGGCACGGTCGAACCCGGCGAGGAGGAAACCCGAGTCGCTATAGCCCATGTAGAGCTTGGCCCGAGCGGGTTGCGGCAGGTCTCGCGCCGCAGCCTCGGCGATGCGGTTCGAACCGTAGCCGCCGCGAGCGAACCATACCGCGTCCACCCCGGGATCGGAAATCACTTCGCGAAGCGCCGCAAGCCGGAGTGAATCGCTCCCTGCGAAATGGCCCTCGCTTGCAAAGCATTGCGGGTGAATTGCCAGTTCGCAATCGCCGCGCTGCGCGACGATCGCCGCTACCCGCGCCGCCGCCTCGGGCTTGAGCGGGCAGCTCGGAGCGACCACCGCGATCCTCATTCGACCCCCATTTGTCATCCTCGCCTTGCTTCAATAGGACGGCGGGGATGAGCAATTCCACTTACTTCTTTTGCGGGATCGGTGGCAGCGGGATGCTCCCGCTGGCGTGCATCGTCCGCGCGTCGGGTGCGCAAGTCGCGGGCTCCGACCGGGCGCTCGACGCGGGGCGGCTCGCGCCGAAGTTCGAATTCCTCCGCTCGTTGGGAATTTCGTTGTTTCCCCAGGACGGAACCGGTCTTGCCGAGGGGATGACTCTCGTCACCTCGGCGGCGATCGAGGACGATATCCCCGATGTGGTTCGAGCGCGCGATCTTGGCCTGCTTCACCTCACCCGGCCGATGCTGTTAGCGCAATTGTTCAACGCCGCGCGGCGCAGCGTCGCGGTCGGCGGCACCAGCGGCAAGTCGACCGTCACCGGGATGATCGGCTGGATCCTCCATTCGGCGCACCGCCAGCCGACCGTGATGAACGGAGCGGTGATGAAGAATTTCGTCGCGCCCGACGCGCCGTTCGCAAGCGCGCTGGTCGGCGATCCCGAACTGTTCGTCAGCGAGGTCGACGAAAGCGACGGCTCGATCGCGCTCTACAAGCCCGAGGTGGCGGTCCTGACCAATGTCAGCCTCGACCATAAGTCGATTCAGGAATTGCGCGCCTTGTTCGGCGGCTTCCTCGCCGCCGCCGACACGATCATCCTCAACCTCGACGATCCCGAAACCCGGATGCTTGCCGACATGGCCGCCCCGAGTCATGTCGTCGGCTATGGCTTCGACAGCCCCGGAGCAGCGCTTTCGGGGCGCAATCTCGAGCTGCTTGCCGAAGGAATCAGCTTTACCGTCGAAGCCGAGGGCGAGGTCCACCAGGTGCGGATGGGAGTTCCCGGCCGCCACAATGCCTCCAACGCGCTTGCCGCGCTCGCCGCCACGCGAGCGCTCGACGTTCCGCTCGCCGAGGCCACGGCAGCGCTCGATCGATTCGCCGGGCTCCGCCGCCGACTCGAAACCGTGGGAAGCGCTGGGGGAGTGACAGTAATCGACGATTTCGCTCACAATCCCGACAAGATCGCAGCGAGCCTCGCGACTTTGACCGCTCAGCCCGGGCGGCTGCTCGCGATGTTTCAACCGCATGGCTTCAGCCCGCTCGCCAAGATGGGCGAGGAGCTTGCCCGGACCTTCACCGAGGGGCTCCGCCCGGGCGACCTGCTCTATCTGCCCGACCCGGTCTATCAGGGCGGAACAGTGGACCGGACGCGAGCGAGCGACTGGCTTGCAAGCGCGATCGGGCCCCGGGCGGCGCACATCCCCGAGCGCTTGGCGATCGGCGACGCGATGATCGCCGAAGCGCGCCCCGGCGACCGGATTTTGATCATGGGGGCGCGCGACGATTCGCTGAGCGAGTTCGCCGCCGAATTGGTCGAAAGGCTCGGCTGATCCTTTCGGGGAGTCGCGAGTTGACTGTGCAATGAGCGTAATCGGCTGGAAACTCGGGCAGGAGGTTCGCGTGCAGCTGCTCGAGCGATTTGCTCCGCATTATGCCGATGTTATCGCCGATCATGTCACCTTGCGATCGAAGGTCGGTCCGAAGATTCCGATTCCGGGCGAGGTCGAAGCGAAGGTCGTCGGCCGCTCCGACGATGGCGACAGTCTCGAGGCGCTGGTGGTCGCGATCGACGGCAGCACTGACCGCCCCGACGGTTCGACTTATCACATCACTTGGTCGCTCAACCGATCGAAGGGCCGGACCCCGCGCCAAAGCAATGACGTGATTCGCGAGCTTGGCTGGCAAGAGCTCGCCGAGCCGGTGCCGATACATCTCGTTCCGGCGCGCTTTTAAGCGTGCCGCACTTGTTTCTGGACTGCGATGGAGTCCTCGCCGATTTCGATTGCGGCGCGAAGGCGCTGCTCGGGCTGACCCCGCGAGCCTTCGAAGCGAGATATTCGAGGGGCGAATTCTGGAAGAGGCGCGCGCGCGCGCCAGATTTTTACGCGAAGCTTCCTGAAATGCCCGACGCGCGGACACTGTTCGACGCGGTCGCACACCTTGGACCGACGGTTCTCACCGGGCTTCCGCTCGGCAAATGGGCGGCACCGCAGAAAGTGCGCTGGGTGGCCGAGCATTTTCCGGGGACCAGGATCATCACCTGTATGGCGCGCGACAAGGCGCGCCATCTGTCACCGGGCGACGTGTTGGTCGACGACCGTGAGGATCATCGTGGCAAATGGGAAGACAAGGGAGGGATTTTCATCCATCACAGGAGCGCGAAGGCAAGCCTCGAGCGGCTTGCCGAGATTTTTCCCTCGATCGAGGCGCGACGCTAGGCGGCTTCTTCCATGTCGACCTTCTCGACCCATTCGGGCCAGAACACCGGTTCGCGGTTCGACCAGCCGGGGGCGGTCGCCGCGCTTTCGCTGATCGACTGGAGAAGCACCCGGCGCCGTTCGGGGTGGAGGTGCGGAAGCGCCGCCGAGGCGCAGAACGCCGCCGGAAGCCACGGACGGGCTGAAGCCCCAATCAGCCGCTCGTAAAGGAAGCGGTACGCGGCGAAGTTGGGCAACCGGTCCTGGCCAAGGTCGAACGCGGTCAAGGTGATCAGCAGCCCAATGAACGAGTCGATCATATCGAGTCCGCTGTCGTCGGGGACCTGGAGCCGAAGCCGGTCGATTTGCTTGTAGAGCCGCGCCTGAGCCCGGATCGAGGCGATTTCACCTTCATCGCGCGCCCAGCAATCGAGCGGATCGCGGCGACCGTAAGCAACGTCGAGCGAGCGGCGGATGTAGCGCTGGGTCGCCTTGGGAAAGCCGGCGAATTCCTTCATTTCCGAAATCAGCAGCGCGCCCCCGGCAGGTTGGCTCGTCTTCGTCTTCATGACCCAGACTCCTCTACTTCAGGAAGGATCATGCGACCTCAACGGTTGCAAAAGGATTAACTATGACCCCGCCCCCCACTCATAAAGAATCAGAACTACGTCACAGCAGCAACATCTAACTGTCACAACGCGTCATATCACCGGCGAGGTGTTGATTATTTGCAACGCACGCACGCGTTTTTTGCATGCGCGACCCTATTGCGATGAGCGCCTGTTCAGGAAGACGCGAGATTATTCGGGAAATGAGGAAGACGGCACTGGCTCGTCCGACTGGCCCGGCTGAGCCGCCGCGCTCGGGTCGGACGCGTCCATCGATTCGTCGCTTCCGACGTCGACCTTCTTGTCGAGGTCGTGCGGGTTCTTCTTCAATTCCTGCTCGAGTTCGCGCTCGGGCGCGGCCTGCTCGGTCGGCGCCTGCGGTTTGTCGTTATCGGTCACGTCTCGCCCTCTCTTAAGTCTCGCCCCGGTTCAACGAGCGGCGGCGGCGGCGCGTTCCACCCGATCGCAGTTGCCGAAGTTTGGCCTCGCTGATGGCGCCGGGCGGCTCATCGGGCTGCACTATGCCGAACCGGTAGGGAAGCCCCATCCTGGCCCTCGCGGCCTCGCGCAATGGCCCCGGTCACTGCGACGTCCATCGTGACATTGCCGAGGGTACGAAAAATGTCGGGAATCGTCTCGACCGCGATCAGCAGAGCGAGCGGCTCGATCGGGATTCCCATTGCCAGGGCAATCGGCGCGATCGAGGTGACGAAGCTTAATTGTCCTGGGAGGCTAACTGCCGCAAGAGTCGTCGTCGCCGCCACCGCAACCCCCGCGGCAAGCTGAAGCGGGCCCAGCTCGACCCCCATAAGATGCGCGACATAGATCGCGACCCCGATATTCATCGCCGGGCCGGTTGCTCGAAACAGCGCCACCGCGAGCGGCAGAATGACGTCGGCCTTATGCTGCTCGATCCCGAGCGCCTCGGACGCGTTGAGCATCGCCGGGAGCGAGGCGAGCGACGACTGAGTCGATATCGCCACCGCCTGCGGAGCGATCATCGACCGGGCGAAGCGCGCGAGCGGAAGTTTGGCCGCGATCATCGCCAGCGGATAAGCGACAAGGATGATCACGATCCCCAGGCTCGTCACCAGGATGATATAATGAAGGATCGCCCCGAACGCCGCCGAGCCCGCCGAGGCCCCGACTGTAAAGGCGAGCGCGAGTACCCCCACCGGCGCAAGCCACAACACCCAGCCGATCATCACCAGCATCGCCGCCCCAAGCGCATTGAAGAAGCCGGCAAGCCGCTCGCGCGGACCAGGCTCGATCCGCGTCAGCGCAAACGCGAACACGCAGGTGAACAGCACCAGTTGAAGGATCCGGTCATTGGCGGCTGCCGAGATGACGTTGGCCGGGACCGCCTGGCGTAGGAATTCGCTCGCTCCCGGCACCGCCGCGGCGGTCGCCTCGCGGTCGACTGCCCCCAAGCCTGCCCTAAGCGCCTCGGCCGCGGCGTCGGGCAGCGGGGCGATCTGGAGCAGCAGCGGCATCGCCACTGCACCAAACACCGCCGAAGCGATGATGATTGCCGCGAACCACAGCATCGATCGCCCCGCCACTCCGCCGGCGCTCGCCGCGCGCGCCCCGCCATTGATCCCGCTCACCAGGAGCGCGACGATCAGCGGGACCACGGTCATCTTGAGCGAATCGAGCCATAATCCGCCGGCCGTCGCCGCAACCGTATTGGCGCCGTCGACAAAGCCTGCCCCGGTGCCCGCGGCCGCCGCCCCCGCGGCGAGCCCGACGCCGAGCGCGAGCAGGATCCGGAACGCCGGGGATAGGCTCATCGCGGCTTCTTGAAGCGAAAGATGAAGCGGTCGGTGCGGCCCTTGATCGCCGGATCGAACACATTGGCGGTGCGGTCGTCGGCGGGATTGCGAAGAAGCTCGCTGGTCCCGTCAAGCACAAAGCCAGCGCGCTCGAAATCGACGCGGACCACCGTCGGGTCGATCCGGTGCAGTTTCTCGACCGTTTCTCGAGTGTCGCCGCCGGGATTGGCGGAATGGTCGATGATCCCGACGGTTGCACCCGGCTTCATCGCCGCGAACAGGATTTTGAGCCACGCATCGGGCTCCATCCGCGGAATGGCGCGTTCGACGCTTTGCCAATAGACGTCGTGATAATCGAGGTTCATCATCATGAAGTCATAGCTTCGCGGAGCGAGGATCGGGGTCTGGAACGGGCTCGAGATCAGGGCGACATTGCGCTGGCGTGCTGCGAACTCGGCGAAGCTGGCGCGGCGCTTGTCATTGAGGAACTGGCTCGGCTGCCACACCACCACCATCCCCTTCGGGCCGACCGCGGGAGCGATGATTTCTGCCCAGTAGAGATTGGCGCCGACCATATCGATCACCCGCATCCCCTTCCGCAGCCCGAGAAAGCGGAGCATTTCGACAGGCTTGCGCGCCTCGTCGAGAGCGACATTATCGGGGGTGCGCCCCTTGGCAGCGACGCTTGACACGACATCGGCCGGAACCGCGAGCGAAGCAGCCGGCACCGTCCAAACAACCAATGCAATCGTCGCCGCCAAGATCGTCCTGCGCATTGCATCTCTCCCATGCCTGGGCCGTGGCTTATCGCGCGCCCTGACGCCGCGCCAGCGCGATGATACTCGAGTGAGAGTAGCTGCGGATTGCGCGCCAACTCCACCCTCTTTTCGTAACGCGTCAAAAACGATATAGAAGCGCTCAACTGTTCTCGGGGGAGGAGCAGAATGGCGACCCAGATCATTGGTGCGCGCGCGCGCCAGTCCGCCGAACGGCGTTTCTATTCGCGAATGGCATTCTTCATGGCTGCGGTCGTTCTGATCGGATTTGGGCCAAGCTTCTATGCGCGCGGCTATGTTCATTGGCCTCGCCCCAGTCCGACGCTTCCCCCTTCGGTCATGCTTCACGGAATCCTGTTTTCGGTGTGGATGCTGGTGTTCGTCGCTCAGACCCAGCTGGTCGCCGCCGGGCGACGCGACCTCCATATCCGGCTCGGCGGGATGGCAATGCTCTTGGCGATCGCAATCGTCCCTTTGATGTACCTCGTCACCGTGGGGCAAGTGCCCCGCGCCAACCAGCCGGCCTTCACCGATCCGCTCAACTGGACGATCGTCCCGCTTGCGATCATTCCGCCTTATGTCTTCATGCTGTGGACCGGCTGGTCGCGCCGCCGCGACGCCCAATGGCACAAGCGCGCGATGCTCGGAGCGGCGCTGATGCTGCTCGACCCGGCGATCGGCCGGCTGCCGCTCGGGCCGCCGATCCTTCCCGTCTTCGCATTGCTCAACATGATCACGCTTGCGACCTTCGTGCCGCTGATCCGCTGGGACCTCAGAAGCCTTGGCCGGGCCCATCCGGCGACAATCCTCGGCTTGTCGCTGTTGGCGCTCGCGCTCGCGGTACGGCTGGTGTTTCTTGCGACCGGCGCATGGGCCCCGGTCGCGGAGTATTTGCCGGGGATCGCCGACTGGAGCCTTTTCAGCCAGGCTTGAGCCACGCCATAGGGCGAAGCGTCAGGCGAGCGCATCCCCGCTCACTGGGACAATTGCGCCGGGATGGAGCCAACGGAAGCTTTTTTGCGTCAGGCCGCGCATCGCCTGACCGGCTCGCGCGTTGAGCCCGCATCACCCTTGCATTCTAAGGAGCCCAGTATGACCGAGACGAGCCATGACATCCGCACCTTGAACGGCCTCATCGCGACCACCATCGACAGCATCGACGGCTATGAGGAATCGGCCAAGGCGGTCGATAGCGGCCGGTACGGCGATTTGTTCACCGCGCGCGCGGCCGAACGCCGCCAAGTCTGCGAGCAGTTGCGCAGCGAGGTTTCGAGGCTCGGCGGCAATCCCGAGGACGACGGCACTTTGCTTGCCGGAGCGCACCGCGCCTTCCTCGATTTGAAAGCCACCGTTGCGACCCGCGACGACAAGGCAGTTATCGCCGAGGTCGAGCGCGGCGAGGACCATATCAAGGCAAAATATGAAGCCGCGCTCAAGGATGATAGTCTGAGCCCCGAGACCCGCGCGGCAATCGAGCGCGCTTATGGTTCGGTCAAGGCGGGCCATGATCAGATGCGCGACCTCAAGCTCAACATCAACGCCTGAGCCTGGTCACCGCCACCCACCCCACAGGGAGAAACCGAATGAGCATTTTCGGAAAGATCAAGGACGCCATTTTCGGTCACAAGACCGCCAATGCAGGCGAGCGGCCGCAAATCCCCGCGGGAATGGCTGGCGGGCCCCCCGCTTCAAGCGGGGTGGGCACCGCAACCGCTCAGGCCGGGAGCGTCGATGTCGAACAGACCCTGACCGCAATGGCGTCTTCGAAAGGCAATCCCGACCTCAACTGGCGGACATCGATCGTCGATCTGATGAAATTGATCGGGCTCGATTCGAGCCTCGACAATCGCAAGGAGCTCGCGACAGAGCTAGGCTATACCGGTGCCAAAGACGGAAGCGCCGAAATGAATTTGTGGCTTCACAAGGAAGTAATGCGCCAGCTAGCCGCCAACGGCGGACGCGTCCCCGCCAATCTGACCGACTGAAACGACGCGGAGGGGCTGCTCCGGCGGCCCCTCTTGCTTCCGCGCTCGATCGCGACTCGGCCAAGGAAGCCATTTTTCGCCTCGTGGGAGCGGAAAAGAAGCGTCGAATGCACTTGGGCGCTCAGCGGCGAGGCAAGGCTCATGGCACGAGCGGAGCAAGCGTGGTAGGGTAGCTGCTCGCGCACGCGGCCGCTATAAAGTCAAACTGTGTGCGCTTCAGCTACACATTGTGCGCGATGAGGCCGAAAGAGTGAAGTCGGCCGTCCCGATGACTAACCGTTTGCTACTTGAACGAGAAATGGGGGCCGGCATTGCTGCCAGCCCCCACTGCGCCGAGCGATGGATCTGCCGGTGTTCGTGACCTGATCCGCGTAAAGCGTCACCGTCCTCGATCCTGGCTCACCAGCTCAGGCGTCGCTTCCGAAAGTGGATCCCAATCCGAAGACGGGTTCCTCTTCTTCAGCGGCCCTTCTTGGATCGATCCTCTTTCGCGTCCGCTTCTCTCGAAAGATAGGCTTTCGCGACAGAAGGACCGACTCTTCCGGCGCCTCTTGCCAGCTGGTCCGGATTGTCCGTCGAGGTTTCGCTTCCGAGGAAGCAATTCCGTTTCAAACGCTCCATCGCCTGCCGGCGGAGATCGGACCCTTGGTCGCCTGACCTCCCGGGGGAGGTCTGGAACTTCCGTTCCGATCACGCTGTGAATATGCGCGCCTTGCCGAGTCGCGCAAAGCGGAATCTTTGCCGCCGGGCCTGTGGATAACGGGGATATCGCGCATAAGTGAAGCGGCTCGGCGGTTGCCCTTCTGTTCCGCGGTCCCTACCTCGATTCGGTGCCCGAATCTCCCGTCACCGAGCCCGCTTACCTCGCCGGCCTGAACCCGCCACAGCGCGAGGCGGTGTTGACTACCGAAGGCCCGGTGCTGGTGCTGGCCGGAGCCGGGACCGGAAAGACCGCAGCGCTTACCGCGCGGCTCGCGCACCTCATCGCTACCCGACGCGCCTGGCCAAGCCAGATCCTCAGTGTGACCTTCACCAATAAAGCCGCGCGCGAGATGAAGGAGCGGGTCTCGGCGATCAGCGGCGGAGCGATCGAGGGAATGCCGTGGCTCGGCACCTTTCACAGCGTCGCCGCCCGGATGCTTCGAAGCCACGCCGAACTCGTCGGGCTCCAGTCCAACTTCACCATCCTCGACACCGATGACCAGTTGCGCCTGATGAAGCAGTTGATCCTCGCCGCCAACCTCGACGAAAAGCGCTGGCCGGCGCGCCAGCTCGCCGGGTTGATCGACCGCTGGAAGAACCGCGGGATGACACCCGCCCAGATCGACGCTGGCGAATCCGAAGCCTTCGCTCAGGGCCGCGGCGCCGAGCTCTACGCCGCCTACCAGTCGCGGCTCGCGACCCTCAACGCGTGCGACTTCGGCGACCTTCTGCTCCACATACTGGTGATCCTTCGCGCGCACCCCGACGTCCTCGAAGCATGGCGCGGGCGCTTCAAATATCTGCTCGTCGACGAATATCAGGATACCAATCAAGCACAGTATGAATGGCTCAAACTGCTCGCCGAGCCCAACCGAAACCTGTGCTGCGTCGGCGACGACGACCAGTCGATCTATTCGTGGCGGGGGGCAGAGGTCGCCAACATCTTGCGCTTCGAGGTCGATTTCCCCGGCGCCGCAGTGATTCGCCTCGAGCAGAATTACCGTTCGACCCCGCATATCCTCGCCGCCGCCACCGGGCTCATCGCGCACAACGCCGACCGCCTCGGCAAGACATTGTGGACCGAGGTCGCCGCGGGCGATCCGGTCAAAGTCATCGCAGTGTGGGACGGCCCCGAGGAAGCGCGCCGGGTCGGCGAGGAGATCGAGGCGCACGCGGCGCGCGGCGGAACCCCCGACGACTCGGCGATCCTGGTCCGTGCGCAATTCCAGACCCGCGAATTCGAGGAGCGATTCATCGCGATCGGCCTCGCCTATCAGATCGTCGGGGGTTTTCGCTTCTATGAACGCGCCGAAATCCGCGACGCTCTGGCCTATCTCCGCCTGGTCGCCCAGCCCGCCGACGATCTCGCGTTCGAGCGGATCGTCAACGTGCCCAAACGCGGGCTCGGCGACAAGGCGGTGGCGAAAATCCACGCTTGTGCCCGCGTCACCCGCCAGCCGCTGCTACTCGCCGCGGCAGCGATGCTGGACAGCGACGAATTGACCCCCCAGGCGCGTCGCAGCCTTGGCCGCTTCATCGGCGATATCGCGCGCTGGCGAAACCAGGCCGCGACCCTCCCCCACCCCGAGCTCGCGCGTATCCTGCTCGACGAGAGCGGCTACACCGCTGCGCTCGCCGCCGAGCGGACCGCCGAATCGGCCGGCCGGCTCGAAAACCTCGCCGAGCTTACGCGGGCGATGGAGGAATATGAGACTCTTGGCGCATTTCTCGAACATGTCAGCCTTGTAATGGACAATGACGCGGCCAGTGGCGAGCCGCGGGTGACGATCATGACCATCCACGCCGCCAAGGGCTTGGAATTCCCCTTGGTGTTCCTCGCCGGCTGGGAGGAAGGCGTCTTCCCGTCCCAGCGTGCATTGGACGAGGGCGGCCTTGCGAGCCTCGAGGAGGAGCGCCGCCTCGCCTATGTCGCGATTACGCGGGCGCGGACCCGCGCGACCATCCTCCTCGCCGCCAACCGCCGGATCTACGGCCAGTGGACCAGCAGCATCCCGAGCCGCTTCGTCGCCGAGCTTCCCACTGACAATGTCGAGCAGGAAACCACGATGAGCGGCGGCGAAAGCCTGTGGCGGGCGCAATGGAGCGAGCATGGCGACCCGTTTGCGCACGTCGCGTCCGCCCACACGAGCATGAGGGGCCCGGGCTGGCAACGCGCGGCGGGTGGAAGCTTCTCGACCCAGCCCCAGCGGATCATCGAAGCCAAGGCGTCTGCGGTGTCGCTCGGCAGTAAGGGTCGCGACGACCTCGCGCTGGGAATGCGCGTGTTCCACGGCAAATTCGGTTACGGCACGATTGCGCTGATCGAAGGCAATAAGATCGAGATTGAATTCGAGCATGCCGGGCGGAAACGGGTGTTGGATAGTTTTGTGAGTTTGGGTGAGTAAAAGGTGGCTTTTCGCAAGGCGCGTCGGGTGCTCCGCGGCCGCGGGATCATGGTCGTCAACGAGTGGAACAGCCTGGAACAAATCCGGTGTCGAATGCGGTCGCCGATGCCGTGGCCATGCTGTTTCCCGACAACCGCCTGCGCTTTCT
>JBKKAQ010000064.1:0-4933 GCA_046714555.1 Sphingomicrobium sp. | reverse complement strand
GGTCTATATCGGCGTCATCGGCCTGATCGTCATTCGAATCCTCTACCTCGCGGCGTTCGGCGATCACGCCGGGCGCAAGGCCGGTATGGCCAGCCTGATCCCCGAACGCGGCGACATTGTCGACCGCGACGGCCACCCGCTGGCACGGACGATCGACGCCTGGACAATTGCGCTTCATCCCAGAAAGATCATCGGCAACAAGCTCGACCTCGCGCAGCGGCTCGCTGCCTTGATGCCCGAACGCGACGCGGTTCAATATTATGCGATGATGAAATCGGCCAAGCCGTTCTTCTACCTTCGCCGCCGCGCCGCGCCCGACGTCGTCCAGGCGGTCAATTCATTGGGCGACCCGGGGCTCGCGATCGACCGCGAGCCCGACCGGCTCTACCCCCAGACCAGCCTCGGCGCGCATGTCATCGGCTATACCGACATCGACGGGCACGGAGTCGCCGGGATCGAGCGCGCGTTCGACGATCAGCTCGGCAATCGGGTATCGCGCGGCAGGCCGGTCACCTTGTCGATCTCGAGCCGCATCCAGCAGGCGCTCGAACATGAGCTCAATTCGGCGGTGACGACCTATTCGGCGATCGGCGCCGCGGGGATCGTGATGGACATCCACACCGGCGAAATCCTCGCCATGACCTCCTTGCCCCAGCTCAATCCCAATGTCGCCGGGCAGGGCTCGCCCGAAGCGCGCTTTAACCGCGCGACTTCGGGGGTTTACGAGCTCGGCTCGACCTTCAAGCCGTTCACCGTCGCGATGGCGATGGATTCGGGGATCATCAAATCGTTCGGCAAGATGTATAATTGCCCCGCCTCGCTCAGCGCCGGGCGGTTTTCGATCAGCGACACCCATCCGTTCAAGCGTGCCTGCTCGGTCGCCGAAATCATGAAGGAAAGCTCGAACATCGGCACCGCCCAGATCGCCGCTCAGGTCGGCGCCAGGCGCCAGCGGGCGTTCCTCGACAAGATGGGCTTTCTTGCTCCGGTCGCGGTCGAACTGAAGGAACGCGGGCGGACGCTTACCCCGGGCAATAATTGGGGCGAGATCGCGACCATGACGGTCGGCTATGGCCATGGCATCGCTGTCACTCCGCTCCACCTCGCGACGGGCTATGCGACCCTGTTCAACGGCGGTATCTGGCGCCCCGCGACCCTGCTCAAGATCGGCAAGGACCACCCCGTCGCCAAGGGCCGGCGCGCGTTCAGCGAGGATACCAGCTACGAGATGCGCGCCCTGCTCCGCCTTGTCGTCACCGACGGCACCGGCAAGCGCGCCGACGCTCCGGGATACCGGGTCGGGGGCAAGACCGGAACCGCCGAAAAGCTGCTCGGCGGGCGCTACACCTCGAGCGCGGTGGTGACCACATTCGCGGGCGTTTTCCCGATGGACGAACCTCGCTATGTGGTCGTCGCCATGCTCGACGATCCCAAATCCACCGCCGAAACCTTCGGCTTTCACACCGCCGGCTGGAATGTCGCCCCGGTGATCGGCAAGACAGTCAGCCGGATCGCGCCGATGCTCGGCGTCCGCCCCGACAGGCTACGCGAACCCAATATGGCCGAGGTCCTGCCCTTCGTCCGCGCGAAAGAGCATTGATCGATGCGCCTTCGCGATTCCGCCGGGATCGACCATGATTTGGAAGTCTCCGGTTTCGCGATCGACCATCGCAAGGTCGCTCCGGGATGCCTGTTCGGGGCGTTCGAGGGCGGGCGGGTCAATGGCGAGGATTATATCGACGCGGCGGTCGAACGCGGCGCGGTCGCGGTAATCGCGCGGCCGCAGGCGCGGGTCGAAGGCGCGGTCCATCTCGCCGATGCCAATCCGCGCCGGCTGTTCGCCGGCCTCGCGGCGCCTTTCTACGGGCCTTACCCTGAAGTCACCGTCGCGGTCACCGGGACCAACGGCAAGACCAGTTGCGTCGAGCTTGCCCGCCAGATGTGGCGGATGGCCGGGCACCGCGCGGCGTCGATCGGAACGCTCGGCGTGACCACTTCGGACGACCAGGTGAAGACCGGCCTGACCAGTCCCGACATCGTCACTTTCCTGTCGAACATGTCGGGGCTCAAGCGGATGGGGATCAGCCATGTCGCGTTCGAAGCCTCGTCCCACGGGCTCGACCAGTATCGTGGCGAAGGGCTCCCGGTCGCCGCCGCTGCCTTCACCAATTTCAGCCGCGACCATCTCGATTATCATCGCGACATGGAAAGCTATTTTGCCGCCAAGATGCGCTTGTTCGACGAGGTCGTCGACGCTTCGGGGACCGCGGTGGTCTGGACCGGCGACCCGCGCTCGGCCGAGGTCATCGCTCATGCCGGTTGGCGCGGGCTCAAGCTGATCACCGTCGGGCCCGGAACCGCGACCCTCGAGCTGGTTCGGCAGACCCCGAGCCCGCTCGGCCAGACGCTCGTGCTTCGTTACGACGGCGCCGACCATCGCCTCGTGCTCCCGCTGATCGGAGCCTATCAGGCCGCCAATGTGCTCGTCGCCGCCGGACTTTTGCTCGCCACCGGGACTGGATTCGACGAGGTGTTGTCGGCGATGCGCCGGGTGTCGCCGGTCCGCGGGCGGCTCGAGTGCGCGGTGATCAGCCGCGCCGGTGCACCGGTCTATGTCGATTATGCCCATACACCCGACGCGATCGAGGCGGCGATCGCCGCGCTTCGTCCGCATGTCACCGGCAAGTTGATCATCCTGTTCGGCGCTGGCGGCGACCGCGACCGCGGCAAGCGGCTTGGCATGGGGCAGGCGGCCACCCGGCGCGCCGACACGGTGATCATCACCGACGACAATCCGCGCGGCGAGGATCCCGCTTCGATCCGCTCCGAAATCCTCGCCGGCGCTCCCGGCGCGCTCGAGATCGCCGGCCGCCGCGAAGCGATCGCCGCCGCGGTCGCGTTGGCCGGGGCGGGGGACATCGTGCTGCTCGCCGGCAAGGGCCACGAACAGGGCCAGATCGTCGCCGACCGCACCCTCGCCTTCGACGATGTCGCGGTCGCGCGGGAATGCGCCGCGTGACTCCGTTGTGGAATGCAACTGAAATAGCCGCCGCCACCGGCGGCTCGATCCACGGTCTTTTCGAAACCGGCGGAGTGTCCTTCGACAGCCGCGAAGTTCAGCCCGGCGACCTGTTCGTCGCAATGCCCGGCACCGTTTCCGACGGCCACCGCTTCGTTCCCGCCGCCTTCGCCGCCGGAGCCGCCGGTGCGCTTGTCTCGAAGCGGGTCGACGGCCCCCACATTCTCGTCGGCGACACCGCGACGGCGCTCGACGCGCTCGCCCGGGCAAGCCGCGCGCGGACTTCGGCGAAGATCGTCGGGGTCACCGGATCGGTCGGCAAGACCAGCATTAAGGAAGCGCTCGCCGACGCGCTCGAACGCTGCGCGCGCGGGCGGGTCCACCGCTCGGTCAAGAGCTACAATAATCATACCGGGGTTCCGCTCAGCCTCGCCCGGATGCCGCGCGACTGCGACTATGCGGTGCTCGAAATCGGAATGAGCAATTCAGGCGAAATCGCCGCTCTGACCCGGCTGGTCCGTCCGCATGTCGCGCTGATCACCGCGATCGCCGCGGCGCACATCGAAAATCTGGGAAGCGAGGAAGCGATCGCCGACGCCAAGGCGGAAATCTTCGAAGGGCTGGAAGAGGGCGGTGTCGCGATCCTGCCCAACGACAGCATTCACCGCGAACGGCTGATCCGCGCCGCCCGTCGCTTCGCCGACCGGATCATCACCTTCGGTGGCGGCGATGCCGATGTCGGAACAATCCACGCGGTCGCCGCGGAGAGGGGCGGAAGCCTGATCACCGCTTCGCTGCTCGAAAGCGAACTGACCTTTACCGTCTCGCAGCGCGGCGAGCATTGGGTGTCGAACGCGCTCGCGGTGCTGGCCACGGTCGAGGCGCTCGACGCCGATGTCGCGATCGCCGGCCTGGCGCTTGCCGATCTTGGCGGATTGAAGGGTCGCGGCGAGCGACACCGGATAACTGTCGGTGACGGCGAGGCGTTGCTGATCGATGAAAGCTACAACGCCAACCCCGCGTCGATGGCCGCGACACTTCGAAGCTTCGGCGCCGAAAGCGGAATCGTCCGGCGGATCGCGGTGCTCGGAACAATGCGCGAGCTAGGCGGGCAAAGCGACATTCTCCACGCCGGACTCGCGGACGAAGTCCTTGCCGCCGGGATCGACCTGCTGATCCTCGTCGGCGAGGAGACCCGCTCGCTCGAAGCCGCGCTCGAACGGCGGATCAGGGTCGATCGCGCCAGCGACCCCGGCGAAGCCGCGCAGATCCTCGCGGCCATGCTCCGCCCGGGCGATGCGGTGCTGGTCAAGGCCTCCAACTCGGTCGGGCTTGCCCGGCTGGTCGATCAGGTGGCAGGGGGCCAGCCATGCTTTACCTGATCGCCGACCAATTGGGGTTCCCCGGAATCCTCAACCTCATCCGCTACATCAGCTTCCGCGCCGGAGCGGCGAGCGCAACCGCGCTGCTGATCGGTCTGGTGATGGGGCCGTGGTTCATCTCGTGGCTTCGACTTCGTCAGGGCAAGGGCCAGCCGATCCGCGCCGACGGTCCGCAAAGCCACCTCGCCAAGCGCGGCACCCCGACGATGGGCGGGTTGCTGATCCTCGTTTCGGTAGCGGTCTCCGTGGTCCTGTGGATGGACCTCACCAACCCTTATGTCTGGGCGTGCCTGCTGGTCATCGGCGGCTTCGGGCTGATCGGTTTTCTCGACGATTATGACAAGGTCACCAAGGGGCATCATGCCGGGCTGTCGGGGCGGATGCGGCTCGCCGCCGAATTCCTCGTTGCCGGAGTCGCGACTTGGCTGATGGTCCGCGTCGGCGGGACCCAGCTCTACCTTCCGTTCGTCCAGGGCCCGGTGCTCGACCTTGGCTGGCTATATATCCCGTTCGGGGCGTTCGTGATCGTTTC
>JBKKAQ010000063.1:0-13186 GCA_046714555.1 Sphingomicrobium sp. | reverse complement strand
CGACACCGGCTGCGGAATGGCTCCAGAAGTGATCGAACGCGCGTTCGAGCCCTTTTTCACCACCAAGCCGGTCGGCAAGGGCACCGGACTCGGCCTCAGCCAGATCTTCGGCTTCGCACATCAATCGGGCGGCGAGGTCGGGATCGAAAGCGTGGTCGGCCAGGGCACCACCGTCTCGATCTATCTCCCGCGCACCGACGCGCTCGCAACTGTTCGGATCCACCCCGCGGCGCAACGCGGCGAAACCGAATTGGTGGTCGCCGGAGCGCGCATCCTGCTGGTCGAGGACGATCCGCGGGTCCGCGCGGCGACCGTCGGAGCGCTCGAGGACCTCGATTATGAGCCGGTCTCCTGCTCGAGCGGAGCCGAAGCCCTCCGATTGTTCGACGAACAGGAGTTCGACCTCGTCATCAGCGACGTGATCATGCCCGAAATGACCGGGCCCGAACTGGTCCGCTTGTTGAAGGCTAAGCGCGCCGACACCGCGATCCTGTTCGTCACCGGCTATGTCGGCGAGGGCGAGTCCGACGACCTCGTCGGCCATGAGCTGTTGCGCAAGCCGTTCACGGTTGGCGCGCTGGCCTCGTCGGTCGCCGCGGCGCTCGGCCGCCGGATCAGCGAACCGCCCCGGAGCGGAACAGCTTCGGCACGAGGCTGATCGCGGCGAGCAGCGGCCAGCGCCGCTGCCACGGCTTGATCACGATCGCGGTCCCGGCGTGGCGATTGATCTTCCACGCGATATAATCAACCCCGCCGGCAAAGGTCGCGCTCGCCTTGGCCAGCCGGACCACGCTCAGCGCCTTGCCCTCCGCCCGCCGCCGCACCCAGCGCGACTTCAACCCCCTCGCGTCCGGCACCGGGCTAGCCATCGCGGCGATCGCCGGCGCGCTGAAGCTCCGATAGCGTTCGGGATCGGCGTCGATCACCGATCCGCTGCGCCCCTTGCGCTCGGCGCGAAGCTCGGCCGAATAGGTCAAGGCGAACGCTCGCCGCCACCAGTCGAGCGGCTCTTCACCCTCGATCCGGCCCGCCGCCGCGAGCAGGGTCGGCGCCGCTCGGGCAATGGCCGCAACCGCCTGGTCGCCTGCTGGCCGATCCTTCGCCCACACCAATCGCGAGGGCTGGGCAAAGCGCGCCCAGACCGAGACATTGCGAGTCTCGGGTCCGTTCAAACGCCGGAAATCGGCCTCGCTCAGCACCGCATATTTGGCCGCCAGCCCGTCATGCTCGAACGGAAACACATTGGGCGGGATCAGCCGGTTGGCGGCCGCCAGCCAGCGCCGGTCATAGGCGCTTCGATAGTCGGGTACGATCAGATAGAAATCGAGCATCAGCCCGTCGAGCTGGCTTTGGCGGAGGCACGAGCCGTAGAACAAGACTGCCCGGCTCGCCCCGCCGTGCGCCATGGCGATGGCCCCCGCGAGCTTCGCCACTCGAGGATCGACCGGCTGCGCAAGCTCGGCGCGAACCAGCTCGTCGAGCGTGGCCACGCTCAGGCGGCGAGGCGGACGAACGACAAGGGTGAGGCCGAGCGAAGGAAGATCGGCTGCCCGATCTCGGCCTTGAACATCTCGCCGTCGAGGATGACGTTCGAGCTTTCGCCCTCGATGCTGATCTCGTCGGATTCCTCGATATGCACTCCGCGCATCTTGGACTGGCCGAGCCGCCCGCCGAGGCTTGCCGCAAGCAGCCGGACCAGTGAACTCGAGCGCTCATCGACCGCGAGGAATTTGAGCGCGCCGCGCCCCTGCCCGCCAAACTCGCTCGACAGCAGCAATTTATCGAGCGTAGTCACCAGCAGCAGCGAGAAACGCCCCGAAATATGTCCGTCGCGGCGCACCGAAATGCGTAGCGGCGACGGCTTGGGCGGAAGGAAGCGCCCGCCGAGCCCGAACAATTGGCGGAGCAGCACCGCGATCGCGGTGAGCACATGGCTCAACCCGTTGGGAAGTCCGAGCGGATAGATCGTGTTGCGGCAATAAAGCATCGTGTCGGCAAGCCCCGCACCGCCGAGGAACATCCCGATCACCGGGTTCGATTCGCCCGGTCCGCGGCTAAGGGCAATCAGCTCGCGAGCGACGAGATGGGGTGCAAGGTCGCTCTGGGCGAATTCGAGCAGCCGCCCGAGCGCGATGATCGGGTCGCCTTGGCTTCCAAGGTCGAGCGCGATGAGGTTGGTCTTGCCGTTGGGAAGCACCGCGACGGGAGGCGGCGAATCGCCAAAGTGGCGGCCATTGTGAAGCTCGGTCAGCGCCGCCTGGACGGTCCCGTCCCCGCCGTTGACGATGAGCATCTTGGGGTTGACCCGGGCGATCGTCCTGAGCGCCTCGCCGATCTGCTCGACTTTCTCGACTTCATAATGGAAAATATCGGGATGATCGGCGCAAAACGCTCGGATGCGCGGCAATTGGGCAAGATTACCAGTCGACTTGGGATTCGAAATCAGGGCGATCCGCGCTCGCACCGTCAGCTCGTAACGGGCCTGATCGAAAGCCCGCGGCGATATTGCAGCTGGACTCCGACCTGCTTGGGCGAGGCTCCGACCTCGACCGCGGTCTTGCCGAACGACGGGCGCATATTGGTCAGCGAAAGCTGCGGATTGCGCGAATAGCCTCCGCCGTCACTGCCGTCCTTGCTTCCGTTCGAATTGAGGTCGTGATGGACCGCCACGGCATAGCGGCCCGGCTTCGGCACTGCGATGCACACGTCGACCGGCGCGGTCGATCTGACCGGCACCACCACCTTGCGAAGCTTGCCGCCCTTGGCGAGATAGCGCGACGGGTCGGAGCCATAAAGCGCGACCTTGACCGTGCCCGACGCGCGCTTGAACCCGCTGACATGGACCTGCACCGCCGGGCGGCCAGACGCGCAGGCCGCGGCATCCTTGCCGACCACCGAAGCAGGTGCCTGTGCGGCGGCGAGCACCGCGATCGCGCTCAACAGGACAAGAAATGTTTTCGACATGATTTTACTCAACCGTGCGCTATAGACAACAGGAACGGGCAACCATCGCTGGTTGCTTCCCGTTATCGCTTGTCGGGTCGCTTTGCGGCGAAATCATGGTGTTGGGGCGACCAAAAAATTGCGCAGCCTGTCGCTGATCGATCGCTACATCACCCGCGCCGTCGCGGTCCCCTTGCTTGGAACATTGATCCTCGCCGCAATGCTCCTCGTGCTCGAAAAAATGCTCCGCTTGTTCGACTTCGTGGTGACCGCAGGCGGGCCGGTCAGCGTCGTCTGGCAAATGCTCGCCAACCTCCTTCCCGAATATTTCTCGCTCGGAATCCCGATCGGCCTCCTGCTTGGAATCCTGCTCGCCTTCCGCCGCCTCGCTTTGTCGTCGGAGCTCGACGCGCTGCGCGGGATCGGGGTCGGCTTCGGCCGGATGCTGCGTGTGCCCTACGCCTACGCCATCGGGCTGATGCTGCTCAATCTGGTGATCGTCGGCTATGTCGAGCCCTATGCCCGCTACCGCTACGAAGGCCTGCGGTTCGACCTGCGCTCGGGTGCGCTCGGCGCGGCGATCAAGGTCGGCGAATTCAACCGGCTCGGCAAGCGCCTGACGCTGCGGATCGACCGCAGCGAGGATCGCGGCACTCGGCTGATGGGAATCTTCGTCCAGGTCGATGATCGATCGGGGACCAGCGTCGCTGCGACCTCGGAGGCCGGCCGCTTTCTCTCGACCGACGACCCCGACACGATCCTGTTCCGGCTTCACAACGGCAAGTTGATTCAGGAATCGGCCAAATTTTCGGCGCCGCGGACCCTCGCTTTCAACACCTACGACCTGCCGATCAAATTGCCGCGGATCGACCGCTTCCGCGATCGAGGCGATGATAATCCCGAGCTGACCCTGATCGAGGTCGCGCGACGGGCATACGGCGACGGCGGGACCGAGCAGCGCCGCCGGAAGGCCCAGTCGAACCTCCATTTCCGGCTGGTCGAAGTGGTCATGATGCTGCTCCTGCCCCTGCTTGCGGTGGCGCTCGCGGTCCCGCCCAAGCGAAGCACCTCGGCGCTCGGCATTTTCATCGGCATCGTGATGGTGGTGACCTATCACAAGATCAATCAATATGCCGAGCAGGCCGGAGCGCAGGGCCGGATCGACCCGGTGATCGCTTTGTGGGTGCCGTTCCTCGCCTTAGCCGCGCTGATCGCGTGGATGTATCATGTCATCGCGCACAAGCCCGGCGGGCAGCCGATCGGCGCGCTCGAGCGCGCCTTCGCGCGGGTCGGCAAGCTGGTTCGCTCGCTGCTTCCGCAATTCGGCCGCGAGGCTGCCGGGGGCGCATGATCAACCTCCAATTCTTTCCCTCGCGCCAGATCGGTTTCTACACCGTCAAGCTGGTGATGACCCGCAGCCTCGCGGTGCTGGTCGCGCTGGTGATGGTGCTGATGACTCTCGATCTGCTCGGCGAGTCGGGCAAGATCCTCGCGGTTCCGGGCAACGGCGACGCCGATCTGTGGCGCTATGTCGCGCTTCGCGTTCCGCTGCTCACCTCGCGCTTCCTGCCCTTTTCGGTGCTGTTAGGGACACTGATCGCGTTCGTCGGGCTCAACCAGCACAGCGAGATCGTGTCGATGAAGGCCGCCGGGATTTCGGCGCACCAGATCCTCGCCCCGCTGATCGTCGCAAGCCTCGGGGTCGCCGCGCTCGCCTTCGCCTTCAACGAAACCATCGTCGTCAACTCGGCGCGCGCGGTCAACGCGTGGAGTGACGCCGATTATGAAACGGTCCCCGCCGAAACCGGGGTGCTGAGCAATGTCTGGCTGCTGGTCGGCGACGATCTGGTGCGCGCTCGCCGTGTCGGCGGAAAGGGCGAGCAAACCCATCTTGAGCGACTGACGATCTATCAGCGCGAGCGCGGCGCGCTCAGCCGGATCATCGACTCGGCCCGGGCGACCCAGGCGGAAGGTGCATGGCGGCTCGAACGGGTGCGCATCTATGATCCGGCAATGAACCTCGTCACCGAAATCCCCCAAATGACCGCGCTTGCCGGGGTTGAACCCGCTCGGTTCACGCTCGCCAAGGTCGATCCCGCCGAGCGCGATTTCTTCAACCTGAGGAGCGCGATAGGCGAGATGGAGCGCGCCGGACGCCCGACCGCCGCGGCCAAAGCGGGGCTGTGGCACAAATTATCCTCTCCCTTGTCGACCGTGCTGATGCCGCTGCTCGCCGCGATCGCCGCCTTTGGGCTGGCCCGCTCGGGCCAGGTGCTGATGCGCGCGACGCTCGGAATGGCGCTCGGCTTCGCTTACTTCATCGCCGACAATTTCAGCCTGGCGATGGGCAATGTCGGCGCTTATTCGCCCCCGATGGCGGCGTGGGGGCCGTTTTTCCTGTTCCTGCTGATCGGCGAAACGGTGCTGATCCGCTCGGAGGAATGAGCCGCTTCAGCTCAGCTTCATCGCTTTTGTCGCAAAACCGCCGCATTGGCGAAGCATTGCGGCAACGCTTTCCCTTGCAACCCGTTGACGTTCGCCCAAGGATATACGCGTGACGACCGAGACGATCCCCAATGCCCTCTGGAAGCGGTCGCATTATCTCGACCGGATGACCCTCAAGCAATTGTGGGTCGCCTTTTTCCAGCACGGCGCGATCATCGCCTACATCTTCGTCGCGCTCGCCGCGGTCGGGGTGTGGTTCGCTCGTCCGGCGTCGCTGCTTGCAACCGCGGCCTCGGCCGGGATTGCGGTGCTTGCCTATCCTCTGGTCTGGTATTCGCTCCACCGCTGGGTGCTGCACTCGAACTGGATGTTCAAGGTCCCGGCGCTCGCCTCGACCTGGAAGCGGATTCATTACGATCATCATCAGGATCCCAATCACCTCGAAATCCTGTTCGGAGCGCTCCACACCACCTTGCCGACGATCGCTCTGGTCACCGTGCCGATTGGTTATGCGATCGGCGGGATCGGCGGCGCCGCGGCCGCGCTCGCCGCGGGGCTGGTGACGACCTGCGTCTATGAATTCTTCCATTGCATCCAGCATCTTTCGTACAAGCCCAGGACCAAATGGGTCGCCGAGATCAAGAAGCGCCACATGGCGCATCATTTTCACGACGAAACCGGCAATTTCGGGATCACCAACTACTTCTGGGACCGGCTGCTCGGCACATATTACGAACGCCCCGAGCGGCCTGAAAAAAGCCCGACGGTGTTCAACCTCGGCTACACCCCCGAAGTCGCCAAGATCTACCCGCGGGTGGCCGAGCTTTCGGGCGGAGTCGCCACCGGGCACCCGCGCAAGCGCGCCGGCTGACCTCGCCGTGCCCGGGCTGAGCGTCCGCCCGGTCGTCGGTTCCAGCGACCGCAAGGCGTTCGTCGATTTCGCCTGGGCGGTCTATCGCGGCGACCCCGCCTGGGTCCCTCCTCTCAAAAGCGAAGTGCTCGGGCTGATCGACCCCGCCAAAAACCCCTGGTTCGGCCATGCGCGCGCTATGCTGTGGCTTGCGACACGCCACGGCGTGATCGTCGGCCGGATCAGCGCTCAGGTCGATGATCTGGTGCTTGAGCATATGGGCCCCGGCATCGGCCAATGGGGGATGCTCGAGGCGCTCGACGGCGACGCCGCCGCCATGCTGATCGCGGCCGCCGAGGACTGGCTCCGCGGGGCGCAAATGACCAGCGCGCTCGGGCCGATCAGCCTGTCGATCTGGGACGAGCCCGGGCTTCTGATCCATGGCTTCGACCAGCCGCCAACGGTGATGATGGGCCACCATCGCCCGGTCTATCGCGAATGGATCGAGGCCGCGGGCTATGCCAAGGCCAAGGATCTGCTGACCTACGAGCTCGACATTCGCCCCGAGCCGGGACCGCTGATGAGCCGGCTGATCGCTTCGACGATGCGCAATCCGCGGGTTCGCATCCGCACCGTCGACAAGGCCGACTTCGCTCGCGAAGCGCGGATCATCCTCAATCTGCTCAACGACGCCTGGTCGGCCAATTGGGGCTTCGTCCCGCTGACCGAGGCCGAGATCGCCTATGCCGCGAAAAAATTGAAGCCGATCATTTACGAGGACCTCGTGCGCATCGCCGAGCTCGACGGCGAGCCGGTCGCCTTCATGCTCACCATCCCCGACATCAACGCGCTCACCGCCGACCTCGACGGCCGACTGTTCCCGTTCGGCTGGGCCAAATTGCTGTGGCGGCTGCGCAAGCCCAGGGTCGCCCGCGTGCGGGTCCCGTTGATGGGGGTCGCCAGAAAACTCCACGGCACCCGCCTTTCCAGCCAACTCGCCTTCACCCTGATCGAGCAGACCCGGCTCGCCGCGGTCGCCAATTACGGGGTCACCCACGGCGAATTCGGCTGGGTGCTCGAGGATAATCAGGGAATGCTGTCGATCGCCGAGCTCCCCGGAGCAACCGTCAACAAGACCTACCGGATTTACCAAAAAGCGCTTTAGAAGATTTTCCCGGTGCAAAGCGCGGGGGAGGGTGGGGAATCTCCTTGCCTGCGTTTTCCGCTTTACCCCAGTTCGACCCAGGCCGGGGCATGGTCGCTCGCCTTGTCCTCGCCGCGCGCCCAGCGATCGACCCCACCCCCGCGCAGGCGGTCGGCGGCGATCGGATCGCACAACAGATGATCGATCCGGAACCCCGCGTCGCGCTGCCACGACCCCGCCTGATAATCCCAGAAGGAGTAGATCCGCTCGCCCGGATGAAGCGCTCGGATCGCATCGGTCCAGCCGCGATTGACGATCCGCCGGAACGCCGCGCGGCTTTCGGGCTGCATCAGCGCGTCGCGCTCCATCGCCCGAACCGAGAAGACGTCGATATCCTCGGGAATGACGTTGAAATCGCCCGCCAGCACCGTCGGCCGCTCGGCGGCGAGCAGATCGAGCGCATGCTGGTCGAGCCGCTCGAGCCAGCGCAACTTATACTCGAACTTGTCGGTGCCCACCGGATTGCCGTTGGGCAGATAGATCGACGCCACCGTCAGCCCGTCGACCAGCGCCTCGATATAGCGGCTGTGATCGTCCTCGGGCTCGCCGGGAAGCCCGACGCGGACCTCCTTCGGGACCGATCCGCGAGCAAGTATCGCGACCCCGTTGAAGCCCTTCTGGCCGTGCCACACCGCGCCATAGCCCGCCGCCTCGATCTCGCCCTTTGGAAGCGATTCATCGGCGCATTTGAGTTCCTGAAGGCACACCACATCGGGCTGCTCGCGCGCCAGCCATTCGATTAGCCGGGGCAGCCGCGCACGGATTCCATTGAGGTTATAGCTCGCAAGCTTCACACTCGCTTGCCTAGACCGAAAAGCTCGACCCGCAACCGCAACCCGACGCCGCATTGGGGTTGGTCACCTTGAACGCAGCTCCGTCGAGGTCCTCGACATAATCGACCGCCGATCCGCGAACCAGGTCGAGGCTGACCGGGTCGACCACCAAAGTCACTCCGTCGGTGGTCGCGCTGATGTCGTCGGCCTCGACGCTTTCGGCTAGCGCGAAACGATAGCTGAACCCCGCGCAGCCCCCGCCGTCGACCGCGAGCCGGAGCAAGGCGGGCTTCGACTGGCGGCTGGCGATCGCCGCGACACGTTTGGCGGCGTTGGCGGTGAGAATGATCTCGGGGTCGCTCATGGTCATGAGATAGGGTGCCGCTTCACCCGCGGCAAGCCGACCGGGGCGCGGAAGCCGGAGTCTAGCGCTGCGGCCCGCCGAGCGCGACCTGGTCCATCGACGCTCCGCCGCCGGCCTTGCGCTGGATCGCGACCAGATAATCGGTCGACTTCATGAACGGGATCGGATTGACCGCGCGCCCGTCGATCCGCACTTCATAGTGCAGATGGCTTCCGGTCGAGCGCCCGGTCGAGCCCATCCGTCCGATCATCTCGCCGCGCTTGACGCGCTGGCCGGGATGGACCGAAAAGCTCGAGAGGTGACCATAACGCGTGTTGATCCCGCGGCCATGGTCGAGTTCGATGAGATTGCCGTAGCCCCCCGCATTCCAGCTTGAGCGAAGAACCATTCCGTCGGCGGTGGCGTAAATCGGTGTTCCGACCGGGCCCGACAGGTCGATCCCGGCATGCATCACCGCGCGGCCCTGGAACGGATCGGAGCGCACTCCATATCCGCTGGTAAACGCCGCGGTCCTGACCGGCTTGTCCGATGGAACCGCGATCGCGCCGTCCTGCAATTGGTCGAGCTTCTTCCAGCTGGTGAATAACGCCTTGAAGGTCGGATCGGCTCTGGTCACGGGCTGATACGGACCGCCGAGCCCTTCGCTCGCGAAGCGCGCCGGGGTCAGCCCGAGCTTCCTCAATTCGGACGCGGTGACCCGGTAGCGCTCGTCGAGCGCTCGGGTCGCGGCATCGGCCTGGGCGGCCTGAGCGGCCTGAGCTCGCGCCAGCGGCGCCGCGACATCGCCGGGAAGCGCGGCGAGCGACGCCGCACCCGGAAGCGCGGCGAGATTGACATCCCCTCCTCCAAGCATCGCCGCAAGGACGGCCTGGCGCCGTTCGATCTGTTGCGCGCGAAGTTCGGTCGCCGCGGCGAGCCCGGCGAGATCGGCTGGAACCTGGGCCGTAGCGCTGGCGCTTCCGCCGGCGAGCCGCACGGCCGAATAACCCGACCATCCGATCAGCAGCACCATCATGCAAAAAAACAAGGCCTGGATCGGTGCCGACAGGCGAATCCGGCGGAGATGGTCGCCGTCATGGACGAACAGATCGCGGTCGCGAAACAGCTTCGACGTCGCGCTCAAGGCATTCCCCATGATCAGCAGGCTCCAAAAAATCTCCCCGGCGGACGCATCATGCGTCGTCGGTATTTGCTCGATTTCAGGAGCTCCCCAGCCCCTCCCCAACCAGCGGTTGCCCACCGCCGGTATGACGAGATGCAAACTGAGCCCGGTTGGTTAAGAAACACAAGCTTAAGTTCCCTCGCGCGGGATGAACCGTCCGCCTCATGCGGTGAATCGAAGAATATCTTTGAAAAACGATTCAACGACCGACGATAAACGCGCGAAGATAACAGAATAAAAATGCCGGAAGCCCCGCGTATCGGCGGATTCACCATCTTCGCTTGCACAAATGGCGAACCGCTTTAGAGGGATCGGCGGGCCACGCCGTCCCAACGCGGCGCGTGCTCTCTGTGAGGAGAGTTGTTGAATGACCGATCATCCTGCGGTTCGACCCGCGCGTCCCTATTTCTCGTCCGGGCCCTGCGCCAAGCCTCCGGGCTGGACTCTCCAACAAATCGATACCCGGGTCCTCGGCCGCTCGCACCGCTCGGCGCTCGGCAAGCAGCGCCTCAAGCTGGCGATCGACCTGATGCGCGAGCTTCTGCGCCTGCCCGACAGCCATCGCATCGGCATCGTCCCCGGCTCGGACACGGGCGCGTTCGAAATGGCGATGTGGGCGATGCTCGGTGCTCGGCCGGTCACCGCGCTGGCCTGGGAAAGCTTCGGCGAAGGCTGGGTGACCGACGCGGTCAAGCAATTGAAGCTCGACCCGACCGTGATCCGCGCCGATTATGGCCGGCTTCCCGACTTGGGCGCAGTCGACTGGTCGAACGATGTTTTGTTCACCTGGAACGGAACCACTTCGGGGGTCCGCGTTCCAGACGGCGAATGGATCGCGCACGACCGCTTGGGCCTCAGCTTCGCCGACGCGACCAGCGCGGTGTTCGCCAATGACATTCCGTGGGACAAGATCGATGTCGCGACCTTCTCGTGGCAGAAAGTGCTCGGCGGCGAGGGCGGCCACGGGGTCCTGATCCTCGGCCCGCGTGGCGTCGAGCGGCTCGAAACCTACGTCCCCGACCGTCCGCTGCCCAAGGTCTTCCGACTCGTTTCCAAGGGCAAGTTGACCGACGGATTGTTCGTCGGCGAAACGATCAACACTCCCTCGATGCTCGCGGTCGAGGACGCGATCCTCGCGCTTCAATGGGCCAGGGACATCGGCGGCCCCGACGCCTTGATCGCGCGCTCTAACGCCAACGCCGCCGCGCTCGACACTATTGTCGAGGCGCGCGACTGGCTCGGCCATCTCGCCGCCGACCCCGCAACCCGCTCGACGACCAGCGTCTGCCTGACGCTCGAGGGCGCCGACGAGGCGCGGATCAAGGCGATCGCCAAATTGCTCGAGACCGAGAATGTCGCCTACGACATCGCCGGCTACCGCGATGCTCCCCCCGGGCTTCGCATCTGGTGCGGAGCGACGGTCGACACCGCCGACATCGAAGCGCTCGGCCCGTGGCTCGACTGGGCCTGGGCCCAAACCGCCAGCTAGATTGTCCCCCGGCGAAGGCCGGTGCCATGTCACCTCAACCCCGCCATCCCGGGGAACGGAGTTTTTCCAGCATGACCGTAAAAGTCCTCATTTCCGACAAGATGGACCCGCGCGCCGCGGCGATCTTCCGCGAACGCGGAATCCAGGTCGACGAAATCACCGGCAAGTCGCCTGAAGAATTGAAAGCGATGATCGCCGATTACGACGGCCTGGCGATCCGTTCCTCGACCAAAGTGACCAGCGAAATCCTCGACGCCGCGACCAGTTTGAAGGTCGTCGGACGCGCCGGGATCGGGGTCGACAATGTCGACGTTCCCGCCGCTACCGCTCGCGGGGTGGTGGTGATGAATACCCCGTTCGGCAATTCGATCACCACCGCCGAACATGCCATCGCGCTGATCTTCGCGCTCGCCCGCCAATTGCCCGAGGCCGACGCCTCGACCCAGGCGGGCAAGTGGGAGAAAAACCGCTTCATGGGGGTCGAGGTCACCGGCAAGACCTTGGGGCTGATCGGCGCGGGCAATATCGGTTCAATCGTCGCCGCCCGGGCGCTCGGGCTGAAGATGAAGGTGATCGCCTACGACCCCTTTCTGACTCCCGAGCGGAGCGTCGAAATGGGGGTCGAAAAAGTCGATCTCGACACGCTGCTGGCGCGCGCCGACTTCATCACGCTCCACACCCCTTTGACCGACCAGACCCGCGGAATCCTTTCGCGCGACGCGCTCGCCAAAACCAAGAAGGGCGTGCGGATCGTCAATTGCGCGCGCGGCGGGCTGATCGACGAGGCGGCGCTCAAGGACGCGCTCGACAGCGGCCAGGTCGCCGGCGCAGCGCTCGACGTGTTCGAGACCGAGCCCGCGACCGCCTCGCCTTTGTTCGGAACACCCAATTTCATCTCGACCCCGCACCTCGGCGCCTCGACCAGCGAGGCTCAGGTCAATGTCGCGATCCAGGTCGCCGAGCAGATGGCCGACTTCCTTCTGCTTGGCGGGGTGTCCAACGCGATCAACATGCCCTCGCTCTCGGCCGAGGAAGCGCCGCGTTTGAAACCCTATATGGCGCTCGCCGAAAGGCTCGGCTCGCTGGTCGGGCAGATCGCCGGCAATGAGGTGCGCTCGATCTCGGTCGAGGTCGAAGGAGCCGCCGCCGAGCTCAACCAGAAACCGATCACCGGCGCGGTGCTCGCCGGGCTGATGAAGACCTATTCGCAGACGGTCAACATGGTCAACGCGCCTTTCCTCGCCAAGCAGCGCGGACTGGACGTGCGCGAAATCCGCCACGACCGCGAAGGCGATTACCACACATTGCTCCGGGTCTCCGTCGGCACCGCGAGCGGCGAGCGCTGCGTCGCCGGAACCTTGTTCGGCAACAAGGCGGCGCGGCTGGTCGACATCTTCGGGGTCGAGGTCGAGGCCGAGCTTGAAGGCGACATGCTCTACATCGTCAACAATGACGCGCCCGGCTTCATCGGCGCGCTCGGCACCGCGCTCGGCAGCGCGGGGATCAACATCGCCACCTTCAACCTCGGGCGAAGGGCCGCTGGCGGCGAGGCGGTCGCCTTGGTCGCGGTCGACGATCCGGTCACCACCTCGGTGGTCGAGCAATTGTCGGCACTTCCCGGAGTGCGGCAGGTCGTCGCCCTGAGTTTCTAGACCGTGATCGTTGCAGATTGAATCAATCTGAAACGTGAATCACGGTCTAAGCTTATGATTAGAACCCGACCCCGATCCGCGCGTACAGGAACCGTCCGTTGAACCCGAACGGCGATGCTCCACCCGAATAGGGGATATACTGGAAGTTCTGCGGATAGAAGCCGCCCCCCGGCCTCGCTCCGAACGGCCGCCGGTCGGGATAGACATCCAGCAGATTGTTCGCGCCAACCGCGAGGTCGATGCGCTTCATCAGCGTGTAGCGCAGCTCGAGGTCGGTGATCCATTTCGGGCTGAGCACCTGATC
>JBKKAQ010000062.1:0-9602 GCA_046714555.1 Sphingomicrobium sp. | reverse complement strand
AGCTACGACAGCGCGATCGCCGGCTGGTTCGCCTTCGCCGACCATAAGGAGCGCTTCCCCGCTACTCTTGCGCTCGCACTCACCCGCTCAAGCGAGCTTCGCTACGGTGAAAATCCGCATCAGGCCGCGGCGCTCTATCGCCCGCAGGCTTCGGACGGCGCGGGGATCGCCTTTGCCCGACAAGTCCAGGGCAAGGAGCTGAGCTATAATAATTTCAACGACGCCGATGCCGCGCTCGAGCTTGCCGCCGAGCTCCGCGATGGGCCGCCCGCCTGCGTCATCGTCAAGCATGCCAATCCGTGCGGGGTCGCTCGGGGCGAAACCGCGCTCGCGGCATATCGCTCGGCGCTGGCCTGCGATCCGGTTTCGGCGTTCGGCGGAATCATCGCGCTCAACCGCCCGCTCGACGGAGCGACCGCCCGGGCGATCGCCGAACTGTTCACCGAAGTGGTCATCGCTCCCGACGCCGACGCACAAGCGCTCGCCGCCTTCGCTTCGAAGAAAAATCTGCGGCTGCTCCTGACCGGCGCGCTCCCCGACCCCGACCGGCCAGGGCTGGCGATGAAATCGATCGCCGGCGGAATTCTCGTCCAGTCGCGCGATTCGGCGCGGCTCGATCCCGCCGACTTGCGGATCGTCACTCGCCGTTCACCGACCGCGAACGAGCTTGCCGATTGCCTGTTCGCCTGGACCGTCGCCAAGCACGTCAAGTCGAACGCGATCGTTTATGCCAAGGACGGCGTCACCGTCGGCATTGGCGCGGGACAGATGAACCGCCGCGATTCGGCGCGGATCGCCGCCGCCAAGGCACGGGAAGCGGCCGAGACCAATGGCTGGGGCAAGCCGCGAACGATCGGCTCGGCGGTCGCAAGCGATGCCTTCTTCCCCTTCGCCGACGGGCTCGTCGCTGCAATCGAAGCGGGCGCCACCGCGGTGATCCAGCCGGGCGGATCGATCCGCGACGCCGAAGTGATCGCCGCCGCCGACGGGTCCAACATCGCGATGCTGTTCACCGGACTGCGCCACTTCCGCCATTGATGTCAGCTCGGCGCGTCTCCGCCGGTACTCGGGTCGGGCAGGCTCAGCTCGGCGATGTCAGCCTTGCGCATCTTGAACAATTCGCGATCCTCGGGGCCGAACCCGCGGGTCCACAGCACCGCTCCGAAAGCCAGCATGATCGCCGGGATTCCAAACAGCAATTCGGCCCATTCGGGAAGCAGCAGGAAAATCTCTCCAACAATGACCGCCGCGATCGCCGCCCAGATCAACGGCCAGCGCCACCCCGAGACCGGAGCGCCGAGCAAGCGCGAAAGAAGCCGCGACTTTGCAATCGCCGCGAAACCCAGTGCAATCATCAGCGCCACCGCGGGCCCGGTCGCCTGCCACGCCGTCGGCCATCCAAGCTGGCGCATTCCAAGGATCAGCGCCACCGATAGCGCCGCCTGCAATGCGATCATCCCCAGGCTGAGCCACATGTTGCGGTGGCGCGCGACATAAATCAGCGCCGCCTCGCTCACCGCCGCGGTCGCCGCGACGACTTCGGCGGCGAGCAGGAAGGCGAGCGCCGCGGTCCCGGCGACGAACCCAGCGCCGACCAGCCCCATCACCCCTTCACCCGGAAGCCCGAGCGCAAGCGCCACCCCGCTCTGCGCCGCGATCACCCAGAAGCCGACCTGGCGCACCTGTTTGGCCACCGCGAGCTTGTTGCCCGCGGCGATATTGCGCGAAATCACCGGGCCGAGGATCGGGTCGAAGCTGGTCTTGAGCTTCGACGGAAGCGAGGCGACCTGCTGCGCGACATAATAAATCCCGACGATCGCGGGTGAAAAGAACAGCCCGAGCACGGCGATATCGACCCGCCGCGATCCCCATTCGACCGCATCGGCGGCGGCCACCGGTGTGTTGCGCCGCGCCATCCGCCACAACGCCGCCGGATTGGGGCTCCAGCCGTGCGGAAGCCCATAGCTTTTGAGAAACGGGATCAGCGACGCCACCACCGCTCCGATCATCGACAGCACATACGCGATGATCAACCCGTCGCGAAGCGAGATGAACGACCAGGCGAAGGCGGCGATGCTGATCGTCCACGGCTCGACTACCGCTCGCGCGCGCACCGTCGCACCGACATTGTTGCGATAGGCAAGCGCCGACAGGGTGATGTCCGAAGTCGACAGTGCGATGACCGTGATCGGCAACAGCCATTCGAGCCCGTGAAGTGCGCTGTTGGGGAACATCACTTGGGGGAAGATCGCCAGCATGGCCATCGCCGCCGCCGATCCGATGCCGGCGACCAGCAGCGCGTCACACACCACGCAGCCATGCGGCTTGTCCGACTGGGCGAGCTGCTGGGCGAGCCCGCGCTTGAGCCCTAGGGTCGACAATTGCGCGGCGAATTCGACGATCAGCACCGCATAGGCAAAGCGTCCGAGGGCTTCGGGGCCATAGATCCGCCCGGCAATGAACAGGAACGGCAACCGCGCCGCCAGCCTCAGAACGAAGCCGAAGAAATTGATCCGTCCACCACGCGCGAGGGCCGCGAGGTCGGCGGTGGTCGCGGCGGGAATCGCCGGCTCGCTCAATGCGCCGCTCCCCAATGTTCGCCGTGGCCGACCTCGACGTCGAGCGGAACGTCGAGTTTGAGCGCGGGTTCGGCGGCCCCCGCCATGACGCTGCGGATCACCGCCGCGGCCTCTTCCTCGCGCCCTTCGGGGACTTCGAATACCAGTTCGTCGTGGACTTGGAGCAGCATCCGCGCGCCTTCCAGCCCGGCGGCCTCGAGCGCTCGGTCCATCCGCGCCATCGCGCGCTTGATGAGGTCGGCGCTGGTCCCCTGGATCGGAGCATTGATCGCCGCTCGCTCGCTCCCCTGGCGCAGATTCTGCTGGCGGCTGGAAATGTTGGGGAAATGGGTCTTGCGCCCGAACAAGGTGCGGGTGAAGCCGTTCTCGCGGGCGAAGGCGAGCGTTTCACCGATATAATTCCTGATCCCCGGGAAGCGCTCGAAATAACGGTCGATAATCGACTGCCCTTCCTCGCGCGACACTCCCAGCCGTCCGGCGAGTCCCCACGACGAAATTCCATAGAGGATCGCGAAATTGATCGTCTTGGCCTTGTTGCGGTTTTCGCGGTCGTCCGATCCGAACAGTTCAACCGCGGTCAGATTGTGGATGTCCTCGTTCCTCGCGAAGGCATCCTTGAGCGCCGGGACATCGGCCATGTGCGCGGCCAATCTCAGCTCGATTTGGCTGTAATCGGCGCTCAGCAGCACATGCCCCGGCTCGGCGATGAATGCGTCGCGGATCTTGCGCCCGATCTCGGTCCGGATCGGGATGTTCTGCAGATTGGGGTCGGTCGAGGACAAGCGCCCGGTCTGCGCCACCGCGAGGCTGAAGCTGGTGTGGACCCGCCCGGTCTCGGGGTTGATCTGCGCCTGCAACGCCTCGGTATAGGTCGATTTCAACTTGGTCAGCTGGCGCCATTCGAGCACAAGCCGGGCGCATTCGACCCCTTCGCCCGCGAGCCGCTCCAATTCGGTGACGTCGGTCGAATAGGTCCCGCTCTTGCCCTTGCGCCCGCCTTTCAGCCCGAGCCGCTCGAACAGCACATTGCCCAATTGCTGGGGCGACCCGATGGTGAACGGCCCGCACGCGGCCTCATAGACCTGCTGCTCGAGGCTCGCAATCTCGGTCGAAAAATCGGCTGACAATCGGGCGAGGTAATCGCGGTCGACCTTGATCCCGCGCCGCTCCATCCGCCCGATCACCGGCACCAGCGGGCGGTCGACCATCTCATAAACGCGGGTCACCGCCTCGCTCGTCATCCGCGGCTTCAGCCGCTGCCACAGGCGAAGCGTGATGTCGGCGTCCTCGGCGGCATATTCGGTCGCCTGTGGAAGCGGCACCTGATCGAAGCTGATCTGCTTGGCGCCGACTCCGCAGATCGATTTGAAGGTCAGGCAGTCATGGTCGAAATGCAATTTGGCAAGCTCGTCCATGCCATGGCCGTTGCGCCCGGCGTCGAGATCGAAGCTCATCAGCATCGTGTCGTCGAAGCTTTCCACCTCCACCCCGTGCTTGGCGAACATCACCCAGTCATATTTGAGGTTATGCCCCACCTTGAGCACCGCGCGGTCCTCGAGCATCGGCTTCAGTTTCGCGATCACCATCGCCATCGGCATCTGGCTTGGAGCGTCGGACAGCAGGTCGACGCTGCGATGCCCGATCGGAATGTAACAGGCCCGGTTCGGAGCGGTGGCAAGGCTGATCCCGACCAGCCGGGCGACGACGCAGTCGATGCAGTCGGTCTCGGTATCGACCGCGACCAGGCCCTGGGCGCTCGCCTCGGCGATCCAGCGGTCGAGCGCGGCTTCGTCGAGCACGGTCTCATACTGGCTTCGATCGACCGCGATTGCCTCGCTCGTGGGAGCAGCCGCGGGCGCCGGCGGTGACGTCATGACCGCGGCGACATTGCCCGCGCTCGACCCCGCGCCGCCGCCCCCGACCATCCGCGTCAGAAGCGCCTTGAACCCCTGGTCCTCGAGGAACTCGCGCAACGGCTCGGCCGGGATGCCCCTGAGCAGAAGCTCGTCGAGCGGCTGCGGAAGCTCGGCGTCGCACACCAGGCGAACCAGCTCGCGCGACAATCGCGCGTCATCTGCATGGTCGATAAGCGACTGCCTCAGCTTGGGCTTGGCGATGTCGTCGGCGGCGGCGAGCACCGCTTCGAGGCTGCCGTACTGGTTGATCAGTTGCGACGCGGTCTTCGGGCCGATCCCGGGCACACCGGGGACATTGTCGACGCTGTCCCCCATCAGCGCGAGCACGTCGCCGAGCTTGTCGGGCCCAACCCCGAACTTGCCGATGACATAATCCGCGTCGATCCGCCGATCGTTCATCGTGTCGAGCATGTCGATCCCGGGCTCGATCAATTGCATCAGGTCCTTGTCGCTGCTGACGATCGTCGTCGCCCATCCCGCGGCGAGCGCGGCTTTTGCATAGCAGGCGATGATGTCGTCGGCCTCGAGCCCCTCGGTTTCGATGCACGGGATCGAAAAGGCGCGGGTCGCGGTCCGGATCAGCGGGAATTGCGGGACCAGGTCGGCGGGCGGAGGCGGGCGGTGCGCCTTGTACTGGTCATAGAGCGTGTTGCGGAATGTCGTCGCCGAGGCATCGAGGATCACCGCCATGTGGGTCGGCCCGTCGGCGCGGTTCAGCCCGTCGGCAAGCTTCCACAGCATCGCGGTATAGCCATAGACCGCGCCCGCCGGGACCCCGTGGCGATTGGTCAGCGGGGGCAGCCGGTGATAGGCGCGAAAGATATAGCTCGACCCGTCGACGAGATAGAGATGGTTCTGCGCCATGTGGCTGAGCGATTAGCAGCGCGGAAGCGGGCGCGCTACGCCTGCGAACCGCTGTCTTTCCAGAAGCTCTTGACCGGATAGGCCCTCATTTGCTCGTCAGCGGTGACCAGCGTCAGGTCGGCGACCATGGCGTGGGCGATCACCATTCGATCGACCGGGTCGAGGTGAATCTTGGGAAGGTGCCGGACGACCTTCCAGGCGTCGGCCGGATAGTCGAGCAGCCTGGCGTCGAGCCGGTCGATGATCGCCGCAAAGGAAACGCCTTCGGGAAAGCGATGCCGGTCTTCAAGATCGACGAATTCCCACGCCGTCACCGCGCTGACGAACAGCGGCGTAGCGATATCTAGGAGGTGATCGCGGACTTGCCCTGGCAAACGCGGATTGCCGCTGCCGATCCACACCAATATTTGCGTATCAAGCAGCAGGGCCAAATTTTCGATCCCAGCGAGCTTCCACCTCTTCGTCGGTCATCGACGGTCCGATGTCGGTTTCCTGCCAGCCGCGAAACGATTTCGCCCACATGCCGAAGGCCGACGCGCGCATGGCGGCGCGGCGAAAGCGATCGCTGTCATTTTCCTAATCGACCTTGACCAGCCGCACCTGCGGCTGCCCGGCGCGGTCGAGCACCACGTCCTCGCCGCGCACCGCGGCGGCGACCAGTTCGGACAAACGGGTCTTGGCCTCGCCGATATTGACGTGAATGGTCATAAGGTGAAAAATAGCTTGGCCAAGCAAGTTGGTCAAGGAACCGGCGATGGCCGACAAATCCTCCTTCGAACGCCACCGCCAGCCGTGGACCAGCGAGGAAATCCAGAAACTCCACCGCCTCGCCGCCAAGGGCCTCAGCCTCCGCGCCATCGCCAAGGCGCTCACCCGAAGCGAGGAATCAACCCAGGCGCGCGCCAAGGCCGACGGGCTCAAGGTCAACAAGTTGCGTTAAACATGCCTGCGGACATCAGATTTATTCATTCTGTCGAAATTCATGCTGAGGCGAGCATCGCGTCCGGGGGCCATGGCCATGATCCGCCACGGGATGCTAGTCTCGCCGCGACATCGGGTTCGGCTCCCGCAATCAGCGCCGACCAATTACCAAATTCAGGGGAATGATCTTGTCCGCGCAAAAGGCCACCAGGCAGCCATGGCGACCCAAGCATCTGCGTCTCGCGATAGACGCCGCATGCGTCGCCTTATGGTCGTGGAACGTCGACACCGACCGTCTGACGATGGACGAGCGGGCGTTCGAACTGTGGGGGTTGCCGTGGTCCGACGAGGTCGCGTTCGAGGAACTTTCGGCGCACATCCATCCCGCCGATCGCGACCGCGTGCGCGCCGCCTTCGCGGCCACCCGCTCGGTCGCGGGCTCGTACGAAATCGATTTCCGAATCATGGTCGGCGACGAGATTCGCTGGATTTCCGCTCGTGGCCAAGGCGCCGATGCCGGCATCATCGACAGCGTGATGTTCGGCATCTTTCTCGACGTGACGGGGCGCAAGCAGGCGGAAGAAGGCAGTGAACTGCTCGCCGGCGAAATGAGTCATCGCGTCAAGAACCTTCTGGCGATTGCCAGCGGACTGACCTCGCTGACTTCGCGTTCGTCGTCATCGGTCGAGCAGATGACCCGGCAGTTGACCGAGCGACTGACCGCGCTCGGGCGCGCTCACGACCTTGTTCGGCCACTGCCCGGGGAGCAGGGCAAGGCGGCGCTGCTCGGCGACCTCGTGTCGGTGCTTCTCGCACCGTATGACGAGACTGGAGCTTTCGCCGGGCGAATACGGGTGTCGGTTCCACGAATGGGGGTGGGCGAGCGGACGTCGACCGCGCTTGCAATGGTGATCCACGAACTGGCGAGCAATTCGGTCAAGCATGGAGCGCTATCGTGCGAATCGGGTTTTCTCGATGTTTCGGGCCACATCGAGGGAACCGACATTGCCTTGATCTGGGCGGAAACCGGCGGTCCTCCGCTGGCGCCGGAGCCCCGCCCGCAGGGATTTGGAAGCAAGCTGATCGAACGAAGCGTCTCAAGCCAGTTAGGCGGGGAGCTGTCATATGACTGGCAAGAAAGCGGGCTGGTCGCGACCATCCGGATGAGCCAGGAGAGCTTGTCGGCCTGACGCGCAGATCGATTGAGTGCCCCTACGGCACCACCACCGTATCGACCGCTTGCGCGGCCATCTCGGGAAAATCGAGGGTGTAGTGGAGCCCGCGGCTTTCGTGGCGGGAGAGGGCGCTTCGCACGATCAGATCGGCGACCTCGACCAGATTGCGCAGTTCGATCAAATCGGGGGTGACCCGGAAGTGGTGGTAATAGTCGTTCACTTCCCTCGCCAGCAGGTCGATCCGGTGCCGCGCGCGCTCGAGCCGCTTGGTGGTGCGGACGATTCCGACGAAATTCCACATGAAGCGGCGGATTTCGCCCCAGCATTGCTGGATGACGACTTCCTCGTCGCTGTCGGTCACCCGGCTTTCGTCCCACGCGCGGATCGGCGGAGGCTCGGCGAGCTCGTCCCAATGGGCCTCGATGTGCCGCGCCGCGGCCTCGCCGAACACCAGGCATTCCAGCAAGCTGTTCGACGCCAGCCGGTTGGCGCCGTGAAGCCCCGACTGGGTGACTTCGCCCGCGGCGTAAAGCCCCGGAGCGTCGGTCCGCCCGTCGATGTCGACCAGCACTCCGCCGCAGGTATAATGCTGCGCCGGGACCACCGGGATCGGCTCTTTGGTGATATCGATCCCGAGCCCGAGCAATTTTTCGAAAATGTTGGGGAAATGCGCCTTCACGAACTCGGGCTCGCGGTGGCTGATGTCGAGGTGGACGTAATCCAGGCCCAGCCGCTTGATCTCATGGTCGATCGCTCGGGCGACGACATCGCGCGGCGCAAGCTCGGCGCGCTCGTCGAACCGCGGCATGAAGCGTTTGCCGCCTCCCGGATGCCCCGGCGGGATCCTGAGATGCCCGCCCTCGCCGCGAACCGCCTCGGTGATGAGGAAATTCTTGACGCTGAGATTGTACAGACAGGTCGGGTGGAACTGCATGAATTCCATGTTGCTGATGCGGCACCCGGCGCGCCACGCCATCGCGATCCCGTCCCCGGTCGCTCCGCGCGGCGCGGTCGAATATAAATAGGCGCGCCCTGCTCCGCCGGTGGCGAGGATCGTCGCCCGAGCGGTCAGCACCTCGACTCTTTTGGTCTTGCGGTTGAAGCCGTAAAGCCCGTGGACCGCCCCGCTGGTCGAAAAATCCTTCCCATGCTTGCCGGTGATGAGGTCGAGCGCGACCATGTCGGGGATCAGAATGATATTCGGATTGGCCGCGGCGGCGGCTTCGAGCGCGTGCTGGACCGCCCAGCCGGTGGCGTCGGCGACATGGACGATCCGCCGGTGGCTGTGCCCGCCCTCCCTCGTCAGATGCCAGCGCCCGCCGTCCTCGCCGCTGTTGAACGGCACCCCCAGTTCGGCGAGCCGCTCGATCGCCTCGGGGGCCTCGCCGACGACATGCTCGACCACCGCTCGGTCGTTGAGCCCCGCGCCGGCGATCATCGTGTCCTCGACATGCGCGGTGAAGCTGTCGCCTGCCTCGAGCACCGCGGCGATCCCGCCCTGCGCCCAGCCGGTCGCGCCCTCGCCCAATGCGCCCTTGGCGATCACCGCGACCTTGCGCTTTGGGGCCAGGTTGAGCGCCGCGGTCAGCCCCGCCGCTCCCGACCCGACCACCAGTACGTCGAAGCCGCGGCTCATCGCGCGGGGTCGGCGCGGGTCAGGCTGAGGAACACATCCTCGAGGTCGGGATCGCGGGTCGTGACGTCGACGATGCCGAGCCCGTCGGCGTGGAGCGCGGCGAGCACTTCGCCGGCATTGACCCGGTCCTTGCGATAGGTGATCTCGAGCGTCCGCTCGCCGATGATCGCGATCTTGTCGAAGCACGGCGCCTGTGGAGGCTCGGCGAGGTCGCGGTCGACGGTCACCACCACTTCCTTTTCCTGGGCGCGGGTGATCAGTTCGCGGGTCGGTTCATTGGCGATCAGCCGGCCGTGGTTGATGATCGCAATGCGGTCGCACAATTGCTGGGCCTCCTCGAGGTAATGCGTTGTCAGGACCACCGTCACTCCCTGCGCGTTGAGCGATTTGACATAGGCCCATAATTGCTGGCGAAGCTCGATATCGACCCCCGCGGTGGGCTCGTCGAGGACCAGGATCGGCGGCGAATGGACCATCGCCTTGGCGACCAGCAGCCGCCGCTTCATCCCCC
>JBKKAQ010000061.1:0-11546 GCA_046714555.1 Sphingomicrobium sp. | reverse complement strand
CCTCGCCATATCCGCCCCACACGAACAGCTCTCCGATCCGTCCCGGCCCCGCGTGGGGAGCGGCGGAGCCCTGCTGCCGGTCCTTGATCGCAAGAAAGCCCGCATCGTCGACGATCAGCGAGGCTTCCCGTGCGAAATAGGCCAAGGGGTCGCCCGCGCCCTCGCGGTCGACGTACAGGCAACCGTCGCGAAGCACGATCCGGCCGACCGTCGCGCTGGCCAGGACAATCCCCTGAAGCCGGTCGTTCTGCGCGAAGACCCGCACCAGCCCAGCTGCCGCCGGAGCAACCGCGGGCCCGGCCAGCGGCTTTCCGTATCGCAAGCTGATCGCATCGGGAAGTACCCACTTCTCGCGCGTCGCAAGCTCGCGATACTCGGTCTCGGTCAGCGCCATGTCGAACTCGGCGGTGCCGTACGTCTCGTCACTGCCATAACCGTTGAGCAGCCGCTTCGCCATGAACCGCTCGACCCACGGCTTGACCAAAGCGTCGAGCTCGGCCCGGGTGTAGCGCGCAAGCGCCGCCTTGAATCGGGGATTGGCGCTATATCGGGCAAGCGTCCCCGCCGGGTTGCGCTTGAAATAAAAGACATAGGCCCAGTCGGGCTGGTGAACCATCCGGATCGCCGTGAAATTGCCCGGTTCACTCGCTCGGACCCTCGCCATCACCCGCTCGAGCTCGGGGCGGATCACCTGCTGCTCCGCGATCCGCTTGGCCGCTTCGGCCTCGCTGATACCATTGCTCCGGGCATACCAGCCGGCCTCGCTCGCCGGACGATTTTCGGCCGGTGGGGGAATGTCTGAATAGTCCGGGCTCGGCGCGCGCTCGATCGTCGCGAACCCCGACGCTTCGATCCTGGCTCCAGTCGGGACCAGGCGCACAACTTTTGCAGGCGGTCCAAGCGGCGCGGCGGCGTCGGTCCCGCAGCCCGCAAGCATCGCCGCTCCGCCAATGATCAGGATCACCCGCATTCCGTCACCTCGCCGCATCATGGGCACAAAAAGCCTCCTCATGCTTTCTGAACCCTGACCAGGAAGGAACCTTCGATGCGCCAACCGTGGCCCAAGCGTCTATGGCTCGTCCGGCACGGGCAGAGCCAGGGCAATGTCGCTCGCGACGCCGCGCATCAGGCGGGGCTGGCGATGATCGACATCGACATGCGCGATGTCGATGTTCCGCTGTCCGACCTTGGCCATGCCCAGGCCGATGCCGCGGGCCGCTGGTTCGCCGCGCTTGCCGAAGACCGGCGCCCCGAAGTGATCCTCTCCTCGCCTTATATCCGCGCGCGCCAGACCGCCGAGGCGATCTGCAAGGCGGGCGCGCTCGCCGGCGGCGAATCCAAGTCGGTGATCGACGAGCGGCTGCGCGAACGCGAATTCGGGGTGTTCGACCGCTTGACCAGCTTCGGCATCAAGCAGAAATATCCCGAGGAGGCCGAGCACCGCGCGATGCTCGGCAAATTCTACCACCGCGCTCCGGGCGGGGAGAGTTGGGCCGACGTCATCCTGCGGCTTCGAAGCGCGGTCAACACGATCAACATCCAGTATAGCGACCGCCGGGTGCTGGTCGTCTGCCACCAGGTCGTCGTGCTGTGCATGCGCTATATCCTCGAAGAGCTCGACGAAGCGCGGATCCTCGCGATCGACCGCGAGGCCGAGATTCTCAATTGCGGGATCTGCGCTTATGATTTCGAGCCCGATGAGAACAAGCTGTGCAAGCCGACCCTCAGCCTGTGGAATCATGGCGCACCGCTCGAACAGGAAGGCGCGCCCAAAACCTCGGCGCCCGATGCGATGGCGGGATCGCGGTGAAGCCTACCGCGCTCACCCGCGCGTCCTTGTCCAAATTCCCGCTCCCCCTGATCGAAGGCGGCGACAAGGACCGCCACGGCCAGATCCTGATAATCGCCGGAAGCCGCGATGTCCCCGGCGCGGCCTTGCTCTGCGCCCATGCCGCGATGCGCTCGGGCGCGGGGAAGCTGCAGATCGCGACCGTGGCCAGCGCCGCTTCTCAGCTTGGCCTGGCAATGCCCGAAGCGATGGTCATAGGCCTTGCTGAAGCCCGCGGCGGCGGCTTCGCGCGCTCGACGGTCAAAGCGCTCCTCGACTATGCGGGCAAGGCCGATGCACTCGTCGTCGGTCCCGGGATGGTCGTCAACGCCGCCGCCACCGCGCTCGTCGCGGCGTTGCCCAAACTCGGGATTCCGCTCGTCCTCGACGCCGCGATGCTTCACGCGCTCGCGCCTCGCGCCAAGGATGCGCGGCGCGCCGACCAGCCCCCGATCCTCCTCCCCCACCACGGCGAAATGGCTTCACTGCTCGGTTGCGGCGAGGACGAGGTCGCCGCCGACCCCTTGGCCTGCGGACGGACCGCCGCCGACCGGTTCGATTCTATCGCCCTCGTCAAGGGGGTGCAAAGCCATGTCGTCGCCCCCGACGGCCGCGCCTGGCTCTATCGCGGAGGCGGCCCCGGGCTCGGGGTTTCGGGCAGCGGCGACACCCTCGCGGGGATCGTCGGCGGGCTCCTCGCGCGCGGCGCCGACCCGCTCACCGCCTGCCTGTGGGGGGTCCTGCTCCACGGCGAAGCCGGGGCCTCGCTAGCAAAGAAAATCGCCCCTTTGGGCTTCCTCGCGCGCGAAATCCCCGCCGAAATCCCGGCCCTCCTGGCGCGCTAGATTCCTTCCCGGCACGGCGAGGGGGACCAGGCGAAGCATGGCGGAGGGGTCTCGCAAGGCTCGATTGCGTGTTTACCCATAATCCTCAAGCTCGTCGCCGACCAGCTTGACCACATGGATCACATTGGTCGACCCCGCCGTCCCGAACGGCACCCCGGCCATGATCACCAGCCGCTCGCCGGCCGCGGCGATCCGGTGGCGCAGCGCCATCCTCTTGGCCTTGGCGACCATCTCCTCGAAATTGGTCACGTCGCGGGTGTGAACCGCGTGCGCGCCCCACAACAGACCGAGCCGCCGGGCGACGGCGATCGACGCGGTCATCACCAGGATCGGCACCGACGCCCGCTCGCGGGCGATCCGCCGGGCGGTCGAGCCCGAGCTCGTATAACAGACCATCGCGGTGGCCGAGACCGTCGCCGCGATCTGCCGCGCCGATCCGGCGAGCGCGTCGGCGGTGGTCGGCTCGACCGTGGTCTTGGTGAAATGAATCCGCGCGGCATAGACCGGGTCGGCTTCGACCCTTTTGGCGATCCGGTCCATCATCGCCACCGCCTCGACCGGATATTGTCCCGCCGCGCTTTCGGCCGAAAGCATGATCGCGTCGGCCCCGTCATAGACCGCATTGGCGACGTCGCTGACCTCGGCTCGCGTCGGGGTCGGCGAGACGATCATCGATTCGAGCATCTGGGTCGCGACCACCACCGGCTTGCCGAACTGGCGAGCGCTGGCGATGATCCGGTTCTGCAGCGGCGGCACCCCCTCGGGTGGAAGCTCGACCCCCAGATCGCCGCGAGCGACCATCACCGCGTCGGACAGTTCGAGGATCTGGTCGAGCCGATCGATCCCCGCGGGCTTCTCGATCTTGGCGAGCAGCGCGGCGCGGTCGCCGATCAGCGCACGCGCCTCGGCGACGTCCTCGGGCCGCTGGACGAACGACAAGGCAATCCAGTCGGCCCCCTGGTCGAGCGCGAAGACCAGGTCCGACCGGTCCTTGTCGGTCAGCGCGGGGATCGGCACCAGCACGTCGGGCACATTGACACCCTTGTGGTTCGAAACCTTGCCGCCGACCTCGACCCGCGCCTCGATCTTGCCGGGCTCGACCGACCTGATCTCGAGCCGGATCCTGCCGTCGTCGATCAGCAACCGGTCGCCGACACTGACCGCCTCGAACAGTTCGGGATGGGGCAATTCTACCCGGCGCGAATCGCCCAGCGCCGGGTCGCAATCGAGGATGAAGCTCGCCCCCGCCTCGAGCATCGCCGACCCGCCTTCGAAATCCCCGACCCGCAATTTGGGCCCCTGGAGGTCGAACAATATCGTCGTCGGCCGGCCATATTTGCCCTCGAGCGCGCGGATCGCCTCGATCAATCTGGCCTTGTCGGCCTGCTCGCCGTGGCTCATGTTGATGCGGAAGGCGTCGGCGCCCGCTTCCACCAATCGCGCGATCATCTCGGGGGTGTCGCTCGACGGCCCGAGCGTCGCGAGGATCCGGACCTTGCGGCCGCGCGGCCCGATCAGTCCCGTCACTTTGCCAATCTCCCGGTTCGATTGCGCTCGCCATAGCGGCCCCGCCCGGGCGTTCAACCGGCTTGAGCCCACAAGTCGCTGGAGCGCCAAGCCGCTTGAGCCTCCAGCCGCGCTCGCCTAGAGCCTGCGCTCTCAATTTCAAAATCGGAGTCAAGCATGGCGGAAGGCAATGTCGCGGCGGATCAGTTGCGGCTGTTCATCGAGCGGATCGAACGTCTCGAGGAAGAGAAAAAGGGCATGGCCGACGACATTCGCGACGTCTATTCCGAAGCCAAGTCGAGCGGCTACGACACCAGGACGATGCGCGCGATCGTCCGCCTGCGCCGGCTCGAAAGCCATGTCCGCCAGGAAGCCGACGCTCTGATGGAAACCTACCGCGCCGCGCTCGGCCTCGCCTGAGGAGATGCGACCATGGCCGGTCACAGCAAGTTCAAGAACATCATGCACCGCAAGGGCGCGCAGGACAGGAAACGCGCCGCGACCTTTTCCAAGCTCAGCCGCGAAATTACCGTCGCCGCCAAGTCGGGCCTGCCCGACCCGGCGATGAACGCCCGGCTGCGTGCCGCGGTGATCGCCGCTCGCGCGGGCGGGATGCCCAAGGACAATATCGAACGCTCGATCAGCAAGGCCTCGGCGTCGGATGCCGAAACCTATGAGGAAATCCGCTACGAAGGCTTCGGCCCCGGCGGGGTCAGCCTGATCATCGAGGCGCTGACCGACAACCGCAACCGCACCGCGACCAATATCCGCACCGCGGTGAGCAAGAACGGCGGCAATCTCGGCGCCTCGGGCTCGGTCAGCCACGCCTTCGACCGGATGGGGCTGATCGAATATCCGGCAAGCGCGGGAAGCCCTGAAAAACTGTTCGAAGCCGCGCTCGACGCGGGCGCGGCCGACGTCACTTCGTCCGAAGACGGGCATGAAATCTGGACCGACCTGGGCGACCTCCACGAAGTCGCCAGGGCGCTCGAACCGATCCTCGGCGAGCCCCAGGGCGCCAAGCTCGCCTGGCGCCCGCAAACCAGCATCGCGGTCGAGGAAGCCGACGCCGCGACTCTTCTGAAGCTGATCGACGCGCTCGACGAGGACGATGACGTCCAGCAGGTCTGGGGCAATTACGAAGTCAGCGACGAAGTCCTGGAGCGGCTGGCTTGAAGATCCTCCCCGAAACGGGGAGGGGGGCCGGCGAGCGAAGCTCGGTGGTGGAGCGGGCTCTCCGCGATGCACGCCCTCCCCTCCACCATGCTGTGCATGGTCCCCCTCCCCGCTTCGGGGAGGACTTATGATCATCCTCGGCCTCGATCCCGGGCTCGGAACCACCGGCTGGGGGCTGATCCGCGCCGACGGCAACCGGCTCTCGCACCTCGCCAACGGTCAGATCAGGACCAGCCCGGCAACCCCGCTCCCAGAGCGCCTCGCCGAGCTCGCCCGCCAGCTCGAGGCTCTCCTCGCCGAACACCGCCCCGACAGCAGCGCGGTCGAGGAGGTGTTCGTCAACACCAACCCCCAGTCGACCCTCAAGCTCGGCCAGGCGCGCGGAGTGATATTGATGCTCGCCGCGCGCTCGCGGATCCCGGTCGGCGAATATGCCACGCGGCTGGTCAAGAAAGCCGTTGTCGGCACCGGGAAAGCCGAAAAGGCGCAGATCCACGCAATGGTCCAGCGCCTCCTCCCCGGGGTCAGGGTCACCGGCCCCGACGCCGCCGACGCCCTCGCCGTCGCCATCACCCACGCCCACCATTTGGCAAGCGCGCGCCGCATCCCCTGACCCGTCATGCTGAACTTGTTTCAGCATCCATTGCCGCGACAGCATTGCAATGCGACAAAGAGCGCGTGCCCGACAAGCAACCCTGCGTCTACCTTCTCGCCAGCGCGCCTCGCGGCACGCTGTACATCGGGGTCACCTCAAACCTGATGGCGCGGCTCCATCGCCATCGCCAAGGCCAGACCAAAGGCTTCACTACCCACTACCGGGTCCATCGCCTCGCCCGTTTCGAAATGTTCGAAGACATGGTCAGCGCGATCGGGCGCGAAAAGCAGCTTAAGCGCTGGCATCGCCAATGGAAAGGTCAACCTTGTCGAATCCGATAATCCTCACTGGCTGGACCTCGCGATAGGCCTCGGCTTCGACCCGCTCTCCGCACCCTCAAGCTGACTCGCCCCTTCCCGTCATGCTGAACGTGTTTCAGCATCCAGGCCCCGACGTGGATCCCTTCCCACCCCGTCATGCTGAACTTGTTTCAGCATCCATCCCGCCGACCGCGCCGCACCCCTCGACCATGGACCCTGAATCAAGTTCAGGGTGACGATTCCCTTTCGACCGCTCTCGCGCTAGACCCCACCCAATGATCGCCCGCCTCACCGGATCGCTCGCCGAAACCGCCGCCGACAGCGCGGTGATCCTTGTTGCCGGGGTCGGCTATCAGATCCTCGCCAGCACCCGCACCCTCGATGCGCTCGGGCCCCTCGGCAGCGAAGTCATGCTGCTCACCGAGCTTCAGGTCCGCGAAGACTCGATGACCCTGTTCGGCTTCGGCTCGGCGGGGGAGCGCGAGGCGTTCCGCATGCTGACCAGCGTCCAGGGGGTCGGCGGCCGGGTCGCGCTCGCGATCCTTTCGGTGCTCGACCCGGCCGAGCTCGCCCGGGCGGTCGCCGCGGGCGACAAGGCGATGATCGCGCGCGCCAGCGGGGTCGGTCCCAAGCTCGCGATGCGGATCGCCAACGAGCTCGCCGGAAAGCTCGGCAGCCCGGCGCTGGCCGCCGCCGCCGGCTCCCCCGTCCCCCGTGCCGGCGCCGCCCAGGACGCGCTCAGCGCGCTCGCCAATCTCGGCTTCAGACCCGCCGAAGCCAGCGCCGCGGTCGCCGCCGCAAGCGAGGAACTCGGCGCCAGCGCGACCCTCGACGCGCTGGTCCGGCTGGCGCTCAGGAAAGCGGCCAAGTGAGCCACCCGCTCTCACATCGCCAACCCATCCCCCCGCCATCCCCGCGAAAGCGGGGATCCAGCTTCTCCTTTGACCCCTTGGCGATACCCGCTCTCAGTGGCAGGACACCAAGAACTGCTGTCCTACACGGCTGCAAATGTGCATCATCGCGGCGATGAGCGGCGGGGTGAAAATAGATTTTGGCATTGAAGGCGGCGGTCTCCCCTACCCAAGGCCCGGAATGTCCAACTTCTCCGTGACCTTTGCGACCTTAAGCCCGCCGCGGCGCGTCCGATGAGCAGCGACCCCGACCGAATCACCACTCCCGAGCGCCAGCCCGACGACATGGATTCGGCGCTCCGCCCCAAAAGCCTCGACGAATTCGTCGGCCAGCAGGGCGCGCGCGAAAATCTCCGCATCTTCGTCAATGCCGCCAAGGCGCGCGGCGAGGCGCTCGACCATGTGCTGTTCTTCGGGCCCCCCGGTCTCGGCAAGACCACGCTCGCGGGAATCCTCGCTCGCGAAATGGGGGTCGGTTTTCGCGCCACCTCGGGACCGGTGATCGCCAAGTCGGGCGATCTTGCTGCTCTGCTCACCAACCTCGAAGACGGCGACGTCCTGTTCATCGACGAAATTCACCGCCTCGCCCCGGCGGTCGAGGAAATCCTCTACCCGGCGATGGAGGATCGTGCGCTCGACCTGATGATCGGCGAAGGCCCGTCGGCCCGCTCGGTCCGCATCGATCTTCCCAAATTCACTCTGGTCGGAGCGACCACTCGCCAGGGCCTGCTCACCACCCCGCTCCGCGACCGCTTCGGCATCCCGATCCGGCTCAATTTCTACAGCGTCGCCGAACTAAAGCAGGTCGTCCGCCGCGCCGCCCGGCTGCTCAATGCCGATCTGACCGAGGACGGAGCGCATGAAATCGCCCGCCGATCGCGCGGGACCCCGCGGATCGCCGGGCGCCTGCTCCGCCGGGTGCGCGATTTCGCTCATGCCGCGGGCAATGCCAGCATCGACTCGGCCGCCGCCGACCGGGCGCTGGGCCGGCTAGAGATCGACGGGCTCGGGCTCGATTCGATGGACCGCCGCTATCTGATGATGATTGCCGACCTTTACAGCGGTGGCCCGGTCGGGGTCGAAACCCTCGCCGCGGGCTTGTCCGAGCCGCGCGACACGATCGAGGACGTTATCGAGCCCTTTCTCATTCAGCTTGGGTTGATCGCCCGGACCGCACGAGGCCGCTGCCTCAACGGCCGCGGCTGGACCCATCTCGGGCTCAATCCGCCCGCGGGCGCCCAGACCGGTCTGTTCGACCTCGGCGACGGAGTGAAGTGATGCGTGATTTGGTAAGGCGTCAAGCTGAACTCGTTTCAGCATTCCTCCTCGCGCTGGCCGCCGTCGCCGCTTTTCTCGCAGCTTCCCCCGCTTCCGCCCAGGCCCCCGTCCCGGTCGATTATTCGAAAGACTCGAACTGGCTCTGCCTCCCCGGCCGCGCCGACATCTGCTCGACCCCGCTCGCGACCACCGTGCTCAACCCCGCCGGCTTTGGCCTGGCCACCCGCTCGACCGTCGCCAGGGATGCTCCGCTCGACTGCTTCTACGTCTATCCGACAGTGTCGCGCGACCGCGGGCTGAACAGCGACCTCATCGTCGGCGAGGGCGAGGAGAAATTCGTCGCCGAGGCTCAGCTCGCTCGATTGTCGCAGGTGTGCCGTCCGTTCGCTCCGATCTACCGCTCGATGACCCTCGCCGCGATTACCGCGATGGCCACCGGGGGCGACATCAGCGGCCCGGCGATGCTGGCCTACACCGACGTCGCTTCGGCGTGGCGGCAATTCGTCAAATCGCGCAACGCCAACCGCCCGTTCGTCCTCATCGGCCACAGCCAGGGCTCGGCGATGCTGATCCAGCTGCTCGCGCGCGAGATCGAGGGCAAGCCCGTCGCCAACCGGCTCAGGCTGGCGATCCTACCCGGCTACAATGTCATCGTTCCGCAAGGCAAATTGGTCGGCGGAAGCTTCCGCTTTACCCCCTTGTGCAGCCGCCCGGGGCAATTGGGCTGCGTGCTCGCCTGGACCAGCTACCGCGAGAATAATATTCCCCCTGAAGGCGCCTTGTTCGGGATCGCCAATACCCCGGGGGCGACCGTCGCCTGCGTCAATCCCGCGCGCCCCGGCTCAAGCGATTGGGAACCGCTCGACAGCTATTGGCATGCCCATTCCCCGCTTGCCGTCCCCGGCGGACCGATCATCTGGTCGTCGCAAGGCCCGCCCCCTTCGCCTTGGCTGAGGACCCACGGCCTCGCCTCGGGCCGCTGCGTCACCGACGGACCGCGCGGCTATCTTTCGATCCGCACCAACGCCAACCCGAAGGACGCTCGCACCGACCGGATCGGCGGCGAAATCGGAGCGTTCGGATTCTTCCTCCCCGGCTGGGGGATGCACATGGCCGACGTCGCGCTCGCCCAGGGCAGCATCATCGCGCTGATCGCGGGTGCCGGGAAAAAATAGCAAGGTTTGCCGGGCGACTCCGCGATGGGTAAGGGGATCGCGATGACGACGAGCGACTTCGACCAACCCTATCGCGGCGGCTTTGCCGGGCCTCAGCACCGCTTCGCCCTGACGGTCTATTTCGAAGATACCGACACTGCGGGAATCGTCTATTACGCCAATTATCTCAAATATATGGAGCGCGCCCGATCGGACATGCTGCGCGTCGTCGGGATCGACCAGGTCGCCGCGCTCGACGCCGGGTCGGGGGTCTATGCGGTCGCCGAACTCGGCATCCGCTACCTCAGGCCCGCCAGGCTCGGCGACGACCTGCTCGTCCTCAGCACGATCGAGATCGTCCGCGCCGCCTCGGTGGTCATTCATCAGCGAGTCATGCGTGGGCAAGAAACATTGACCGACGCCAAAGTCACCGCCGCCTTCCTTACCCTCGACGGCCGGCCCACCCGACAGCCCCGCGATTGGGTTGAGCGGTTCAACGCGATTAACCGGACAGGGAATTGATGCCGAACCTAGAAGCCACCGGCGACCTGATGTCCCCCTTGAGCCTGTTCCTCCACGCCGACCTGGTGGTGAAGATCGTCATGCTCGGCCTGCTCGCCGCGAGCGTCTGGACCTGGGCAATCATCTTCACCCACGCCTTTCGCCTCCGCCGGATCAACCGCGCCACCGGAGCATTCGAGGAGGCGTTCTGGGCCGCCGAGGATATCGACGCCTTTCACTCCAGCCGCGGCACCGAGAATTTGCCGAGCGCCGCGATCCTCTCCGCCGGGCTCGACGAATGGCGCCGCTCGACCGGCGGCGGAACGGTCGACCGCTCGGGAACCCGCGAGCGGCTCGCCGGGCGGATGAACGCCGAGCTCGCCGCGCAGCTCGATCGCCTGTCGGACCGGCTCAACATCCTAGCCACGGTCGGCTCGGTCGCGCCGTTCGTCGGGCTGTTCGGAACCGTGTGGGGGATCATGCGCGCCTTCACTGCGATCGCCGACGCCAACAATACTTCGCTGGCGGTGGTCGCTCCTGGAATCGCCGAGGCCCTGTTCGCGACCGCGATCGGGCTGTTCGCGGCGATCCCGGCGGTCATCGCCTACAATCGCCTGACCCACGGGCTCGACCGCCTCGAAGCCCGGCTCGGGCGCTTCGCCGACCGCTTCCACGCCACCTTGAGCCGCGAGCTCGAGGTCGAGGCATAATGGGCGCGAGCCTTCCTTCGAGCCGGGGCCGCCGCGGCCGACGCGCGCCGATGGCCGACATCAATGTCACTCCATTGGTCGACGTGATGCTCGTCCTGCTGATCATCTTCATGATCACCGCGCCCTTGCTCGTCGCCGGAGTCCCGGTCGACCTTCCCGAAAGCCGCGCCGGAGCGCTCGATCAGAACGCCAGGCCGGTCCAGATCGCGCTCGACCGCAGCGGAGCGATCTTCATCGACGATGTCGCGGTGCCCGACGCCGCGCTTGGCACCCGCCTCGCCGCGATCGCCGGCTCCCCTGCTCCGCCCGAAGGCCGCCGGGTCTATCTGCGCGCCGACAAAGCCCTCGATTACGGCCGGGTGATGCGGGTGATGGGCGAATTGAACCGCGCCGGCCTCAACCGCGTCGCATTGGTCTCGGTCGGGGACGAGACATGAATCTCGACCGCGCCGGGCTTGCCGGAACTGGTGCGGCGCTGGTCTTCCACATCGCGTTGATCGCCGCAATGTCGCTGAGCCTCGCGCAGGTCGCCGATTCGTCCGAGCCTCCGGCAATGGAGGTGGAGCTGGTCGAGGATGTTGCGCTCCAATCCGCTGCCTCGACCGCCGCTCCGCCTTTGGCCCAAGCCCCCGAAATTGGCGAAGCCCCGCAGGTCGAGCCGACCCCCGCGCCCAAAATCGAACCCACTCCGCCCGCCCCACGCCTGGTTCCGGCCCCCGCCC
>JBKKAQ010000060.1:0-3363 GCA_046714555.1 Sphingomicrobium sp. | reverse complement strand
GCATTTCGGCTTCGAGGCCGCCGCCTGGTACTGGCATTTCGTCGATGTGGTGTGGTTGTTCCTGTTCGTGTCGATCTATGTCTGGGGCAGCTGGGGAGCACCGGTCCACGGCTGATCGGGCCCGCCTTGGCGGGGCGGTCAAGTCCGCGGTTTCAGGAGCGTGCCCCAAATGCGGAGCGCCGACCCTGTTCGCGGGACTGATCGGCTTTGCGCCCAGATGCCGCGCGTGCGGGCTCGACTTCGTCCAATTCAATGTCGGGGACGGCCCGGCGGCGTTCCTGATCCTGATCGTCGGAGCGATCGTCACGGTCGGAGCGATCATCGTCGAGCTTCGATATTCACCGCCTTACTGGGTGCAAATCGTCTGGGTTCCGGTCGGGATCGCTCTGACCATCGGCGGGCTTCGGCTGGGCAAGTCGATGCTGATCGGCCAATTATATCGCCACCGCTCGGGTGGAGGAAAGACCAGCGAATGATCCGTCGATTGCCACTGATCCCGTCGATCCTCGTCGCGCTTGCGGTCGCGGCGATGATCGGGCTCGGCATATGGCAGTTGCAGCGCGCGGCCTGGAAGGACAGGCTGCTCGAGCGCTACGAGGCGGCGCGGTCGCTCGAACCGATCGCCTTTCCGTCGATCCCGACAAGCGAGCCGCCCTTGTTCCGGCGGGCGTCGGCACTGTGCCTCGAGCCGGTCACGCTGCGGGTCACCGCCGGGCGCAACATCAAGGGCGAGAGCGGATATTCGCACATCGTCGATTGCCGAACCGGGGCCGAAGGGCCGGGGATCAGCGTCGACATCGGCTGGTCGACCGATCCCAACGCCGGCAAGGGCTGGCGAGGCGGCCCGGTCGAGGGGATCATCGCCCCCGACAAGAGGATGATCAGCCGGCTCGTGTCGAGCAAAGGGTTCGCCGGGCTTGAGCCGAGCGCTCCGCCGTCGACCGACAGCATCGCCAATAATCATCGCGCTTATGCAATCCAGTGGTTCCTGTTCGCCGGAATCGCGCTGCTGATCTATGGGCTCGCGGTGCGCGGGCGATTAAGCGCGGGCGACGCGCCGAAGGACGGACAATGAGCGGATCGCTTCATCGGCTGGGCAATGGGCTGACGATCGCGATCGACCCGATCGACGGCGCGCAGTCGACCGCGGTCGGGCTTTACGCCGGGGTCGGGTCGCGCTCCGAGCCCGAGGGCAAAAGCGGGCTCGCTCATCTGGTCGAGCATATGGTGTTCAAGGGCGCAGGCGCCCGCGATGCGCGGGGCATTGCCGAAGCGATCGAGGATGTCGGCGGGTCGCTCAACGCCTGGACCGCGCGCGACCAGACCGCATTCCATGCGCGAATTCTTCCCGGCGATCTTGCGCTCGCGGTTGAGCTGATCGCCGACCTGGTGCGCGCTCCGAAGTTCGACGCCGACGAGCTCGAGCGCGAGAAGAGCGTCGTGCTGTCCGAGCTTGGCGAATGCCTCGACACCCCCGACGATCTGATCGGCGACCTTTTGTTCGAAATGGCCTTCGCCGGGCAGGCGATCGGGCGGTCGGTGCTTGGCATCGAGGCAAGCGTCAGGGCGATCGGCCGCGACGATCTCACCGGCTGGATGGCCGGCGAATATGCGCCGTCGCGGCTGATCGTCGCGGCGAGCGGCAAGGTCGATGAGAAGGTGCTGCTCAAGCTTGCCGAGGACTCGTTCGGCGACATGGCAGCGCGGGAGTTCGAGCCGCCGGCACCGGCCCATTTCACCGGCGGGCGAAGCGAGGATCGGCGAAGCTTCGAGCAGGCGCATTGGAGCTTCGCGCTTCCAGGGCTTGCAGCGACCGACCCGGGGATCCCGGCGCTGTCGATCTTTACCCAGGCGGTCGGCGGCGGAATGTCGTCGCGCCTGTTCCAGCAGCTTCGCGAGGAGCGCGGGCTTGCCTACAGCATCTACGCCTGGTCGCAGGGTTACGCCGATACCGGGCTGTTCGCGGTGGGCTGCGCGGCCGACCGCGGCAAGGCGGCCGAGACATTGGCGCTTGCCCGGCGGATCGTCGCCGAGGCCGCCGAGGATCTGAGCGAGGCCGAGGTTCGGCGGGCGCGGGCGCAGATCGAGGCGGGGCTGCTGATGAGCCTCGAGACCGCGCAGGGGCGCGCCGACCATATCGCTCGGTCGGTCGAACTGTTCGGGCGGATCATGCCGATCGAGGAGCTATTGGGCGAGCTTCGCGCGGTCGATGTCGCGGCGGCGCGCGGCGCGGGGGAGGGGCTTCACCGCGGGCCGGTCGCGGTGGCGGTGATTGGGGCGGCGAAAGCGCTTGCGGCTTGAGGCCGCTCACCACCCTTGTCGCCGAGCCATGGGCCGATTGGGGGCTGATCGATTGCGGCAATGGCCATAAATATGAGCGTTATGGCGAGGTCCGGGTGGTCCGCCCCGAGCCGCAGGCGATGTGGCCCCCGGCGATCGCCGAATGGGACCCCGATGCGAGCTTCATTCCGGGATCGGACGAGGAGGGGGGAGGCCGCTGGGTCCAGCATCGCCCGGTTCCGGGCGGCTGGCCGCTGGCGCGCGGGAAGGTGCGTTTTACAGCGTCGCTGACCCCGTTTCGCCATCTCGGCTTCTTTCCCGACATGGCCCCGCAATGGGCGTTCATGCGCGATAAAATCGCCGGCGGCGCCGATGATGCGGAGGTGCTCAATCTGTTCGGCTATACCGGGGTCGGCAGCCTGCTGCTGAGCGAGGCGGGGGCGAAGATCGTCCATGTCGACGCTTCGAAGAAATCGGTCGAAGGGGCGCGGAGCAATGCATTGCTGTCGGGGATGGAGGGGCGGCCGCTGCGCTGGATCGTCGACGATGCCGCCAAATTTTGCGCGCGCGAGGTCAGGCGGGGGCGGCGTTATGACGGGATCTTGCTCGACCCGCCCAAGTTCGGCCGCGGGCCCGAGGGCGAGATGTGGCGGCTCGAGGAGCATCTGGCACGATTGCTGGGCGATTGCCGGCGGCTGATGGACCAGGACAGCCGTTTTTTGGTGCTGACCGCTTATGCGGTGCGGATGTCGGCGCTGGCGATCGGCGAGCTTGTCGGGCAGATCTTTGGCGACTTGGGCGGGACGGTCGAATGCGGCGAGATGGCGGTCCGCGAGGAAGCGCGCGGGTTGCTTCTCCCGACCGCGATTTTCGCAAGGTGGAGCGCTTGATCCTCCCCGGGACGGGAAGGTGGCAGCGTAGCTGACGGAGGGGGTTTGCTGACGTCTCGTTGCCCCCTCCACCACGCTGCGGCCGCCTGCGCCGCCGTGCCCCCGGCATGGCGTACTCGGAGGATCCCCCTCCCTGTGCCGGGGAGGATCAGGTTCGAAGCGCGCGCAGCGCGGCGCCGGTGACGAAGGGGGC
>JBKKAQ010000059.1:0-7464 GCA_046714555.1 Sphingomicrobium sp. | reverse complement strand
GGCGCTTAACGGTAGGGTGCATCGGCGGCAAGGTTGGCGGCGATCGCCTGTTCCCAGCGGTCGCCGTTGGCGAGCAGTTTGGCCTTGTCGTAGAGCAGTTCCTCGCGGGTTTCGGTGGCGAATTCCAAATTGGGACCCTCGACGATCGCATCGACCGGGCACGCCTCGGCGCACAATCCGCAATAGATGCATTTGACCATATCGATGTCGTAGCGGGTGGTGCGCCGCGAGCCGTCGTCGCGCGGCTCGGCCTCGATCGTGATCGCCTGAGCGGGGCAGATCGCCTCGCTTAACTTGCACGCGATGCAGCGCTCCTCGCCATTGGGATAGCGGCGAAGCGCATGCTCACCGCGAAAGCGAGGTGATTGCGGCGCCTTTTCATATGGGTAGTTGATCGTCACCTTGGGCTTGAAGAAATATTTCAGGGTCAGCGCATGGGCGCGCAGAAACTCCCACAAGGTAAAGGCCTTGATGAATTGGGCGGGGCTCATGCCAAGGCTCCATAACGCGTGACCATCAGCCAGCCCGACACCAGCACGACGAAGATCAGGCTGAGCGGAAGAAACACCTTCCAGCCGAGCCGCATCAATTGGTCGTAGCGGTAACGCGGGACGGTCGCCTTGACCCAGCCAAACATGAAGAACACCAGGCCCATTTTGGCAAGCAGCCAGACGATCCCGGGGACGATGTAGAGCGGCGCCCAGTCGATCGGCGGAAGCCAGCCGCCCCAGAACAGCAGCGCGTTCAGCGCGCACATCAGGATCGTGTTGGCATATTCGCCGAGCCAGAACAAAGCGAAGGCCATCGACGAATATTCGGTCTGATGCCCGGCGACGAGTTCGCTTTCGGCCTCGACCAGGTCGAACGGGGTACGGAACGTCTCGGCCATCGACGAAATGAAGAACACCACCGCCATCGGGAACAGCAGTGGATTGAAACCGAAGCCGTTGAGTAGCCCGAGTATATTGCCTTTTTGCGCGAGCACGATCGCCGAGAGATTGAAGCTGTCGGCGTAGAGCACCACGCTGATCAGCACGAAGCCGATCGAGACTTCATAGCTGACCATCTGCGCCGCCGCGCGAAGCGCCGAGAAGAAGGGATATTTGGAATTGGACGCCCAGCCCGCGATGATCACTCCGTAAACACCTAATGACGAGGCGGCGAGAACGTAGAGTAGCCCGACATTGATATCGGCGAGCACCATTCCCGGGGCGAATGGAACCACCGCCCAGACGATCAATGCGACCGTGAAGCTGAGGATTGGCGCCAAGAGGAACAGCCCCTTGTTGGCGCTGGTCGGGATGATCGTTTCCTTGAGGAACACCTTCAATCCGTCGGCGAAGCTTTGCAGCAGGCCGAACGGTCCGACCACGTTGGGGCCGCGGCGAAGAGCGATCGCCGCCCAGATCTTGCGCTCGGCATAGATCACCATCGCGACGGCAAGCATCAGCGGAAGCGCAATGGCGAGGATCAGAAGCAAGGTGGCGACGAACCAGCCGAGCCCCTCGCCCATCCAAGTCGCCTGGAACCACGCAGTCATTCCGCCGCCTCCGCATAGCTTTGGCCGTGGAGCAGTTCCTCTGAACAGCGGCGCATCGTCGGGCTCGCGCGGCAGATCGCGTTGGTCAGGTAGAAATCCTGGATCGCATAGCTCACCGAGCCCTCGACCTTGGTATCGAGCGAAGGTGGCGCCCAGGGCAAGTCGATCAGCCCGTCGCGGCCGAGCTGTGGGACTTCGGCGATCATCGCGTCGCGCAGCTGGTCGAAGCGGTCGAACGGCAGCGGGCGTCCGAGAATATCGGACAAGGCACGAAGGATCGTCCAGTCCTCACGCGCGTCGCCGGGGGGGAAGGTCGCTCGCTCGCTGCGCTGCACCCGGCCCTCGATATTGACGAAAATGCCGTGCTTTTCGGAATAGGCCGCCGCCGGGAGCACGAGGTCGGCCGCCGCCGCGCCCTTGTCGCCGTGGTGACCGATATAGACCTTGAACGCACCGTCGAAGCGCGACTGGTCGACCTCGTCAGCGCCGAGCAGGATTAACACCTCTGGTGCGGCGGCGACGATGTCGGCGATCCCGCCGGCCTGCGCATAGCCTAGCAACAGAGACGCCATCCGCGCCGCCGAGATGTGGAGCACGTTGAAGCCGTTCCAGCCGTCACGAACCAGGCCGAGCGCCTCGGCCGCCTTCAACCCGGCGCCGAGCGCACCCTTGGCGAGCGCGCCCGCGCCGAGGATCAGCGCGGGTCGCTGTGCATCGGTGAACGCCGCGGCAGGCGCCTTGGGCAGCTTGGCGAGCAGCGACAGATCGTCGCCGAGCCATTCGAGCGGAAAGCCGAGGTCGACCGCCGGCCCGATACCGAACGCCTTGGCGCCGCGACGAACGGCTTTGCGCAACCGCGTGTTGACCAGCGGCGCTTCCCAGCGCGGGTTGGTCCCGACCAGCAGGATCGCGTCGGCGCTCTCGATCCGGGCGATGGTCGAATTGAACGCCACCGCGGCAAGGCTGGTAACATCATAATCGAGCCCGGTCTGACGGCCTTCGAGCAAGGTCGAGCCCTGCCCGGCGAGAAGCACTTTTGCGGCGTACATCGTCTCGGCATCGAGCAAGTCGCCGGCGATCGCCGCGACCTTCGGACCCGCGGCCTTGATCTTTTCCGCGAATAGGCCGAGCGCCTCGCTCCACCCCGCCTCGCGCAATTTGCCGTCTTCGCGGATCCACGGCCGGTCGAGCCGGCCCCGCACCAGCGCGTCGACATGGTGGCGGGTCTTGTCGTGCGCCCATTCCTCGTTGACCGCTTCGTTGATCCGCGGAAGAATTCGCATAACCTGGCGTTGGCGGACGTCCAACCGGATGTTGGTTCCGACGCCGTCCATGACGTCGATTCCGGGGACCTTGCGCAATTCCCATGGCCGCGCTTCGAAGCTGTACGGCTTGGCGAGCAGAGCGCCGACCGGGCACAAATCGACCAGATTGCCCGACAATTCGCTGGTCAGCGCCCGGTCGAGATATGCGGTGATCTGCATGTCCTCGCCGCGGTAGAGCATTCCGACCTCGGGCACTCCTGCAACTTCCTCGGCGAAGCGGACACAGCGGGTGCACTGAATGCAGCGGGTCATCGCGGTCTTGACGATCGGCCCCATATATTTGTCGTCGACCGCGCGCTTGTTCTCGTCGAACCGTGAGTGCCCGCGGCCATAGGCCATCGCCTGGTCCTGCAAATCGCATTCGCCGCCCTGATCGCAGATCGGGCAGTCGAGCGGATGGTTGATAAGCAGGAATTCCATCACCCCTTCGCGCGCCTTCTTGACCATCGCGCTGTCGGTTCGGATCGCCTGGCCCTCGGCGGCAGGAAGCGCGCAACTCGCCTGCGGCTTGGGCGGCCCGGGAGCGACCTCGACCAGGCACATCCGGCAATTGCCAGCGATCGACAGCCGCTCGTGATAGCAGAAGCGCGGGATCTCCTTGCCCGCAAGCTCGCAAGCCTGAAGCACGGTGGCGCCCCGCGGAACTTCCAGCTCGATGCCGTCGACAGTCAGCTTAGGCATTGGCGAGTCCCGGGTGTGAAAATTTCTCGCTCGGCCTGAGAAGCGCGAAGCGCGTAGTCGAAGGGCGTCTTGCGCAGGCCCATACGCCTTCGACAGGCTGAGGACGAACGGAGAAGCGGGTCGTCAGCGCGATCATTCCGCCGCCTCGAGCATCGCCTTGCCGGTCCGCTCGGCGATGCGCCGTTCGAGTTCGGGGCGGAAGTGCTTGATCAGGCCCTGGATCGGCCAGGCGGCGGCGTCGCCAAGCGCGCAGATCGTGTGGCCCTCGATCTGCTTGGTGACGTCTAACAGCCGGTCGATCGTCGCGACTTCGGCGTCGCCGGTGCGCAGCCGCTCCATCGTTCGCCACATCCAGCCGGTGCCCTCGCGGCACGGAGTACACTGGCCGCAGCTTTCATGCTTGTAGAAGTAGGATAGACGGCTGATCGCGCGGACAATGTCGGTCGACTTGTCCATCACGATCACCGCCGCGGTGCCGAGCCCCGAACCCAATGCCTTCAACCCGTCGAAGTCCATCGGCGCGTCGATGATTTCAATAGCCGGAACGAGCGGGACCGACGAGCCTCCGGGGATCACCGCGAGCAGATTGTCCCAGCCTCCGCGAACCCCCCCGCCGTGGCGATCGATCAGTTCGCGGAAGCTGATCGACATCGTTTCCTCGACGACGCAGGGGGTGTTGATGTGCCCCGAAAGCTGGAACAGCTTTGTCCCACTGTTATTTTCGCGCCCGAAGCTCTTGAACCAGGCAGCGCGGCGGCGGAGGATGGTCGGGACGACCGCGATCGATTCGACGTTGTTGACCGTGGTCGGGCAGCCGTAGAGCCCGGCTCCGGCGGGAAACGGGGGCTTCAGCCGCGGCTTGCCGGGCTTGCCTTCGAGGCTTTCAAGCATCGCGGTTTCTTCGCCGCAGATATAGGCCCCGGCGCCGCGGTGGACGAACAGGTCGAAATCAAAGCCCGAACCCGCGGCATTCTTGCCGAGCAGCCCGGCGGAATAGGCCTCGGCCACCGCGGCACGAAGCGCCTCGGTCTCGCGGATGAATTCTCCGCGGACGTAGATATAGCCCGCGCGCGCGCGCATCGCGAAACCGGCGATCAATGCGCCCTCGATCAATTTATGCGGGTCGTGGCGAAGGATTTCGCGATCCTTGCAGCTTCCCGGCTCGGACTCGTCGGCATTGATGACGAGGAAATTGGGACGCCCCGGGGTCGGCGCCTTGGGCATGAAGCTCCACTTCATTCCGGTCGGGAAGCCCGCGCCGCCGCGCCCGCGAAGCCCGGAGGACTTGATCTCCTCGACGATCGAATCCTCGCCGCGCTTGATCAGGTCGGCGGTCCGATCCCAGTCGCCGCGCAACTGCGCCGCCTTCAGCCCGGGCGACTGGAAGCCATAGACATTGGTGAAGATGCGATCCTTGTCAGCGAGCATCGGGCCCTCCGAGCAATTTCTTCGCACCGAAGAACAGGGCCGCGGCGAGCGCGATTCCGATCGCGAGGCCGAGGATCCCCTTGAGAATCTTGAAGGCGATGGCGATCACCACGATACCGATGAGGATTCGGATGATCGTGCTCATGCGCCGAACCCCTGTCTGAAGAAATAAAGCGCGGCGAGCAGGATCAGCCCGAGAACCGCAAACTTGATCATCCCCGTGACAAAACGAAACACGAGGAACGCCGCGACCAATGCGACGAGGATTGCGGCGATGCTCATGCGCGCGCTCCGCGATAATCATAATTGCGCTCGGCCATTTTCCTCAGGCTGGTCGGGCCGCCTGCCGGGCAGCTCGTCTGACGGTCGATTTGCGGGCCGGGTTTCGGCTTTTCACCACTTGCCAGCGCCTCGAGCACCGAGGTCATGCTGGCTTCGGTCAGATCCTCATAATTATCGTCGTTGATCTGGACCATCGGTGCGTTGGCGCAGGCGCCAAGGCATTCGACCTCGGTCAAGGTGAACATCCCGTCGGCGGTGGTTTCGCCCTTTTTCAGCCCGCGCTTGTAGCAGGCATAAAGCACGGCGTCCGACCCGCGCAGCAGGCATGGGGTGGTGCCGCACACCTGGACATGGAAACGGCCGACCGGGGCAAGGTTGAACATGGTGTAGAAGCTGGCGACTTCGAGCACGCGCACCGGGGGCATGGCGAGCTCGCGCGCGACGAATTCGATCACTGGGACCGGCAGCCACCCTTGGGTATGAGTCTCCTCGCCGACCTGGCGCTGGGCAAGGTCGAGCAAGGGGATCGAGGCGGAGGCCTGGCGCCCCGGCGGATAGCGCGAGACGATCTCGGCGGCCGCCTTGGCGTTGGCCGGAGACCAGGCGAAACTGCCCCAGCGCGCGCGGGTTTCGGCCTCGTCGGGGATGTGAGCGAGATCAGCCATCTAGCGATCGCACTCCCCGAAAACGACGTCGATGGCGCTGAGGACCGCGGTCGTGTCGGCGAGCATGTGGCCCTTCATCATGAAGTCCATCGCCTGTAGATGGCTGAACGCCGTCGGGCGGCTCTTGCAGCGGTAGGGCTTGTTGGTCCCGTCGGCGACCAGGTAGACCCCAAACTCGCCCTTGGGGCTTTCGGTCGCGACGTACACTTCGCCCGCGGGGACGTGATAGCCTTCGGTGTAGAGCTTGAAGTGGTGGATCATCGCTTCCATCGACTGCTTCATGTCGGCGCGTGAGGGCGGGAAGACCTTGCGATCGAGGCTTCCGATCGGGCCCACGGGCATCGCGTTAAGGCATTGGCGCATGATCCGCGCCGACTGGCGGACCTCCTCGACCCGGATCATGAAGCGGTCGTAGCAATCGCCGCGAGTACCGACCGGAATGTCGAATTCCATTCGCTCATAGACTTCGTACGGTTGCGAGCGGCGGATGTCCCACGGGATCCCCGCCGCGCGGATCATCGGACCGGAGAAGCCCCAGGCGACCGCGTCTTCCTTGGTGACCAATCCGATATCGACATTGCGCTGCTTGAAGATGCGGTTGTCGGCGACGAGGCTGATCGCGTCCTCGAAAATCTTCGGGAATGTATCGAGCCAGTCGGCGAGGTCGGCGAGCAATTTGGGGGGCAAATCCTGGTGGACCCCACCGACGCGGAAATAATTGGCGTGCATCCGCGCGCCCGACACCCGCTCGTAAAATTGCAGCGTGTCCTCGCGCACTTCGAACAGCCACAGATTGGGGGTCATCGCTCCGACATCCATGACGTGCGCGCCAAGGTTGAGCATATGGTTCGAGATTCGGGTCAACTCGGCCATCAGCACGCGGATGTATTGAGCGCGGATCGGCACCTCGAGCCCCATCAGTTTCTCCACCGCGAGGACGAAGCTGTGCTCCATGCACATCGGCGAGCAATAATCGAGCCGGTCGAAATAAGGCAGCGCCTGGGCGTAGGTCTTGTACTCGATCAGTTTCTCGGTGCCGCGGTGGAGTAGCCCGATGTGCGGGTCGACCCGCTCGACGATCTCGCCGTCCAGTTCCATGATCAGCCGGAGCACCCCATGAGCCGCGGGATGCTGCGGGCCGAAGTTGATCGTGTAATTGTTGATCGCCTCGTCCCCGGGTGTCGGCTTGTCGCCCGCATCGGGGAGAGTTGCGATTTCGACGCGGGTGGTCATGGCTTGGGTGTCCTGGGCTTGCGCCCCGGCTTGGGTTCGGCGGTAGCGGTTGCCTTGCCGCCCGAATTGCCCGCCTTGGCGGCCGCGGACTTGCGCGCTTCGGCTTCGGCGACGGCGTTGGTGGGTTGGCTGGCGCCGGTCTGGGCGGTCGTGTCGGTCGTCTTCGGCTGGGGCGGCGGAGCCTTGGCCTCGACCTTCGGGGGCGCCGCAGCGGCGGGCGCGGGGGGTGGAGCGCCCGCCGCCTGGCCCGCGGCCTTTTCATAGCCTGGTAGGGGATATTAGGCGCCGTGCCACGGCATCAGGGAGTCGG
>JBKKAQ010000058.1:0-6276 GCA_046714555.1 Sphingomicrobium sp. | reverse complement strand
GTCGAGGAACTGCCCGACCCGCTCGCGCCCGCTCCGGCGCCTGCGCAGCCGGCGGGGTTGCGCGGCAAGAGGTGGAAGCTCGTTTTCAACGCAATTTCGGCGCTGTTGCTGCTGACGATCCTGTGGCTGGTGGTGACCGCGCCCTTGTCGCGGGCGCTCGAGCCCTTGCCCGAGCCGGCGATGCTGCTTCTGTCGAGCGAGGGGCGTCCGATCGCCCGGCGCGGAGCGGTAAAGGAAGCCCCGGTCGAAGCGGCAAGGCTCAACCCGCTGACTCCCGCGGCGTTCGTGGCGATCGAGGACCGGCGCTTCTACCGCCACTGGGGAATCGACCCGCGCGCGATCGGCCGCGCGATGGCCGCCAATCTGCGCGCCGGCGGGGTTCGCGAGGGCGGAAGCACGATCACCCAGCAGCTCGCCAAGACCAGCTTCCTGTCGAGCGACCGAAGCTTCAAGCGCAAGGCGCAGGAAATGATCATCGCCTTCTGGCTCGAAGGCTGGCTGACCAAGGACGAGATCTTGTCGCGCTACATGTCGAGCATCTATTATGGCGACGGGGTCTATGGGCTTCGCGCAGCGGCGCGCCATTATTTCGGGCGCGATCCCGAGGCGCTCAACCTCGCCCAGTCGGCGATGCTCGCGGGGATGGTCCATGCGCCGTCGCGGCTTGCCCCGACGCGGAACCTCGCGCTCGCCCAGAAGCGCAGCCGGCTGGTGCTTGCGACCATGGCCGAAACCGGGGCGATCAGCCGCGCGCGGGCGCTTGCAACGGTTGCGGCGCGCCCGATCGGTTCGGCCGGACGGGTGCCGACCGGGACCTATTTCGCCGACTGGGTTGCCCCGGCGGCGCAAAGGGCGTTCGAAGGCGGTTTTGGCGAGGCGCGGGTGCCGACCACGCTTGACGCCGACCTTCAGAAGATCGCGGTTCGAGCAATCAACCAGGCGCAGATCGGAACGGCCCAGGCGGCGCTCGTTGCGATGAGACCCGACGGGCGGGTGGTCGCGATGCTCGGCGGAAGAAGCTATAAATCTTCGTCGTTCAACCGCGCCACCCAGGCGCGCCGCCAGCCCGGATCGGCGTTCAAATTGTTCGTTTATCTCGCCGCGATGCGCGCGGGCTATCGCCCCGACAGCATGATTTCGGACCGGCCGGTGACGATCGACGGATGGTCCCCGGCCAACAGCGACGGAATTTATCACGGCGATATCACCCTGCGCGAGGCGTTCGCCCGGTCGAGCAATGCCGCGACAGTGCGATTGTCAGAGGCAGTCGGGCGCGGCAATGTGCTTCGCGCCGCGCGTGACCTCGGCATCTCCTCCAGCTTGCCGGACAGCCCGAGCATCGCTCTGGGAACCGCGGGCGTCAGTTTGGTCGAATTGACCGCGGCCTATGCGGCGATCGCCGGCGGCCGTTATCCGGTCAAACCGCGCGGCCTGGCGGCGGCGGGCGAGGACGGTCGCATCGGAGCCTTGTTCGAACGCGGCGGATCGCTCGACCCCCAGCGCGACTGGGCGCCGATGCTCGATCTGTTATGGGCTGCGACCAATCGCGGCACCGGGCGCCGAGCGGCGCTTGCGGTGCCGACCTTCGGCAAGACCGGGACCAGCCAGGGCAATCGCGATGCCCTGTTCGTCGGCTTCGCGGGCGATCTGGTGGTCGGGGTGTGGGTCGGGCACGACGACGACAAGTCGCTCGGCGATGTCAGCGGCGGAACCGCTCCGGCGCGAATCTGGCGAGCGTTCATGGTCCCGGCGCTGAGCGTGGATGGCCGCCCGGGTCCGCGGCTGCCGCACCAGTTCCGGGTTCCGCCACCCCCCTCTGTACAGCGCCCCGCCGAGCAGCGCCGGCAAAGCCCAGTGCCGGACGAATGGAGCGAGGGAACGCGCGCGCTCCGCGACCTGTTCGACCAGATCGACGAGTTGCTCGAAGAGCAATGAGGAGCAAATCGACGGGTAAGGGAGCCTTGAAAAAATTTTGCCGGTTAACGCGGCTTAACTCCCGATCTTAAAACTTTCTCAACCGATGTGTCCTATTTCACAGGTCGACCGCACGCACTGGACTGCGAACGGTGGGGAAGAACCCCGGATGTGGAACCCAAGGAGACCAGAGATGGCGAAGTTTCTCAAGCTGATCAAAAATAACAAGGGCGCGACTGCAATCGAATACGGCCTGATCGCCGCTCTCATCGCGGTTGCCGCGATCAGCGCGATGCAGGGCATCGGTACCGCTCTCGGCACGACCTTCAACGAAGTGTCGAACGAGCTCTAAGTCGAGTTCAACCCAAACGAGAACGGCGGCGTCGAGAGACGCCGCCGTTTTTTATTGCGCCCTGATGACGCGCTGGCGAGCCCAATCGACCGCATGATGCTCGAAATCATCAAGCTTCACCTCGCCGCAATGTCTTTCCAGCCGATATCGAAGTGATCGTCCCCAGGCATCCGGCAGGGCAGGATGTCACGGCGATCGGCGCGCCGCATTCTAAATGTGGCCAAACCCTCCGCTCGCCTTCGTGATTCCGCGCGGCGATGCCGATCGCAGGGAGTACTCGCCTGGGCGAACAGCAGGCTGGGAAGACCCGATGGCTTTCGTATCTCGGATTGCGTGACGACTTTCGTCGCAAATGCACTGGGCAAGGTCCTTAAAAAGGAACTACGAGAGCTGTATTGGCGAAAGGTATCGTGATGGCGGAAGTCTATATCATCGGCTGTTCTTCGACAGTTTTCGGGCGGTTTCCCGACCGTTCGCTCAAGGAGCTGACGCGCGAGGCCTATCTCGGCGCGCTGGGCGACTCGGGGCTCGATGACGGCAGCGCCATCGAAGCGGCGTGGTTCGGCAATTGCGGCATGTGGACCGATGGCCAGGGCAGCGTTCGCGGGCAAGTGTGCTTCACCCCCCTCGTCCGCGAAGGCCTATTTCCCGAACGAGTGCCGATCATCAATGTCGAGGGGGCCTGTGCGACCGCTTCGATGGCGCTGCACGGGGCATGGAAGGATATATTGAGCGGGCAGAGCGATCTCAGCCTTGCCATCGGAGTCGAGCGCACCTTCAATCCGGCCGCGCCCGCCAAGACTTCCGCCCTGTTCGATGGCGGGATCGACCAATATGATCCCGAGGAGTGGCGCTCCTATTACCGGGACGCAGGGGTTGCGGTCGGCAAGCCGTTCGAGCCTGCCCCCGACCGCACCATCTTCATGGATACCTATGCGATGCAGGCGCTGTGGCACATGGAGGCGCATGGCACGACCCAACGCCAGATGGCGCTCGCCGCGGCCAAGAACCACAGCATCGCGGCGGACAATCCCAAGGCGCAATATCGCTTTGCAATGAGCGCCGACGAAGTGCTCGCCGACAAGCCGGTGACATTCCCGCTGACGCGAGCGATGTGCGCGCCGATCGGCGATGGGGCCGCGGCGGCGCTGGTCTGCTCGAGCGCCTTTCTGCAACGGCTGCCCGAGCGAGCGCGCAGCCGCGCGGTGCGAATCGCGGCTTCAACGCTGAGCGGTGGCAAATATCGCGACCTGAGCGAGCCGGGGCTGTCGATGACGGCGGCGAACCGGGCTTACGCCGCAGCGGGGATCGGACCGGGCGATATCGACCTTGCCGAAGTGCATGACGCGACCTCGTTTTGCGAAATATATCAGTCCGAAATGCTCGGCTTCTGTCCCCCGGGTCGCGGCGGCGCCCTTGTCGAATCTGGGGAAACCGCGCTTGGTGGCCGGATTCCGATCAATCTTTCGGGCGGTCTGGTCAGCAAGGGACATCCGGTCGGCGCCACCGGCCTGTCGATGATCGACGAACTGGTGATGCAATTGCGCGGCGAAGCGGGTCCGCGGCAGGTTCGCGACGCCGAATGGGCGCTGGCTGAAAACGGTGGAGGGGTGATCGGTTTCGACGAGGCTGCCTGTTCGGTCATCATCCTGCACAAGGGCGGTTGATGACCGACACAGGAGCAGCCAATCCCGCTCCGCTGAACGCGAGCCAAGCAAACAATTGCGTGTTAAACGATCGCGACTTCGTTACGGCTCGCTAAAGGGGGTTCGATGGCGACTCGGTTCAATCTAGACGCGCTTTCCACCGCCTCGTCTTATGCTCTGCTCGATCAGCTTCGCTCCGAGGAACCGGTCTACTGGAGCCCCGAGCTGAAGGCATGGCTTCTGACTCGCTATGCCGACGTCAAGACCGCGCTGGAGAACGACGAGACATATTCGGCTTCGCGGATGCGCCCGTTCTTCGACAGCCTCAGTCCTGCAAAAGCCGAAACAATCAAGACGCTGCGCCAATATATCCCGCTGTGGATCGTATTTCGATCGCCACCCGATCACGGCCGGCTTCGCCAGGTGATGCGGGCACCGCTTGCGCAAAAGGCGATGGCTGGCCTGCGCGAGAGGATCAGCAGTCTGGTCGACTCGCTGATCGACGGCTTCATCACCCGCGGTTCGGTCGAGCTGATGGAGGAATTTTCGCTCCGGCTACCGGGCTATGTCATTCTCGACATGCTCGGCGCGCCGCGAAGCGACCTTGCCACGCTGACCCATTACACCAATGAACTGCAATTATTTCTCGGCCAGGCGCAAGGCGTGACCGGGCGCTATGCCCGGGCCGAAGCCGCGGCGGTCGGAATGGAGCGATATTTCGCCGATCTCGTCGCGTCTAAGCGCGCCGATCCCGGTGACGACCTGACCACGCTGCTGATCGAAAGCGTTCGCGACGGGGCGCTCGAGGAAGACGAATTGCTTGCCTATTGCATGCTGATTTTCTTTGGCGGCCAGGAGACCACCGCCAACCTTATCGGCAATGGTTTGATCAGTTTTATCAAGCACCCGAGCGAACTTCGCAAACTTCGTGACCGGCCCGAGCTGGCGCGCTCGGCGGCCGCCGAGTGCTTGCGCTTTGACGGGCCGATCGGAGCGGTGGTCCGGGTTGTCGGCAAGGACCACGAGCTCGACGGTAAGACCTTGCGGGCGGGCGAAAGGGTGTTCGCAATGGTCAGTGCAGCCAATCGCGACCCGGCACAATTCCGCGATCCGGACCGGTTCGACATCGAACGAACGGGCAATCGCCATCTGACTTTCGGCCAGGGTCTCCACTTCTGCATCGGCGCCCCGCTTGCCGGGCTCGAGGCCGAAATTGCGCTGTCCAAGCTTGTCACCCGGCTCGAGAATGTGTCGCTTGCCCAACCCGCGCTCGACTGGCGCGACGGACTCAACATGCGCGGGGTGACGACCCTGCCGCTCAACTTCACGCCGGGCATAGTGAGCAGTAGCGCCGACGCGCCGCGAGCGAATCAGGAAGCGGACAAATGACATCATGATCACGGTGCTTGGCCGGAATATTCCCTGGGAAACGCTGGGCGAGCTGGCTGTCGCCAAGGCCGGCGAACATGGCGACGCGCTGTTTGCGGAGATTTCGGGCGTGTCGCTCACATTCAATCAGCTCGAGCGCGAATCGAAGGCGATCGCCATGAATCTGGTCGCGCGCGGAGTGGCCAAAGGTGACCGGGTCGGAACGCTGATGTTCAACGCCGTCGAACAGGTGCTGATGTGCTTCGGCTGCGCCCGTGCCGGAGCGATCTGGGTGCCGATCAACGCCGCCTTGAGGGGCGACGATCTGACCTACACGATCCGCGATTCGGGAATTCGGCTGTTCGTCACCGAAACCGAGTGCCGGTCCCAGTTCGACCAGCTCGATTTTGCCGAAAAGTCCGCGGTCGAGGTCTTTGTCGTCGGCGACGATCATGCTCCCCACCGCCCGTTCGAGGAACTCACCGCCGAGCTCGAAGAGCCGGTCGTGCTGCCCGAATGCCAAGCCTCCGATACTGGCGCGATCCTTTACACCGGCGGAACCACCGGGCTTCCCAAGGGCGTGCTGCTGTCGCAATTCTCGTTCATTCTCGGCGGGCTTCGGTATCGCGACGTGTTTTCGGCCCAGCCGGGCGAGCGGCATTTTTCGGTGATGCCCCTGTTCCACGCGGGGGCGCTGCATTGGGCCTTGATGGGGCCACTCGTGTCCGACATGTCGACGGTAATCGACCGGCGGTTCAGCGCGAACGCCTATTTCGATCGGGTTCGCGAGTGCCGAGCGAATATCATCGATCCGTTCGGCGCGGTCGTCACCTTGCAGTGCCAGCAACCACCAAGCGAACTCGACACCCGGCATTCGGTCCGCATTTCGGTCGGGGTGGTCCAAAATCTACCCGAAGGAATTCCTTAGCTGTTCGAGAAGCGCTTCTGAATCCCGCTTGTTTCGGTTTACTGCCTGACCGAAGGCGGGGGCAACAT